>NZ_JBFRCN010000054.1:0-67224 GCF_040965835.1 Paraburkholderia sp. BR10872
CCTGGCGGATCAGACGCCCGATGAGGCATACTTCGCGACGCTGCCAGCGATCAAATCGGCAGCATGATCGCCCCGGACGCTCCACTTAAAATCTCGGGACCCTGTCCGAACAAGCGACGCCACCTCTCTGTGCCAATTTCGCTGGATTCTTGCAGACGGTCTGATCATGCTGAATATTCTTGCTAGACGAATAGGTCTGAATTGGAACGTGTCGCAAGTAAGCGCGGATGATGTATCTACTCGTCCCTACGAGGCACGCATATTAAATTTGATCGGGGTTAATAAGTCTCGAAAAATGATCGGAGTAAAGGTAACTCTAGGTTTTAGCGATAACGGATTGGCTACAATTAACCATATTCAATAATTGAACGGGTGATTTTACCCCTCCGTACTCCTTGCACAGATTTAGCCATGAACGAGAAAGATCAAGTGTTTTTTATTGAGCTTGGCGAACGTATTGCGAGGGCGCGAAGGGCGCGCGGCATGACCCAACAAGAATTAGCAGAGGCGCTCGGTATCGCACAGCAAACGCTAGCCCACTATGAAGTCGGGCGCTCGCGAGTGCCGGCATCGCTGTTGCCAGCTTTAGTGGAACGGTTGATGTCCTCTTTCGAAGAGTTGCTGTGCAGGCCAGTCGCGCGACGGCTCGGCAAAGGAAGTTCTATATCGCGCCTACAACGTCAAATCGCAGCGATCGAACAACTCCCCAAGCCCAAACAGCAGTTCGTCTCACAAATGTTGGACACCGTGCTCGGCCAGGCACGGAATTAGTAGGAGTCTAAAAGCAGTAAACGAAGCGCGGGCCATGAGTGTTACCAGCACCCATAGCCCGCTGACCAAAACCAACTCACCAAAGGAGTTGACCATGGCTGACGCCAATCTTAATGCATCGCACGCACATCCCGAGCGCCGCGTAACCATCCAGCAGTCCTGGCGGTACCGCAGGTACAGTTCCCGCGCAAGAAATGACCCGCCGCTTTACCCTTGGCTTAAGCTTTCCAGCCGATGGCTCGAAGTCGCAGGCTTTGAAGCAGGCCAGCGCGTCCGAATCACGGTAGAAGACAAAAGGCTTGTGATCACCCCAGACTGATCCGCCCGTCAGAGCAAAGCCCGCACACAAAGAACGCCACGAACCCACAGGGTTCGTGGCCTTCACGCCTTCTAAGGCCGAACCGAAAATCTTTTTTGAAGACTGCGCCCCTCTTTCGTTACTGCTTGATCTCGGCCTCGACGAGCTTTGCGAGCAACGTCAGCGACTCCTGCCAGCCCAGATAACACGCCTCGACCGGAATGATCTCCGGTATGCCTTCCTGCACGACGGTCATTTCCGCGCCGAAGAACACGGCGCGCAGCTCCACGGTCGTCTGCATGGTGCCGGACAGGTGCTGATCCTCGAACACACCGGTGTATCGCAAACGCTCGTTCGGCACGAGCTCGAGATATTCGCCGCCGAACGAATGGCCGTGGCCTGCCGTGAAATTCTTGAACGACATCCGGTAGTGGCCGCCGACTTTCGCGTCGAGTTCATGAACAGTGCAGGTGAAGCCGTTGGGCGGCAGCCATTTCACGACTGCGCTCGCATCGAGAAAGGCGCGATAGATGCGCTCGGGCGGCGCGCGCAGCACACGATGCAGGCGGACGGTGTTCGATGCCATGTCTAAGCTCCAAGGGTGGTGGATCGCCCTGCAATAGTAGGCCACCCGCCCGGGACCCATCGCCTAAACTTCCCAATACCGAATCAATACCGAACACCTGGCCGCATACCCATCGGCCGGATAGCCCGTAGCCGCTAACCCGCGGCACCCGGAGGTCACCATGAGCGCTCAACCGCTTGCGATGCATGAGGTCGACTACGAAGGCTTCGAGATTCACGTCAGCGCCACGCCAGCCGAGGAAGGCGCGAACCGCTACACCTACACGGCCTACGTTTGCCATCCCGGCGCGAATCCCGCGAAGCCGGGCCATACGGTCACGTATCACGCGGATGGCGACGAAACCTGGCGCAGCGAGCAGGATGCCATCGAAGAGGCGGTGCACGTCGGCCGCAGCATCATCGACGGCACGCACCCCGATCTTTCCGTGCTCTCGCTCGTGACCCACGGCTTCTAGGGCCCCGCGAGTGAGCCGCCTTCGCGCGCGGCCCGCGCTAATAAAGCGGGCCGCATGCGTCGCGAAAGAGAAGGAGGAAAAAGGCCCGGACCGCAGTCCGGGCAAAGCCGCCGGATTTCCGGCGGCGGAGGTTTTCGTGGGCGTGCGGCTTATTTCTGCCGCGCGCATTGCACGCGCGGCGCAGAAATGAACGGCGGGCCCGCTCTCTCCCAATCGGGAGAGCGGGCCCGCCAGGCGTTGCTCGCGTAGTGCGCCGGCACTACGTGTGAGCCGCGATTACTGGCCGAAGTAGGTCGGCTTGATGTTCGGTGCGCGGGTGCCGGTTTGGGCGCTGCCGTTCGTCGATGCGCCGTAGGCCGTGGCTTCTGCAGCGCCGTTCTGCTGGGCGACGCGCGCCTCGGCAGCCTGCAGGTCTTCCGGATAGTACGGGCTCGACAGGTTCGGGCGGTAGCCGGCCTTTTCCAGCTGGACCAGTTCGGCGCGAACTTGAGCGCGCGTCACGGGAGCTTGCTCGGCTTGTGCGAACGACAGGGCCGGAGCGGCGAGGACGGTAGCGGCGAGTGCAGCAGCAATCAGATTCTTCATGGTAACAACCTCCGAAAATTATGTTGTCGATCCGTAACAATCGTGCTGTTCGAACCGTTGATGACACTTTATTGCAGCGCACTTCAAAGAAAAATACCGCAGTCCAGCAAACATCCTTACCGAGATTGCAATAATTCCGCCGATCAGCGGCGCTTCGACCGGGCTGGTCGCGCTCTGGTGAGGCAAAATAGGGCACCCAGGGCCGGGCGTTGCGACGGCTGCGCAGCCGATCGCTTGCTGCGAAACCCATTTCGAAGTTCAAGGAGAAACGCGATGAAGAACTCTCTCGGCCGCCAGGCGCTGATCGCCGCCGCGCTCGCGGGGCTTGCGACGGCCGGCGCGGGCGTGGCCCGCGCGGACGACACCGTGAATTGCTACGGCGTCGCCAAGGCCGGCCAGAACGATTGTTCGAGCAAGACCGGCGTGCACGACTGCGCGGGTCAGGCCAAGGTCGACCATGACAAAGGCGACTTCAAGACCATGCCGAAGGGCACGTGCGAGAAGCTTGGCGGCGCGCCCGAAAAATGAGCCTCGCGGCTGAGGCGGCGCGCAAGGCGGGACGCGCGAGATGAGCGCGCCAGGCGCACTCAGTGGCGTGGGCATTGGCCTGCGTCACGCGCACTACGAGGCCTTCATGGCCGGGCCTCCTGCGGTCGACTGGATCGAAGTCCACAGCGAGAACTACTTCGGCGAAGGCGGCTACGACCTGCACGTGCTCGAAACGGTGCGCCGCGATTTGCCGGTGAGCCTGCACGGCGTGGGGCTGGGGCTCGGCTCTGCCGCGCCGCTCGATACGGCGCATCTCGCGAGGCTCGCGCGGCTCGTGGAGCGCATCGACCCCGCTGTGGTTTCCGAGCATTTATGCTGGGGCGCGAGCGCGCAAGGCGCGCTGCACGATCTGCTGCCGATGCCGCTCACGCAAGCCTCGCTCGATCACATGAGCGCGCGCGTCTCGCAGACGCAGGACGCGCTGCGCCGCACCGTGCTGATCGAAAATGTTTCGACCTACGTACGATTTCGGGGCGATACCTGGAGCGAGGCGGAATTCCTCGCGACGCTCGCGCAGCGCACGGGCTGTGGCGTGCTGCTCGACGTGAACAATCTGTACGTGAATCAATGCAACCACGGTGAAAATGCACTGGCGGCCATGGCCGCACTGCCGCCGCAGATCGTCGGCGAAATCCATCTGGCAGGGCATCGCGCGACGCCCGCCGCCGTGATCGACGATCACGGTTCGCGCGTCGCGCCGGCGGTCTGGGCGCTGTACGAGGCCGCGCTCGAACGCTTTGGCGCGACGCCCACGCTCATCGAGTGGGACACGGCGGTGCCGGCGCTCGAGGTGCTGCTCGACGAGGCGGGTCTCGCGCGCGAACGCTTCGCGAAACATGCGCGTCAAGCATCGGAGCTGCGCTCATGACTGCGCGCAACACACTGGAAGCGACGCAACGAGCCTTCGCCGCCGCGCTGGACGATCCCGCCGCCGATGCGGCGCTCGCCCACGAACTGCTTCCCGCCGATGCCGCGCTGCTGCACGAGCGCATGGGCCTGTATCGCGGCAATGGGCGGGCGGCGCGGCGGCTTGCGCTTGCGAACGCGTATCCGGTGCTCGCGGCCCTGTCTGGCGAGGCCTGGTTCGATGCACTCGCGCTAGCCTACGCGCGCGCGCATCCTTCTCGCGATGCCGATCTGAACCGCTTCGGCGCGCGACTGCCCGAATTCGTCGAGCGCTACGAGACCGACATACGTTATGCGTATTTCGGCGACGTCGCGCGGCTCGAATGGGCGCTGCACGCCGCCAGTTACGCAGCGAACGCCACGTCACTTAACGCGCAGCAATGGCAAGCGCTCGGCGCGGAGCGTCTGGCGCAGGCGCGTCTCGCGGTGCATCCCGCCTGCGCCGCGCTCGCGTTACGCTTCGATGCCGTGGCGATCTGGCGGGCGCACCAGCCGGGCGGCGTCTGGCCCGAGCGTGTGGACATGCCGTCGTGGACGCTCGTGGTCCGGCCGCAATGGCGGCCCACGCCGCTCGCGCACACGCATGCCGCCCACGCGGCCTTTGTGGCGCTGCGTGACGGCGCCACGCTCGACGATGCGCTTGCACAAGCCTTCGACATCGACCCGGCTTTCGACTTCGGCGGCCAGTGGCGAGCATGGATCGAGGCGCGCGCAATCGTCGGCGTGCGCGACGACTGACCCTGCAGCATGACAAGCGCAAACGGACTCACACGATAAAGCAGAGGAATCCAAACTAAAAAAACGCACGGCACTCGAAGCGCACTTTATTCAGGAGAATGGGGCGCTCGACCGGACTTGCCCGCATAGCCACGACTCACATGGCATGCGAGGATAAATGCATACGCACAGCAAGCGCCCGGCAACCGGCGCTGCTGCAAGGCCAGCCCCCGAAGGCCCGAGATGATGATCCGCCGACCGAACGCCGTGCTTGCCATCGGCATCGCGCTGGCCGCAGTGCTGACGCTGATCGCCGCGTGGGTCATGGCGCAGATGCGGCACGACGCGCTCGCGAGCGCCCGCGCTTCCGCCTCCAATATGGCGCTGCTCTTCGAGCGCGACACGGCGCGCAATTTCGACGTCTACAACCTTTCGCTGCAGGCCGTCATCGACGCCATCGACGATCCGCGTCTCGCCTCGCTGCCCCCCGACATCCGCCAGAATGTGCTGTTCGACCGCTCGGCCACGGCGAAGAATCTCGGCGCGATCTTCGTGACCAACGCAGTGGGCGACGTGGTGTTCGATTCGCGCGCGGTGCCGCCGCGCTCGCTCAATGTGGCCGACCGCGACTATTTCATCGCGCAGCGCGACTCGCCGCACGTGGGCCTCTTTCTGAGCCACCCGTTCATTCCACGCGACGGACCGGCCAACGCGACCATCGGATTGAGCCGCCGTCTCTCGAACCCCGACGGCTCGTTCGCGGGCGTGGTGGTGGGCACGATGCGGCTCGATTATTTCCGGCAATTGTTCAGCGGCGTGGACATCGGCACGGACGGCGCGCTGGCGCTCACGCTCGCCGATGGCACGCTGCTCATGCGCCGCCCGTACGTTCCCGATCTTATCGGCAAGAGCGTTGCGGAATCCGCGCTCTTCCAGCGGTTCCAGCGATCCCAGGCTAGCGGTTTCTTCTCGCTCGGTCCGGTCGACCGCGTGCGGCGCTGGTTCGCGCTGCGGCGCGTGGAGGGTTACCCACTCGTGTTCAGCGTCGCCGTCGCGGCGGACGACATCTATCGCGAATGGCGCGTGCGCGCCTGGATCATCGGCACGCTCACGGCGGTGCTCGACATCTCGCTGATCGCGCTCGCGTTGATGTTCACGCGCCAGTTGCGCCAGCGCGGCGCAGTGGAGGCGGAGTTGCGCGCGCAGGCGGGCACGGACGCGCTCACGTCGCTCGCGAACCGGCGCGCCTTCGAAACCCGCGCGGACCACGAATGGGCGCGCGCACGCCGCTCGGGCAGCCCGCTCGCGCTCGTGCTGCTCGATGTGGACCGCTTCAAGCTCTACAACGACCGCTACGGTCACCTCGCGGGCGACGACGCGCTCGCGGCCGTCGCCCACGCGATCGGCGCACACGCACGCCGCGCGGCGGACTGTGCGGCGCGCTACGGCGGGGAAGAATTCGTGCTGGTGCTGCCCGACACGGGCGAGGCCCAGGCGCTCGCGCTGGCCGAGAAGGTGCGCGCCGCGATCGAGGCGCTGGCGCTGCCGCATGCCGACAGCCCGAACGGTGTGCTCACGGTGAGCGTGGGCGTGGCCTGCACGACGCAAAGTGCGTTTGCCGACTGGCGCGCGCTGACCGATGCCGCCGACGCGGCGCTTTACACCGCCAAGCGCTCGGGCCGCAACCGCGTGGCGGCATGGCTGCCCGCCACGACCGACGACGCGCGCGGCGCGGATCTAAGAGGCCGCTCCGGCTGACCGTCATCAAATTTTACCCGGATGATATTGCGCCGCCAAATTTACCCGGATAATATTCGCCCATCATTGGATACCAGGAAGGAGAACACCATGGTGGTGGCGAACGGCTGTACGGCTTTTGCGGGCACGCGCCTGATCGCGCGCGGCGCACCGCTTCAGGTGGCGCTGGCGGTCAAGGCGGAGCTCGAACGTGAAGGGAACGAAAACGGAAACGAAAACGGCGCAACGGTGCTGGTCTTCGACGACCGCGACGCGCGTCCGCTCGAATTCGATCTGCGCGGCACAGATAAGGACATCGAGGCGCGCATCGTCTCACAGGCCAGTCGCGAGCAAGGCGCAACCGCGCCGGACGTCATCGACGAAGCCGCCCCGGACGACGCCCCGCGTGGCCGCGGCCGCCCGAAGCTCGGCGTGGTGGCGCGCGAGGTGACGCTGTTGCCGCGCCACTGGGACTGGCTCGGCGCGCAGCCCGGCGGGGCCTCGGTGGTGTTGCGCCGGCTCGTGGATGCCGCGCGCCATGCGAGCGAGGCACGCGAACGCGTGCGTGCGGCCCAGGAAGCCGCGCACCGATTCATGACTGCACTGGCCGGCAATCTGCCGAATTACGAGGAGGCGTTGCGCGCGCTGTACGCGGGCGAGCGTAGCCGCTTCGAAGCGGCGAATGCGCCCTGGCCGGAAGACGTGCGCGATTACGCGCGGGAACTCGCGGAATCCGCATTCGCCTGAACGCGCGAAGGGCTCCGATCGTGTGGGCAAAAAAAGCCGCTCCAGCGGGGAACTGGAGCGGGGAAGTCGGAGAGTTTGCTGCTTGCCAACACTGCATGAACTCTCGTGAGGGTCACGCAGCAAGGACAGTCTAGATCCGGCGTCTCACCCCTAATATAGGATGAGTCTGAAACTCCATTCGGTGCTGACTTCACGGCTCGGGTCGACGGCCGCCGGGAGTGTTTCGGATGCCCGACATCCGGCTTGCCACGCTGATTGCGGCTCCGTACACTCCCGCCTGACCTGCATCAAGGGCGGCCGTTGCATCGATGCGTGCGCGCCAACAATCAAAACCACAACCAGACCGCATATCACGCCGACAAGAGGAACCCATGTCCGACTCCTATTTCCCCCGCTGGCGCGCGCAGACGGGTGACGCCCGCAGCGTCGTGGCTCCCGACGAGCGCCTGCCCTGGCCGCAGATGTTCGCCATGGGCGTGCAGCACGTCGTCGCGATGTTCGGCTCGACCGTGCTTGCGCCGCTGCTCATGGGCTTCGATCCGAACCTGTGCATTTTCATGTCGGGTGTCGGCACACTGCTGTTCTTCGTGGTGGTGGGCGGGCGCGTGCCGAGCTATCTCGGTTCGAGCTTCGCGTTCATCGGTCTCGTGATCGCCGTGACGGGCTATGGCGGCCAGGGACCCAATCCCAACATTCCGGTCGCGCTCGGCGGCATCGTCGCGTGCGGCGTGGTTTATACGCTGATCGGCCTGCTCGTCTCGGCCGTCGGCACCAAATGGATCGAAACGCTCATGCCGCCGGTGGTGACCGGCGCGATCGTCTGCGTGATCGGGCTGAATCTCGCGCCCATCGCAGTGAAGGGCGTGAGCGGTTCGATCTTCGACTCGTGGATGGCGATCGTCACCGTGCTCTGCGTGGGCGGCGTGGCCGTGTTCACGCGCGGTATGCTGCAGCGTCTGCTGATTCTCGTCGGCCTGTTGATCGCCTATGTGATCTACGCGATCGTCACGAACGGCATGGGCCTGGGCAAGCCGATCGACTTCTCGATCGTCGCGAACGCCGCCTGGTTCGGTATGCCGAAGTTCACCGCGCCGGTGTTCGACCCGCACGCCATGGCGCTGCTCGTGCCGATCGCCGTGATTCTGGTGGCGGAGAACCTCGGCCACATCAAGGCGGTTTCCGCGATGACGGGCTACAACCTCGACCGCTATGTGGGCCGCGCGTTCATCGGCGACGGCCTTGCCACGATCGTCTCGGGATTCGCGGGCGGCACGGGTGTCACGACCTACGCGGAAAACATCGGCGTGATGGCCGTGACGAAAATCTACTCGACGCTCGTGTTCGTGATCGCTGCGCTCATCGCGCTCGTGCTCGGCTTCTCGCCGAAGTTCGGCGCCGTCATTCAGACGATTCCCGGCCCGGTGCTGGGCGGCGTCTCGATCGTCGTGTTCGGTCTGATCGCCGTGACGGGCGCGCGTATCTGGGTCGTCAACAAGGTGGACTTCTCGGACAATCGCAATCTCATCGTCGCCGCGGTCACGCTCGTGCTCGGCGCGGGCGACTTCTCGCTCAAGCTCGGCGGCTTCGGGCTGGGCGGCATCGGCACCGCCACGTTCGGCGCGATCATTCTCTACGCGCTGCTGCGTCGCAAGCCGGCGCAGGAAGCGGCGGTTTAAGCCTCACCGTGACATGCGGCGCCGGTCCTCGGCGCCGCGTTTTCCCGTCTCCCGATTCCCACGCATCTGCGCCTACGTGCTCAGTTGCGATTGCGCCCGCGCGTCGTCATCGCCGTCTCCGAAAGATCGACTTCGCGCATCAGCTTCGCGAGCGTCTCGTCGTTGATCTGCATCTGGTTGCGCAGCTTGAGCAGCGTCGCGCGTTCGGCGCGCATGCCGGCGAGGCGCATTTCCATTTCCAGCGCGTCCGAGCGGCGCGCGTTCGCGCTGCGGTCGCGGTCGGCGTCGAGCGAGGCGAGGCGGCGGCGATAGGCGTCCATCACGCGTGCGGTCGTGTCGGCGGCGTAGGCGGCCTGCGATTCGTCGAGATCCTCGCTCACCTTTTCGTGCACCGCATCCACGGCGCGGATGGCCGCCTGCGCCGCCTGGATGCGCGCCGCGCGCTCCTCGGCCGCATGCGGTCCCTGCGCGCCGCGCCGCACGCCGCGCAGCAGGAGCGGCAGGCCGACGATCGCCACCAGCAGCGAGGCGAGGATCACGCCCGTCGCGATGAAAATGGCGCTGTCGCGACCGGGTAGCGGGCTGCCGTTGGCGAGCGCCACGGGCAGCGAGAGCACGCCCGCGAGCGTCACCGCGCCCCGCACACCCGCGACCGTGGTGATCGCCACGGTGCGCAGGCCCGGCACCGCGTTCGCCACGCCGTGACGCGCGGCGCCGCGGCTCGCCACCCAGCGCAGCAGCCACACCCAGCCGAAGCGCATGGCGTAGAGCGCCGCAAGCACGGCGGCGATATAGCCGATCAGGCGCAGCATCTGCACGTTGCTCGTGTGGTGCGCGTCGAGCAGCGCCTTGCCGAGAATGCCCGGGAACTGCAGGCCGAGCAGCGTGAACACCATGCCGTTGAAGACGAATTCGATCATCGACCAGGTGCTCGTGGCGCGCACGCGTGTCGACACCGGTCCTTTGTGCGCGACGCTCGTGAAGTTCATCGTCATGCCCGCGGAAACGGCCGCGAGCACGCCCGACACTTCGAGGTGCTCGGCGAACAGATACGCCGCGAACGGAATCAGCAAGGTGAGCACGACGCCGGGCGCGGGGTCGCCCTCTTCGGTCGTGTTGAGAAAGCGCGCCGACACGAAGCTGAAGAGCCAGCCGATCGCCGCCCCAAGCGCCAGACCGCCCGCCGCGATCACGACGAAGCTGAGCGCCGCCGCGCGCAGCGAAAAGTAGCCGGTGAGCGCGGCCGCCACGGCGAACTTGAGCGCGACGAGGCCCGAGGCGTCGTTCATCAGCGCTTCGCCTTCGAGGATGTGCATGAGCTGCGCGGGAATGCGGTCCTTGCCGGCGATGCCCGCGAGCGCGACGGCGTCGGTGGGCGAAAGCACGGCGGCGAGCGCGAACGCCACGGGCAGCGAGATCTGCGGCACGAGCCAGTGCACGAAATAGCCCACGGCGACGACCGTCAGCAGCACGAGCCCGAGCGCGAGCATGAGGATCGCGCGGCGCTGCAAGAAGAACTCGCGTTTGGGCATGCGCCAGCCGTCCGCGAACAGCAGCGGCGGAATGAACAGCGCCATGAAGATGTCGGGATCGAACGTGACGTGCGGATTCACGAGCGGAAACGTGAGCAACGCGCCGATGCCGATCTGCACGAGCGGCAGCGGAAGCTTGAGGGGCACGGTGCGCGCGAGGATGCCGGACACGGCAACGGCGAGCAGCAGAATGAGAACGGTGAAGAGAATGTCCATCGAAAAACGTAGCGGGGGCCAAACGGGACCCAACGAGGCCAAACGAGGCCAAACGAGGCCAAACGGGACCAGGGGAAACGTCGAAGAGGGGACGACGCCTCTTTTCACGCGCGGTGCGGCACGGCGTTCTGGCGCGCATTCGAGGAGGGCGCGCCGGTCGAGGGACAGTGTAGCCTGACGCGTCTGTAAGCCGCCGCGAAGCGCGCAGGGCGAATGGGTGGCAAGCCCGATATGTGCCAAAAATGCGGCAATTTGTCCGCCCTGTGTGCGCCACCACCGAAGCAAAGGCGCGTGGAAAGGCGCACGATATCGGTGCGCCGTGCGATGTCTCGCGCGGTGCACGGCGTGCCCCTTCGCGGCGCACGCGATGGGCGCGAACGCAATTCGCGATGCGTGCCAGATCGCAGTGCGAGCGAGCACGGACCTTGCTTAACCCCTCCTGTGACGCAACGAAAATCAGGCTATGGAGGACGAGCGCGGGCCGTGCAGAGGCTGTGCGGACTGCAGCGTCCTTCCTACGCGCTAGAGGATGGCATGATCACAGAGCAACAGGACAAAACGGCCGTGACCCCTCACGGCTTCGATCTCAGCGTCACTTCGGGGCTGCAGCGCTACAGCGCACACCATGGCGACCTCACGCTCACGAGCGTGTTCCAGCCGGTGTTCAGCCTCTCGCACATGCGTGCGGTGGGCTACGAAGGGCTGCTGCGCGCGCACGATCCGCTCGACCGCCCGGTTTCGCCGCTCGACGTGTTCGGCGACGCCGCGCGCGTGGGCGAAGCGCTGCTGGTGGACCGGCTCGCCCAGGGGCTGCATCTGGAGAACTTCGCGCTGCTCGGCGCAGAGCGCGAGTGGCTTTTTCTCAACGTGCATCCGGGCACGCTGATCGAGGCGTATCACTCGGCGGCGCTGCTCGCGAACCTGCGGCGGCTGAACATCGCGCCGCGGCGCGTCGTGCTCGAGGTGCTGGAAGACGACGCGACCGATCTCGACGCCCTCGCGCAGGCCGTGGCGACGTTTCGCGAGCGCGGCTTTCTCGTGGCGCTCGACGACTTCGGCGCGGGCAACGTCGATATCGGCCGCGTGTGGCAGCTCAATCCCGACATCGTGAAGCTCGACCGCATCATGCTCATGCACGCGCAGCATCGCGCCGACATGGCCGCGACGCTGCCCGCGCTCGTGGCGCTGTTGCACGACGCGGGCAAGCTCGTGCTGATCGAGGGCGTGGAGACGGAACACGAGGCGCAGCTCGCGCTCGCGTGCAACGCGGATTTCGTGCAGGGCTTCTTCTTCGCGCGGCCCGCGCCCGGACTCGCCGACGCCGCCCAGGCGCAAGCCGTGATCGCCGAGGCGACCGAGCGTTTTCGTCAGCAGACCGAAACGCGCGAGCGCGGCGAGACGAATCGCCTCGTGCCTTATCTGCGTGCGTTCGAGCGCGCGGCCGAACGGCTTTCGGCCGGCGAATCGATGGAGGAGGTGTGCTGGAACTTCCTCGCGCTCGATCATGCGGCGCGCTGCTATCTGCTCGATTCGAACGGCCGGCAGGCGGGCCGCAACGTGGTGCTGCGCGTCGATCGGGCCGAGCGCGATGCGCGCTTTTTGCCGCTCGAGGACGCACAAGGCGCGAGCTGGCTGCGCAGGCCGTACTTCCGCACGGCGCTCGTCACGCCGGGGCGCGTGCACGTGACCGGACCGTATCTGTCGATCAACGAGGCGCTGCCGTGCCTGACGCTTTCGATGGCGGTGCAGGTGGGCGAGCGCCTGTGCGTGCTGTGCGGCGACATCGACTGGTTCGAGTAGGCGTGCATCTGCGATCATGTCGTGTTTCTCACGACATGGCGCGCAAACATGCCACATGAACGGGTACTGCTGGAGGTCATCGCGACCACCGTCGCCGATGCGCAAGCCGCCGAGCGCGGCGGCGCGGATCGTCTCGAACTCGTCACCGCAATGGGCGAGGGTGGCCTCACGCCGAGCATCGGCATGATCGAAGCCGTGGTCGCGGCGGTAGCGATTCCCGTGAACGTGATCGTGCGGCCGCACAGCCGCTCATTCATTTACGACTCGGACGATTACACGGTGATGCTGCGCGACGTGCGCGCCGCGAAGCTCGCGGGCGCGCATGCGGCCGTGATCGGCATGCTCACGCCTTCGCATGAAGTCGATCGCGAAGGACTGCAGCGCGCGATCGACGCCGCCGACGGCATGTCGCTCACGTTTCATCGCGCGTTCGACGAAGCGCGCGATCTGCAGGAGGCGTTCGACGTGCTGCTCGGTTTCGACGCGGTGACGAACGTCCTCACCTCGGGCGGCAAGCCTTCGGTGCTTGACGCGCCGGCGCAGATCGCAACGCTCGTGCAGCGCGCGGCGCACACGCATTGCACGGTGCTGGCGGGCGCGGGACTCACGCTCGACCGCGTGGCGCAATTCGTAAGTTCGACGCGGGTACGCGCGGTTCACTTCGGCTCGGGCGTGCGCATCGACGGCAAGGGACTCGCTCCCGTCGACGAAAACAAGGTGCGGCGCGCGCGGAACCTGCTCGACGCCTGACCCATAAAAAAGCGCGCGCCATTCAGATGAACGGCGCGCGCCTGCCGGCTCACTTCACCTTATTTCGCCACGACCACCGGAATGCCGCGCAACGCGCCAGCACCCTTGAACGACGCGAGGGCTTCCTGGACGGCGGCGCTCGTCTTCACGTCGATGGCAAGGCGCGCCGCCAGTTCGCGCTCGCTGCGTTTGACCGCCGCGAGGTTCGCCAGCTTGACGTGCCCATAGCCACGCACACGTTGATGCAGAGTCGCGAGCTTGGCGATGTCGTCGGCGTTTTCGGCGGTGAGGCTCGCGAACGCACCGCGCAGCGTCGCCTCGTAGTCGCCGGCGAGGGCGCGCTCCATGCGGCGCTCCAGTGTCTTGCCGAACGGATCGAGCCACGTGCCGCGCACGCTGCGGCCCTTCTTGAGCAGCCCGAACGCACTCCACATCCACTGGCCGAACTGCATCTTGCGCGGAGGCTGGCCGTTCTTTTCACGCGCGATGAGCGGCGGCGCGAGGTTGAACTTCACGGTGAAGTCGCTGCCCGCCGTGCCCTCGAACTGCGCCTCGAGCGCGGCGCGCAACGCCGGGTCGGCGTGCAGGCGCGCGACTTCGTATTCGTCCTTCACGGCAAGCAGCCGATAGAACGTGGTCGCGACGGCGCGCGCGAGCGTTTTCTCCGCACTCTTGTCGGCGCTGCGTGCGGCATCGACCAGCGCGCGATAGCGCTTCACGTAGCTCGCGCCGCCATACGCGAGCAGACGCCCTTCGCGGTCGGCGATCAGTTCGTCGAGCGTTTGCGTGAGCTTGCGCGCCGTGGCTTTCGCGGCGGCCGCACGTTGCGTGTCGAGCGCTTCGAGCGCAGCGGGATCGGCGGCGGCCATGCGGCCGATGGAGAACGCGAACAGGTTCGCCTGCACGGCCACGTTGTTCAGTTCGATGGCGCGCGTGAGCGCCGCGAGCGAAACCGGCACGAGGCCAAGCTGCCACGCGAAGCCGAGCATCACGATGTTGGCGCCGATCGTGTCGCCGAGATAACGCTGCGCAAGCGCCTGCGCGTCGCATGCGGAGAGCGGATCCTGTGCGTTCGAAGCACCGCCGGTCGCCGCGTGCCGCATCTTCGCGAGCAGCGCGTCGGCGTGCAGGTTCGCTTCGGGGTTCTGCACGAACGACGCGTTCGGAATCTCATGCGTGTCCACGACGATGCGCGTGCGGTCGTGCCGCACGGTTTGCAGCGCGTCGGCGCTCGCGCCCACCACCATGTCGCAGGCGAGCAGCAGGTCGGCCTGCTGCGTGTCGATGCGCACCTGGTTGAGCAGCGCGTCGGTCGCCGCGAAGCGCACGAACGAGAGCACCGAGCCGCCCTTCTGCGCGAAACCCATGAAGTCGAGCACCGAAGCGCTCTTGCCTTCCAGATGCGCGGCCATGCTGATGAGCGCGCCCACGGTCACGACTCCGGTGCCGCCCACGCCCGTCACGAGGATGTCGTAGGGCGCGTTGTCGAGATGCGTGGCCGGCATGGGCAGGGCATTCACGCGCGCGGTGAGCGCCTGCGGATCGAACGCGGCGCCCGCGGCCTTCTTGAGCTTGCCGCCCTCGACGGTCACGAAGCTCGGGCAGAAGCCGTTCACGCACGAATAGTCCTTGTTGCACGACGACTGGTCGATGCGGCGCTTGCGGCCCAGCTCCGTTTCCACGGGTTCGACCGAAAGACAATTCGACTGCACACCGCAGTCGCCGCAGCCTTCGCACACTTCCTCGTTGATGAAGAGACGCTTGTCCGGGTCGGGGAATTCGCCCTTCTTGCGGCGGCGGCGCTTTTCGGCGGCGCAAGTCTGGTCGTAGATCAGCACGGTCACGCCCGGCGTTTCGCGCAGTTCGCGCTGCACCGTGTCCAGTTCGCTGCGGTGATGGAACGTCGTGCCCTTCGGGAACAGACCGTGATGGCCGTCGTACTTCTCGGGCTCGTCGCTCACCACCACGAAGCGCGAGACGCCTTCGGCTTCCACCTGGCGTGCGATCTGCGGCACGGAAATGCTGCCGTCCACGGGCTGGCCGCCCGTCATCGCCACGGCGTCGTTGTAGAGGATCTTGTAGGTGATGTTGGTCTTCGCCGCGACTGCCTGGCGAATCGCAAGGATGCCTGAGTGAAAGTAGGTGCCGTCGCCGAGATTCTGGAACACGTGCGGCATCTTCGTGAACATCGAGTGCGCGGCCCAGTCCACGCCTTCGCCGCCCATCTGGATCAGGCCCGTGGTGTCGCGCTCCATCCACGAAGCCATGAAGTGGCAGCCAATGCCGGCCTGCGCGATCGAGCCTTCGGGCACCTTGGTCGACGTGTTGTGCGGGCAGCCCGAGCAGAAGTAGGGCGTGCGGCGCACGGCGTCGGCGGCGTTCGAGAGGATTTGCGGCGCGACGAGATCGACCACGCGCTCGCGGCGGTCGAGCGCCGGACGGTGCTTCGCGAGCCACGCGGCGAACACGGGCAGGATGCGCGAGGGGCGCAGCTCGCCCAGCTCCGAGAGCAGCAGCGTGCCGTCTTCGGCGTGCTTGCCGATCACGGTGGGGCGCGCGCCTTCCTTGCGGTTGTAGAGGTAGTCCTTGATCTGCTGCTCGATCACCGGCCCCTTCTCTTCGATCACGAGCACGTCGGTGAGGCCCGCGACGAACGCGTCGATACGCGACATCTCCAGCGGGAACGACAGGCCCACCTTGTAGATGCGCACGCCCGCGCGATCGAGGTCGTCGACGGTGAGATCGAGACGGCGCAGCGTTTCCATCAGATCGAGGTGCGCCTTGCCGCAGGTGACGATCCCCACGTTCGCGTGCGGGCTCGGCGCGATCCACTTGTCGATGCTGTTCATGCGCGCGAAGTGGCGCACGGCGTCGAGCTTGGCGGCGAGGCGCTGCTCGATGGCGAGACTCGGCAGATCGGGCCAGCGGTTGTGCAGGCCGCCCGGCGGCGGCGTGAAGCCCGCAGTGGCCAAATCGGGCGCTTGCCAGTCGGTTTTGATGGCATCGAGATCGACGGTCGAGCCCGACTCCACCGTCTCCGAAATCGCCTTGTAGCCCACCCACGCGCCCGAGTAGCGCGAGAGCGCCCAGCCATACAGGCCGAATTCGAGCATGTCCGCGATGTTCGACGGATTCACCACAGGCATGTGCCACGCCATCAGCGCGAAGTCGCTCTGATGCGGCATGGACGACGACACGCAGCCGTGGTCGTCGCCGGCCACCACGAGCACGCCGCCGTGCGGCGACGAGCCGTAGGCGTTGCCGTGCTTGAGCGCGTCGCCGGCGCGATCGACGCCCGGGCCCTTGCCGTACCACATCGCGAACACGCCTTCGACGGTGCGCTCCGGGTCGGCTTCCACGCGCTGCGTGCCGAGCACGGCGGTGCCGCCCAACTCCTCGTTGATGGCGGGCAAGAAGCGCACGTCGGCGGCTTCGAGCAGTTTCTTCGCCTTCCACGCCTGCTGATCGACCATGCCGAGCGGCGAGCCGCGATATCCGCTGATGAAGCCCGCGGTGTTCAGGCCATGCGCGCGGTCGAGTGCGCGCTGCATGAGCGCGAGGCGGATCAGCGCCTGGGTGCCGGTCAGGAAGATGCGGCCGCGCGTGGCGGTGAGGTTGTCGGTGAGCTTGTAATCAGCGAGGGGCGGCGTATCAAGCGGCGAGGGCGTGTCGCCGAACGCGGGGCGCGCGGTCATTGGGGGAGTCTCCATATATCGACCGCAGTGAGCGCTTCAGCTGTCGCCCGGAGTTAGTGCTTCAGCACTTACTCCGGGCCCATGCAGAGCACTTGCTGCGATCTCATGCTTAGCTTTGCTGTCGTACGCCCTCCGAGGAGAGCGCGAAAGAGACTCTATTTTTTCTCGCCAATGACGGAAATTTTTTGCTAACTCTCCGGCGCTGCCGCCTATTCGCGCGAGAGCCTGCCCGCGCCGGGCGAATTTGGAGAGAGATTTTCCCTGCGCGGCCGCGATCCCGCCCGGATCGGCCTTCGGGACAATCCGTCAGATCGTCCGCGGTGCGTAGGGCTTTGCGCGATCGAACGGCACGACATCGTGAAAGTGCGTGTAGTCCATCGTGCTCACGCCGTCCGCGTCGCTCATCAGGTCGACGTAGCGGTAGTCCCAGCGGATCTGGCGGTCCGACCAGCTAAAGCGCGCCTGCATGGTCTGCGCGGTCGATTCGTCGGAGCCCTCGATCACGACATGCAGCGTACCGTGCTGCTCGGCCAGCATCTCGGGTGTGACGCCGTAGAGCGGGCTCGATTCGTCGATCACGTGCATGAGATTCCAGCCCAGCGTGAAGAGCGGATGCTGGTCGCGCACGAGCTTGAGGTCGTGGATGCGCCGCGCGCGAAAGCCGTCCGACGAGGTTTCGATGCGGATCAGCCGCAGCTTCGCGCCCGCTTCGGCGATCACGTTCTGGCGGGCGTTGGCCGCGCGCGCCATCAGCGTCATGCGGCCTTCGATGGGGTGCACCACCACCTGGCTCGCGAACATGATCTTGGCGCGCGGGCGCGAGAAGCGCGCGAACACGAGGCCGGTCGCCAACGCGATCCCCGACATGCCGACGAAGATCTCGAACGTGGCGACGATATGCGCGTAGAGCGTTTGCGGATGCATGTCGCCGTAGCCGACGGTGGCGAGCGTCTCCACGCTGAAGAAGAACGCGCCGAGAAAGCCCTTTGGATACTGGTTGGCGATGGGTGCGGCGCCGAGCTGGTAGAGGCACGCGAACACGCCGTTCATGAGCAGGAAGAGGGCCGCGAGCGACGCAAAGAAGGTGGGCCAGCGCATGGTGAGCGCCGTGTGATAGAAGTCGCCCCAGGACTGCGGCATGCCGTAGACGAGCACCTCGCGCGTGCCGATCATCAGCTTGCGCGGCGTGCCGCGTCTGGCTCTTTTCCTGGGCCCCGCAGGCGTTTCGGCCTTGCAGGCGTCCATGTCCACGCCGGGCGAAGCCCCGGATGCCGAATCGGCTTGCTGGGCTGCTTCCTGGTTGGCGAAGCGCTCCGGCGTCTCGGACGTCATGATGGTCCCTGCGGATCTGAAGTAAGGAGAAGAGCGTAGCAATGCCGCAGGGACAGGACAAGCAGGCACGCGCCGACGGGCGCTGGCAGGGCGCAGGGCTAGCGCGACGAGAGCAGCAGCGAGACGCGGCAGGAACGGCGTCGAACGAAAGGCTTACGGAAACCCATGCGGCTTCGGAATGCCCGCGCCATGTTCGATATCGGCGATGGCCTGGCGGCGCGCGGCGTCCACGGCGAGCGTCGCCGCGTCGAATCCCGAGTTGCCGCCGACCGTGACCCACGGCTGCACGGCCTTGTCGCGATGCGTGATCTGATACTCGGCGTCCCAGCGAGCGCCCTGCAGTTCGAGCGGATGCACGTGGATGGCGTAGACGCCGTATAGAAAGAGCTGTTCGGACATGGCTAACCTCCTGTCGACCAGAGTTGGCGCTTTAGCTGTCGGCCGGAGTTAGTGCTTCAGCACTTACTCCGGGCCCATGCAAAGCCTTTACTCTGGTCCCATGCACAGCTGTCGACCAGAGTTGGCGCTTTAGCTGTCGGCCGGAGTCAGTGCTTCAGCACTTATTCCGGGCCCATGCAACGCCCTCACTCTGGCCCCATGCAGAGCCCCCCGTCTCTTGCAGCGCTGCCGGCAGTCCCCGAGCGGGCCCTGGGCTCACCGGGCGACTTACAGCTCGAGTTCGCCGAGAATGCGATGCGCCAGCGCCTTGGCTTCTTCGAGAGCTTCTTCCGGCGTGCCCGATGCGGCTTCGACTTCATACACCGCGTTTTCGAGTTCCTCGCCGTCGTCGCGCGCCAGGGAGACCAGGCCCTGGTACTGGCCGGCGTTCATGGGCCGCACTGTGGCGACGGCCGTGTAGATCCCCTTGGTGTAGCTGACGTCTTCCATAACGTGCTCCTCGTGGAAGGAAACTCCCCTCGACGGGTCACAGTGGATGAAGGCGCGCAAGCGTCGCGCCTGACCCGCAACAAGAGGGAGATTCCATGCTAGCACGTTGCCCGCGGGCCTGCGGGACACCCATATGACGACGGCGCGGCGCTTTCGTGTCAGCCCCGCGCCGTGTCCGGGCGGCGCGCCAGACTGCGCGCCGCGGGCGCCTTCAGTCGGCGAGCAACGCGACGACTTCGTCGAGCGTCGGCGAATGCGCGCCGGGCCGGCGGCATGCGGCCGCGCCCGCGGCGAGCGCGAAGGCGAGATGCTGGCGCCAGTTGCGCTGCGGCGCGCTCATGAGGCTGAACAGCAGCCCGCCGATGGACGCGTCGCCGGCACCCACCGTATCGGCCACTTCGACGCGCGGCGGCGCCGCCTCGATCACCTCGGTGCCCACATAGAGCGTGGCCGCCTGCGCGCCGCGCGTGACGAGCAGCGTGGCGGCCGGATTGAGCGCGCGCACGGCGTCGATGGCGTCGGCCTCGCTCTTGCCGGCGAACAGCATGCGCAGGTCTTCGTCGGAGACCTTGATGAGATCGGCGAGCGCGGCCATGCGGCGAAGGATCGGCTCGTAGCCGTGCGCCATGAGGTTGCGGTAGTTCGGATCGAAGCTGATCTTCACGCCGGCCGCGCGCAGCTCGGCGGCGAGCGTGGCGAGCGTTTCGCCGAGCGGCTGCCGCACGAGGCTGATGCAGCCGAAGTGCGCCCACTTCGCATGCGCGCGCCAGCCTTCGGGCAGCTTCGCGGGATCGAAGGCGAGGTCGGCGCTGTGCTCGCCGATGAAGTAGTACGCGGGCGGATGCGTCTGATGCACGATCGCGAGCAGCGGCGCGCGCTCCACGCGCTGCATGAAACGCATGTCGAGACCGGCGGCCACGCTCGCGTTCCAGAGCTCGTCCGAGAAGTTGTCGACGCCGAGCGCCCCCACGCTCGCCGTGGGCAGCCCGAGGCGCGCGACCGCGCGCGCGACGTTCCAGCCCGCGCCGCCAGGATGCGCGCGCCAGTGCGAGTCCATGCCCGGTGCGCCGGGCTGCGACGTGTGCGGCGTGCCCTCGGGCGCGGGAGTGCGCACGAGATCGGTGAGAATGTCGCCGGCCGAGATGAAGGCCGGGAAGCCGGACGAAAAGTCCGGGCCGGTGCTGCAGGTGCTCATCGTCGTGTTCCTCTCTCTAGTTCTGGCCGCTCGTGCCCGTCATGCGTTCGCGCCACCGGCGTCGGCGGCGGTCGCTTCCTCGCGGCCGATGACCGGCGCCATGCCGCGTCCGGGCAGCGCGTTCAGCGCTTCGTAGCACGCGCCCATCGTGTGATAGTCGGTCTTGCCGGCGGGACTCTTCTCGTCACTGTACTTACGGTTGTCGCAGGTGAGGATGCGATACCACGCACCGTAACGATGATCGACGAAATTCGCCCAGCTGTAGCGCCAGATTTCGTCGTACCAGTCCCAGAATCGCTCGTTGCCGGTGCGCTTGCCGAGCAGCGCCGCCGTGGCGAAGGTTTCCGCCTGCACCCAGAAGTACTTGTCGTGATCGCACACGGTGCCATCCGGGCCGAAGCCGTAGTAGAGGCCGCCGTGATCGTTGTCCCAGGCGTGCGCCATGGCGGCGTCGAACAGTTCGATCGCGCGCGGCAGCAGCCAGGGCAGCGGCCGGTGCCGTTCGAGCAGCAAGAGCAGCTTCGCCCACTCCGTTTGATGGCCCGGCTGGAAGCCCCACGGGCGGAAGATGTTCGAGCTGTCTTCCTCGTTGTAGTGCCAGTCCACCGACCAGTCCGCGTGAAAGTGCTCCCACACGAGCCCTTGCGAGAGCTTCGCCTGGCGCAGCGTGATGTTCGAGGCGACGCGCTCGGCGCGGTCGAGATAGACGAGATGGCCCGTCGCTTCGTAGGCCGCGAGCAGCGCCTCGGTCGTGTGCATGTTGGCGTTCTGGCCGCGATAGCCCGAGACGATCCAGTCGGCGCTCGCCTCGTCGGCGTAGAGGCCCGCCGCGCCGTCCCAGAAGCGGTGTTCCATCAGATCGAAGGTCGCGCCGATCATCGGCCGCGCTTCCTCGATGCCGGCCATCGCCGCATGCGCGTAAGCGAGCAGTACGAACGCGAGGCCGTAGCAGTGGCGCGTGGCGTCGAGCACGCGCTTCTTGCCGTCGCGCCAGTCGATCTCCCAGTCGTAGCCCTGCAGATGCGGGTCCCAGTGGCCCTCGCGCAGGAACTGCAGGCCGTGGCGCGCGTATTCGAGGTGCTGCGGATCGCCGAACTCGCGATACGCCATCGCGTAGTTGAAGACGTACCGGCAGCTGCTCACGAGGTGCCGCGAGTGCGCGTTGTAGATCGAGCCGTCGTCGCGGAAGTAGTGGAAGAACCCGCCCGAGGGATCGAGCACGTTCGGCGCGTAAAAGCGCAGCGTGTCCTGCACGTGGCCGAGCAGGAAGCCGCGGTCGCGAAAGCTCGCGACGCCCGGTACGGCGACGGGGTTTGCGGTGGCGGGAGTGGCGGTGTCGGCGGTCATCGTCATGGCTTTCTCTTCTGTCCTGGACGTGGCTTCAGCGTATTTCGTGTGTGTTCAGCGTGTTTTCGACGGCGCGCGTCAGGCGCTTTGCGGCGCGCCTGCAGCGTGGTGGACGGCCTGCGCGGCAACGAGATTCGATGACGCCGCACCCAGCGTGCTCGCACGCGCGACGAGCTGCACCGGCAAACGGATTTCGTTCGCGGCAGGCGTTTCTTCGAGCAGCAGTTCGACGCCGCGCCGCCCGAGTGCTTCCTTGTCGACGGCGATCGTCGAAAGCGGCGGCGTGGCGTGCGTGGCGCCCGCGATATCGTCGAAACCGATGATGGCGATGTCCTCGGGCACGCGCAGGCCATTGGCGAGGCACACGCGCATGGCAGCGAGCGCGGCGGCGTCGTTGTAGGCGAAAAGCGCGTCGGGCGGCGGGCGCGATGCGGCGCGCGCCGCGTCGATCAAGCGTTGCATGGCGAGCGCCGCGCCCGTGTCGGGATCGAGGCCGCCGTCGATCGTCGTTTCGAGCGACGGGTCGAACAACAGGCCCGCCTCGAAGAACGCGCGCCGGTAGCCGAGCGCGCGCTGCGCGATGCTGTAGTGCGCGAGCGAGCCGCCGATGAACGCAATGCGCCGCCGTCCCAGCTCGAACAGATGCTGCATGGCGAGCGCGGCGCCCGCCGCGTTGTCGATGTTCACCGAGCGCAGACCAGCCGCCCACAGATCGATCAGCACGAGCGGGCGTTGCAGCGCGACGAGCGCGGCGAGCATTTCCGGTTCGACGAAGCCCGCTACGGCGATGGCGTCGGGCGCGTGCAGGCGCAACTGCTGGACGGTGTCGTCGGCGGGGCCGGCGGTGAGCAGCGCGGGCACGATGCCGTGTTCGCGGCACGCGTCTTCCACGCCGTGCAGCACGTGCGAGAAGAACGGGCTCGCCGCGAAGTTGTTGTGCTGGCGGTGGAGCAGGAAGGTGAGCCGGCGAATGCGCGGACGCAGTTGCGCGCAGTCATAGCCGAGCGTGCGCGCGACCTCGACGATGCGCTCGCGGGTGGCCTCGGAGAGGCCCGGCTGATTTTTCAACGCGCGCGACACCGTGCCGATCGACACGTTGGCGGCCTGCGCGACGTCGCGAATGGTTGTCCCCATGATTCCTGGCTAGCGGTGGCGCGGTGAGCGTTCCGGGTGTGGTCAGGTGTGCGGCGATTGTATAGTAAAAATCTGTTCGAAAAACCCGAATCGACGTCTCGAATTCCAGGTAAATACCAGTAAACAATGAAATAAACGCAAACATTAGTGTTTAGTAAAATTAGCTAAACACGTGCGGGCACGACGGTTGCGGAAAGGCGGATGCCAACATTCGACTTTCGGAGGCCTCATGCTCGGCACCCTGCTTCTGGTCATTTTGATCCTGCTGCTCATTGGCGCGTTCCCGGCGTGGCCGTATAGCCGCTCGTGGGGCTATGCGCCTTCAGGCACGCTCGGCATCATCGTCGTCGTGGTGGTCGTGCTGGTCTTGATGGGGACGATCTAGCGACTGCGCAGCAGTCAAGCAACGCAAGCAAAACGGGCCGGCGCGCGGCACGAGCCGCGCGGCCGGCCCGTTGATGTTGCGGGCTGCCGCAGGGGAGGCTCAGGTCGCTATGCTGTACCGGCGGTTTCGCCTGATGCCGAACTGAGCGTGGGCACGAGGTTGGCGCTCGCGCTGCCGTCGATCACGACGAGGCCGCTCGCTTCCTGTTTCGCGCGGCGCTTGGCGAGCGCCGCGAGCGAGGCGATGGCGTCGCTGCTGTGCTGTGCACCTTCGCCCGGTGCCACGTGCACGCAGCCGATCGCCATCGTCACGAAGGTGAAGAAGGTGGCGTTGCCGTGGCGATCCTCGCCGTGAATGCCGCCCGCGAGGCGGTCGCCCGGCGCGTAGAAGCGCTGCGCGCCCTCGTTGAACGTTTCGATCGCCTGGCGCGCTCGCTCGCGCCACGTCTCGCTCTGGAACAGGATCAGGAAGTCGTCGCCGCCCACGTGGCCGAGGAAGTCGCGCGTGGGGTCGCAGGCGTCGGCGAGCACCGTCGCCGCGAACTTCAGCACCTCGTCGCCCTGCCAGTAGCCGTACTGATCGTTGAAGGGCTTGAACTGGTTCAGGTCGACGTAGCACGCGTGAAAGCCCGCGTCGTGCGACAGCAGCCGCTCGATATGCGAACTGATGGGAATATTGCCCGGCAGGAAGGTGAGCGGATTGGCGTAGCGCGCCGCCTGGATGCGCACCTCCGTCACGGCTCGCACGAGGCTCTCGCCGGTGCCGAGCCCGGCGTACCGGCCGTTATCGGTGATGACGAAACCATCGGCGAGATAGCGCTGGTCGTCGCTGACGAGCAGCGTCGCCATCTGCTCGACCGTCATCGACTGCTCGATCACCACCGGCTGCGCGTTGGCGAATTGCAGGCAGGCCTTCTTGCCGAACAGCTCGCGGTGATACGGCAGCGCATAGCGGTCCATGAACGCGCGCCGGTTGATGAGCGCGACGGGCGCCTCGTCTTCCACCACGGCCACTGCGTGCAGGTCGGGTTGACCGTTGAACAGTTCGAGCACGTCGTTGTTGGTCGCCTCGCGCGGCAGCGCGGGCGCGCGCACGAGCATCTTGCTGGCCGGCGCGCCGCCACCCGCGGGCTGCGTGGCGGCGCTGCGCGTGGCCTCGGGGAACACGGCGATATGATCCGCGCGAATCGCCTCGCGCGCTTCGCGGGCGAGCACGCGCAGCGGCTCCACGTTGGGGCGGCCGAAGAAAAAGCCCTGGCCGCAGTCGATGCCCATGTCGCGCAGCACGATCAGGTCGGCCGCGTTCTCGATGCCTTCCGCCACGAGCCGCGTGCCGCTCGCCTGCGCGAAATGCTGGACGGCGCGCACGGCTTCGAACTTGAGCGCGTCGTTGGCGATGTCGTGGATGAAGAAACGGTCGATCTTCACGACATCGGGCTGCAGCTGCACCCAGAGGTTGAGGCTGGCGTTGGCCGTGCCGTAGTCGTCGAGCGCGAACTGGGCACCGGCCGCGCGCAGCGTCTCGACGACGGCCGAAAAGTTGCGCAGGTCGTGGATGGCGCTTTGCTCGGTGAGCTCGATCACGACGCGCGTGGGGTCGATCGGGCCGTCGAAGAGGGCGAGTGCGGCGTCGCCGTCGGCGGTCAGCTGGCGCAGCGCGTCGGCGCTGAAATTGAGGAAGAGCTTGCCGGGGCAGTCGAGTTTCGCGAACGTTTCGATGCAGGTGCGGGCGGCGGCGCGTTCGAGCGAAGCGGTGCACTGTTCGTCGCCGGCGCGCGCGAAGAGGGCGGCGGGCGTTTCGAGCGGCGAGCCGGCCGGCCCGCGAATGAGGCCTTCGTAGCCGAGGATCGCGCCACCCTCGAAATCGACGATGGGCTGGAAGACGGCGCGCAGCTGGCGCTGGGCGATCAGCGCCCCGACGCCGGGCGCCGCGTGCAGGAGTGGCGCGGGAGCAGACATGGACAGGCCGGAAGGGGCGAAGACGATGAACTTAACGGCATATGATCGGATGAATTAAATGAAATTTTGGTGACAGCGCCGCGAAGCCCAATCTTTGGGCATGTGACGCGGGGAGGGGAGGCTGGCGGGGGAGGGTGAAATGCCGGGCGCTCGCCACGGCGTTTGCTGCGGCGGGGCGGCGGCTTCTCGCCGCCCCGGGTGACGTACTTGATGCCGATTAACGGCGCGCAGCAGTAGCCGTGCGCTCGTTCGCGCCGGCGCGCGATTCGTCGCCCGCGCTGGCGGCGCGCTCGGCGCTCATGTCGCGGGCGCCCCAGCGCTGGGCGAGCGCCGCGCACACCATGAGCTGGATCTGGTGGAACAGCATCAGAGGCAGCACGACCGCGCCCACGGCGTTCGAGGCGAAGATGACCTTCGCCATCGGCACGCCGGCTGCGAGGCTCTTCTTCGAGCCGCAGAAAATGATGGTGATCTGGTCCGCGCGCGAGAAGCCGAGCTTCTTGCTCGTGAACATCGTGATGCCGAGCGCGAGCGCGAGCAGCACGGCGTTCACCACGAGCAGGCCGCCGAGCGCGGTGAGCGGAAGGTGATGCCAGAGCCCTTCGTTCACGGCCTCGGAAAACGCGCCGAACACCACGAGCAGGATCGAGCCCTGATCGACGAACTTGAGCACGCCCTTGTTGCGTTCGATCCAGCGGCCGATCACCGGGCGCAGCAGTTGGCCCGCCACGAACGGCACGAGCAGTTGCAGCACGATGTTCCACACGGTGTGCCAGGCCGAGCCGCCGCTCGCGCTCTGGTTCGTGACGATCAGGCTCACGAGCGCGGGCGTGACGAAGATGCCGATCAGGCTCGACGCCGAAGCGCTGCACACGGCGGCGGGCACGTTGCCGCGCGCGATCGAGGTGAACGCGATGGACGACTGCACCGTGGAGGGCAGCGTGCAGAGGAACAGCACGCCCGCGTAGAGCGCCGGGGTGACGAGCGGCGAAAGCACGGGCTTGAGAGCCAGGCCCAGCGCCGGAAAGAGCACGAAGGTGCTGAGCAGCACGACGATGTGCAGCCGCCAGTGCGTCGCGCCGGCGATGATCGCCTCACGTGAGAGCTTGGCGCCGTGCAGGAAGAACAACAGGCCGACCGCCACATTGGTCAGCCAGTTGAAACCGGTGGCGGCCTGGCCGTGCACGGGGAACAGGCTCGCGAGAATCACCGTGCCGACGAGGCAAAGGGTGAAGTTATCGGGCAGGAATTTCGGACGTGCCATCGGACAATCTCAAGTGCGCGCCTGGGCGCCTGGCTGCGCGCAGATCGATGTGCGTGCAACGGGTGAATCGGATCGTCTATTGTCGGCGCAAGCCGATTGAAAAAGCAAATTCATTTGAAGCATCGATTAATGACGGATGCGCATGTATCGCCGGCATCGATCTCCCCTTTATGCCGGATTCCTTATCGACGTGCGAGGGGCATTCCCGGGCCGCAAAAGCCGTCAGGACTCCGCGCATTCTTCAGATCTTCAGACGTCCATCAACCATAAAACGAACCGTTCCCAGACTTGCGCGGAGAGCCGTGCGTGGCGGCCTTCCCAGGGCTTGCCCGAAGGCAGAAAACCCAGCAGTAACATGGTGTTACAACCCTTCGGGCGGCATAACATCTTTTGGCTCGACACCCATACAGCACGCCCATAAATTACCGTCAATGGGACGCCGGGACCGTTGTGGCGGCAATCGTTACGCGCCAGCGCGGCGAGCGTCCCGGGACTGGCCCGCCATGGCCCGAACGGCGGGTGCCAGGCGCGAACGTCGGGCAGGTGAAACGTCACAATGCAGGCAGGGTTGTCAAAACTCGGACAGTGGGTCTTGGGGGCCGGATTTGCGGCCTTTGTTGCGCTCGCCCATGCTCAGCCCGGTTTTCCAGGGCACGGCGGGGGCGGCGGCTTCGCGCGCGCCCCTTCCATGCCCACGAGGCCCGCCATGCAATTGATGCCCGCGCCGCGCGGCGGCGGCATGGCGTGGGGCAGCGGCTACCACGGCGCCCCTGAACGCGGCCGTGGCCCCGCCGCTTACACCGGTGCCGCTTCGCCCATGCGCGTGGCCGACCAGGGCGGCCGGTACGAGCGCGGCGGTAACCGCTCGCCGAACCAGTGGCAAGGCCAGGTTCAGCAGCCGGCCCCGCATCGCGATTACAGCTACGGCACGCCGTTCGGCGGCTACGGTGGCTATCGCGGCAATCCCATCACGCCCGTGAGCGCGGAATCGCGCCAGGTGCCGCATCCGCCGCCCGAGTCGCCGGTGCGCGCGGGCTCGATCCGCGAAGACGTCGCGCGCTACAACGAGGAGCGCGGCGGTACCTACCGGCCCTTCACGCGCAACGGCGGCGAGGTCCCGCGTCCGCCCATGCCTTCGCCCTACCGTAATTGAGCGGTGCCACGCCGCGCGCTTTCGCTTTCTTCCCTCCGCACGCTTTATCCCGCCGTCTTTGTTTGACTCTCCTCAGGATTCGCTTCAGGCATTGACCTGTTAGCGCCGCCGAAACACGTCCAAAACAAGTTGCGTTCGTCCACGCCGCGAAAACTGACGCGCGGATACCACACTTTTTTGGAAATCTCTCGTCATGCAGAACCCTTTCGTCTCAAATCTCGCTTTCGTTTTGGCGGCGCGTCATTCGCAGCTACGCGCGTGCGGCAGCGCCCCACTGGGCGCGGCGCGGCAGCCTGCGACTAACCGTGACGCAGCGCAGCGCAAAGCAAAGTCGACAGCGGCAAACCGGGTGCTATCGGCGGCAAACTAATCCGCCCGATATACCGGCAATAACACCGGTTATTTTTGACCATAAAAATGGTCCGCAAAGATGGATCCGCCCAGAACGGCCACGCCTGCGAACGACGAAAAAACCAGGCATTGCGCGAGCGCCTCAGCCGCCCGACACCCTTTTTTGACAAAGACTGGAGAACCCATGAATACAACGGTCAGCCGCGCGCTGCGCACTACCCTGAAGGCGAGCGCGCTCGCCGCTGTTCTTGCCGCCGCGTCGTCGTCGGCGTTTGCGCAGTCGAGCGTCCAGCTCTACGGCCAGGTCGACGAGTGGGTCGGGGCGACGAAATTTCCGGGCGGCCAGACCGCCTGGAACGTGAGCGGCGGGGGCATGTCCACGTCGTACTGGGGCATGAAGGGATCGGAAGATCTGGGCGGCGGCTTCAAGGCGATCTTCACACTGGAAAGTTTCTTCCGCGCGCAGAACGGTCAGTACGGCCGCTTCGCGGGCGACACGTTCTTCGCGCGCAATGCGTACGTCGGCCTCGAATCGCCGTACGGCACGGTCACGGCGGGGCGCCTGACGACGCAGCTGTTCGTCTCGACGATTCTCTTCAACCCGTTCATCGATTCGTACACCTTCTCGCCGATGGTGTACCACGTGTACCTCGGCCTCTCGACGTTCCCGACCTACACGACCGATCAGGGCGTGGTGGGCGACTCGGGCTGGAACAACGCCGTGCAGTACTCGACGCCTAACTTCAACGGCCTTTCGGGTTCGGCCATGTATGCGTTCGGCAACCAGGCCGGCCAGAACGGCTCGAAGAAGTGGAGCGTGCAGGGTCTGTACTTCCACGGCCCGTTCGCGGCTACGGCGGTCTACCAGTACGTGAACTTCAACAACACGCCGGGCGACATCGGCAGCATCGTGAGCGGCGACACGACCATCATCGGCCTGAAGAGCCAGGGCGTGGCGCAGGTCGGTCTTTCTTACGACCTCAAGTACGTGAAGTTCTTCGGCCAGTACATGTACACGGCGAACTGGCAGCAGGTGGGCAGCTGGCACGTCAACACCGCCCAGGGTGGCGTGACGGTCCCGGCCGGCCCGGGCACGGTGATGGCGTCGTATGCGTACTCGCGCGACGGCGGCGGCCTGAACCAGACGCGCCAGACGGCGGCGATCGGCTACGACTACCCGCTTTCCAAGCGCACCGACGTCTACGCCGCGTACATGTACGACCACTTCGACAACATGTCGAGCGGCCAGACCTACGGCGTGGGCATGCGCGCGAAGTTCTAAGCGGCGCAGCCTGTCAGTTCGAAGTTCGACGCGAAAACCCCGCGCTGCGTGCAGCTCGGGGTTTTTGCTTTCCGGACCGCCTACACAGAGCTCGCCCTGCGCGTTTCAACACCCGCATTTGATAAAACGAGGAAAATATCGCCGATTGATTCCCGCTCATTTATGTTCGAGTTGAAGGCCGCGCAATGGATACCCTCGTCAGCATGAAAGTGTTCCGCCAGGTGGTGGAGGCGGGCAGCTTCGTCGCGGCGGCCGAGCGCTTGAACATGTCCGCCGCGATGGCGAGCAAGCATGTGATGCACCTGGAGCAGCAGCTCGGCGCGCGGCTGTTGAACCGCACCACGCGCCGCGTCGCGCCCACCGAGGCGGGGCGCGAATACTACGAGCGCGTGGCCCAGGCGCTAACCGAACTCGACGAGGCCGGCCAGGCCGTGGGCGCGGCGAGCGTGGTGCCGCAGGGGCGGCTGCGCGTGTCGTCGCTCACGGCATTCGGGCTGCGTCATGTGATGGGCGCGGTCGCCGACTACGCCGCCGGATTTCCTCAGGTGACGGTCGACATCACGCTGTCCGACCGCGTGGTCGAGCTGATCGACGAGGGCTTCGACGTGGCGATCCGCGCCGCGCCGTCGGGGCTCAAGTCTTCTTCGCTGATCGCGCGGCCGCTCGCCACCGCGCACATCGTGCTGTGCGCCTCGCCCGAGTATCTGCGCCGCCACGGCGCGCCGAAAAGCGTGACCGATCTCGCGCGGCACAACTTCGTCCAGTACGCGGGGGCTTCGGCCCAGGAACTCGCGCCGTTCGCGGAGGGCGCGGGCGGCGTGAAGCCCAAGCCGGGCGGCAACCTCATCGTCAATCACCTGGAAGCGCTGCGCGTGGTGGTGCTGCAAGGCGGCGGGCTGTCGATGCTCGGCACCGAGGTGGTGGGCGACGATATCGCCGAAGGGCGCCTCGTGCCGCTGCTCGTCGACGCACTGCCGCCGCGCGAGCTGCCGATCTACGCCGTGTATGCGAGCCGCCGCCATCTGTCGGCGAAGGTGCGCTCGTTCGTCGATTTCCTGGCCGCGCGCTTTTCTGAGCGCGAGCTGTGGCCGGGCGTGGAGGCGATCCGCGCGGCGGCGCTCAATGCCGACGTCGCCCGTGTTGCGTCTACCCGGCGCTGAAACCGGGCGCGCCTCGCGCTCAGCGGCCCACGCCCAGCCGCGCCTTCGTCGCCTCGTACTCGTGCTTCAGGCGCGCCACGAGATCCGCCACCGAGGGCACGTCGTCCATCAGGCCCACCGCCTGGCCCGCACCCCACACGTCTTTCCAGGCCTTTGCCTTCGAGGTGCCCGCGCCGAAATCCATCTTCGACTTGTCCGACTCGGGCAGCGCATCCGGATCGAGCCCGGCGTTCACGATGCTCTCGCGGATGTAGTTGCCGTGCACGCCCGTGAAGAGGTTCGTGTAGACGATGTCCGCGGCCTTTGCTTCGAGAATGGCGTGCTTGTAGTCGTCCACGGCGTGCGCTTCTTTGGTCGCGATGAAGCGCGTTCCCATGTAGGCGAGGTCCGCGCCCATGGCCTGGGCGGCGAGGATCGAGCCGCCGTTGGCGATCGCGCCCGACAGCACGATCGGGCCGTCGAAGATGCGCCGTACTTCGCCCACGAGCGCGAACGGCGAGGTCGTACCCGCATGGCCGCCCGCGCCCGCTGCCACGAGGATCAGGCCGTCTACGCCCGCTTCGAGCGCCTTGGCGGCGTGGCGCAGGTTGATGACGTCGTGCAGCACGATGCCGCCGTAGCTGTGCACGGCGTCGAGCAGCTCGCGCGGCGGCGCGCGCAGACTCGTGATGAAGATCGGCACGTGGTGCTCGACGCAGACGCGCACGTCGTGCTCGAGCCGCGCATTCGACTGATGCACGATCTGGTTGACGGCGATCGGCCCGATGACGGCCTCGGGGTTCGCGTTCTTGTAAGCGGTGAGTTCCTCCCGGATCTGCGTGAGCCAGACACCCAGCTCTTCGGCGGGGCGCGCGTTGAGCGCCGGAAACGAGCCGACGATGCCCGCCTTGCACTGCGCGAGCACGAGCTCCGGATAGCTGACGATGAACATCGGCGAGCCCACGACGGGCAGCGAGAGGTTTTGCAGGACGGCGGGCAGTGCCATGGGGAGGTCTCCTTGCGGCGCTTCGATAGACGGCGGGGCGGGAAATCGGCCGTTCGATTATAGGCGTGGGGTCGTTCGGGCATCGCGCGTGCGGATCTCTCGTGCGGTATTCGAGGGAGTGTTCGGTTTCTACCGCAATGGGCTCAAAAGCACATTTTCGAGCCGCGCTCGCCTCATACAATGACCGCAGACCAACAAACACAAGAGACTAGCCCCATGCCTTTCGACGGATTCCAGCCTTTCACCGTTCGCACTGCGGGCGGCGTAGACATCTGCGGCGTGAAGGGCGGCGACGGACCGCCGCTGTTGCTGCTGCACGGCCATCCGCAGACGCACATGATCTGGCACCGGTGCGCTTCCGCGCTCGCGCAGCACTTCACCGTCATCGCGACGGATCTGCGCGGCTATGGCGCCTCCTCGAAACCGGCCAGCGACGACACGCACGCCGCCTATTCGAAACGCGCGATGGCGGCCGATCAGGTCGAAGCCATGCGCCACTTCGGCCACGAGCGTTTTCTCGTATGCGCGCACGACCGCGGCGCGCGCGTGGCGCACCGCATGGCGCTCGACCACGCCGACGCCGTCGAGCGGCTCATGCTGCTCGACATCGCGCCCACGCTCGCCATGTACGAGCAGACCGACCGCGAGTTCGCCACGCTCTACTTCCATTGGTTCTTCCTGATCCAACCCGCGCCGCTGCCGGAAACATTGATCGAAGCGAACCCCGACGTCTATATCGAGCGCGTCATGGGCAGCCGTCACGCGGGTCTCGCGCCCTTCGCGCCGAAGGCACTGGGCGCCTACCACGCTGCGCTGCGCCAGCCGGGCGCCGTGCATGCGATGTGCGAGGACTACCGCGCCTCGGCCACCATCGACCTCGAGCACGACCGCGCCGACCTCGAGCGCGGCAACAAGGTGGCGTGCCCGCTGCGCGTGCTGTGGGGCGCGGAAGGCGTGATCGAGCGTTGCTTCGACCCGCTCGCCGAATGGCGCAAGGTGGCGCGCGACGTGAGCGGGCGCTCGCTGCCGTGCGGCCATTACATTCCCGAGGAGGCGAGCGAGGCGCTGGTCGAGGAGATGCTGGCCTTCTTCGAGACCACGGAGCGCTGACGGGCTGCCGTGCCTCGGCTTCAACGCAGCGGCGGCAGGCGGCGCGGCACCGGGGTGGACTTGACGATGGCCGTGCTGGTTTCGGCGCGCTCGGTGACTTTCGCGAGAATCTCGTCGAGCTGTTCGATCGAATGCAGATACAGCCGGGCGATGAAGCAGTCGTCGCCCGTGACCTTGTCGCACTCGACGAATTCGGGAATGCGCCGCAGCACCTCTTCCACCAGATGCAATTGTCCGGGCAGCGGCTTCACGCGCACGATGGCCTGCAAGGTGTAGCCGAGCGCGCGCGGATCGATCTGCACCGTATAGCCGCCAATCACGCCTTGCGCTTCGAGCCGGCGCAGCCGCTCGGACGTGCTAGGCGCCGACAGCCCCACGTGCTTGGCCAGTTCGGCGACGCTCGCGCGGGCGTCCTCGGCCAGCGCCGCGAGCAGCATGCGGTCGATGTCGTCGAGCGGGGCGGCGGTGGGCGTTGGGTTCGGGCGTCGGTTCATGATTGCGCGGGTGCTCCGCCAGGTTGGCCTTTCAATCGAAGGCAAGGGTTGCCTATCGCCTAAGTTTAGCCATGTATTCCTCGCCCTGCAGCCGATAAACTGACTTGCAGATGCGAAGGGCCGCGCGCCTTTCGTCCGCCACAACGAGGATGCAAGCTCATGTCTTCCACCACTCCCGAAATTCGCCGCGGCGCCGCCGAGATGGTCGTCGCGATGCTGATGTCCGGCACCATCGGCTGGCTCGTGGTCGCCTCGCGCCAGGCCCCGATCAACATCGCCTTCTTGCGCTGCGTGCTGGGCGGCGCGACCCTCACGCTCGTGTGCGCCGCGCTCGGCCTGTTGCGCCGCAAGCACCTGCCGCCACGCACGCTCGCGCTTGCCGTCCTGGGAGGCGCTGCCATCGTTGCGAACTGGGTGCTGCTGTTCGCCGCCTATTCGCGTGCTTCGATCTCCATGGCCACGGCCGTCTACAACACGCAGCCGTTCATGCTCGTCGGTCTCGGCGTGGTCATTCTGCGCGAGCGCGTGAGCGCTTCGACGGTGGCGTGGCTGGCGGTGGCCTTCCTCGGCCTCGTGTGCGTGGTCGAGGTGCAGCCTGCCGTGCTCGCCGTGCCCGGCGAGTATCTGCAGGGCGTGGCCTGCGCGGCGGGCGCGGCGTTTCTCTACGCGATCTCGTCGATCATCACGCGCCATCTCAAGGGCACGCCGCCGCACCTCATCGCGCTCGTGCAGCTCGCATTCGGCGCGCTCGCGCTCGCGCCGTTCATCCACTACGGCACGCTGCCGGCTACGCCGCTGCACTGGGCGCAGCTCGTCACGCTCGGCATCGTGCACACGGGCATCATGTACGTGCTGCTCTACGGCGCGATCCAGAAGCTGCCTACGGCGATGACGGGCGCGCTCTCGTTCATCTACCCGGTGGTCGCGATCCTCGTCGACTGGTTCGCGTTCGGCCAGCGTCTCGCGTGGATCCAGGTGGTGGGCGCCGCGCTCATCCTCGTCGCGGCGGCGGGCGTGAACCTCGGCTGGCGGATCGTGCCGCAGCGGCGCAGCGCGCGTTCCGCCTGAGGCGTCGCGAGCGCGCCGCGCTGGCGCGGCGCTTCGGCATGCGGCGGTTGGCGCGCGGGCAGCATAATGTTGCGATTCGAACCCGCGACTCCCTGCTCCTCATGACGCCTTCGCACGCCCCACGGGACGAAGCCGAACTCACGCGCGCCAAGCGCCAGGCGCTGGCCTTTCTGCTGGTTGCGGCGCTCGTGTTCGCCGGCACGGCACTCTTTTTCCCGCCAGGCGTCGTGACGGATGGCGTCAAGTCCGTGAGCGAAGCGGCCATGGTCGGCGGCCTCGCCGACTGGTTCGCGGTGGTCGCGCTGTTCCGGCGCGTCCCGATTCCGTTCGTTTCGGCGCATACGGGCGTGATTCCGCGCAACAAGGAGCGCATCGCCGACGAACTCGCCGCCTTCGTGCGCGACAAGTTTCTCGACGTGGGTTCGCTCGTCGGGCTGATCCGGCGCCACGATCCCGTGGCGCGGCTCTCCAGCTGGCTCACCGCGCCGCAGAATGCGCAGCGCCTGGGCGACTACGCGGTGCGCATGATGTCGGGTGTGCTCGGCCTCACCGATGACGCGCGCATCCAGAGCTTCATCCGCGACAGCCTGCACGCGGCGCTCGCGCGCGTCGACTTCGCGAAGTCGGCGGGCGCGATTCTCGACACCCTCACCCGGGATGGCCGCCACCAGGAGCTGCTCGACCAGATGCTCGAGCAGTTCGCCATCCTGTTGCGCGACGAGGGCACGCGCGCGTTCGTCGCGTCGGCCATCGTCGACTGGCTCAAGAGCGACTATCCGACGACCGAGAAGTTTCTGCCGAGCGAGTGGATCGGCGAGAGCGGCGCGCGCGTGGTGGAAAGCGCCGTGAACCGGCTGCTGCTGCAGGTGAGCGAGGATCGCGAACATCGTCTGCGCCAGAAGTTCGACGAAGTCGTGGAAAAGCTGATCGTGAAGCTCAAGAGCGATCCGGCGTTCCTGCGCAAGGGCGAGGAGCTGAAGGCGAGCCTGAGCGAGGGCGGCGCGCTCAACGATTACACGCGCGCGCTGTGGGACAGCCTGCGTGCGTGGCTGCGCGACGATCTGGAGCGCGAAGATTCGGCGCTGCACGCGAAGGTCGCCGCCACGGGCCAGTGGCTAGGCGAGACGCTCGCCGCCGACGCCGACCTGCGCGCCTCGCTCAACGGCCATCTCGAAGACGCCGCGCGCGCCATGGCGCCCGACTTTGCTCGCTACCTTACGCACCACATTCGCGACACCGTGAAGAATTGGGACACGCGCGAGACCGCCCGGCTCATCGAGTTGAAAATCGGCAAGGATCTACAGAAAATCCGTGTGAACGGCACGGTGATCGGCGGCGCGATCGGGCTCGGACTCTACCTGTGTTCGCATCTGTTCGAGCTGGTGCGGCTCAAGCTCGGGCAGTGAGATTGATTCGGATTCCAGATGAATGAATCCTGCGAGGACGCGCCAGGCCTGCGCTCGTAGGTGATCTGTAGGGAAATCACCGATGCTTCGGGAATTCCGGCGCGAGTATGATGACCTCGACAGTTTGATCACGTCAGAGCTAATTCCAACGCTCGTCCGGAAAACGGACGAGCGTTTTTTTTTGCGCTTTCCCAGCGTTTGTCCTTCGGCGCGGCTAGACTGCTGCCGCCGGTGCTTCGAAGCGTTCGCCGTTTATGACCAGGGCGCCGCTCTTCGCCAGCTCCCCGGCCAGCTCGCGCAGCAGCCCGGGCCACGCGCTGCGCGGGCCGAGTTGTTGCGCCGCGGCGCGCAGGGAGGCGGCGTTTTCCAGCATCGCCAGTAGCGAGTCGAAGGTCATCGCGCGCACTTCCAGCAGCTTGAAGACGATCAGCACCTTGAGCGCGTTCTTCGCGTTGCGGGCAGGGTCGGCGCGCAGCCAGGCGAGGCGCGAGAACGCGCGCTCCAGCGCCGCCTCGACGTTTGTGAACGGCTTGCCGTGGCCCGGAATCACCACGCGCGCGTCGAGCTTCGCGATGGCTTCGAGCACCGCGTGCTGCTCGGCGAACCCGCTTTCGCCTTCGAGCTCGGGAAAAATCACACCGAAGCCATGCTCCCAAAGCGCATCGGCGCTGATGACCAGGCGCGGCCCGGCTGCATAGAGCATCACCGAGTCGGGGTCGTGCCCCGGCGCGCCGATCACTTCCCAGTCGAAGCCGCCTAGCGCGAGCCGTTCGCCTGCCGCGAGCGTGCCTGTGAACGCGAATCGGTCGCAGGTCTGCCCGGTGGCGAGAAAGCTCAGACGCGCTTCGTCCCAGTCGCGCACAATCGCCGTGCTCGGCGCGGGGATCAGCGTCGCGCAGGGCCATTGCGCCTGCAGCCGCGCGTTGCCGCCGCAATGGTCGGAGTGCAGATGCGTGTTGACGATAAGGTCGAGCGCGCGCGGGCCGAGCGCCTGGCGCACGAGCGCGAGCGTCTGTTCGGCGTGCGTGGCGTAGCCGGTATCGACGAGTGCGGCGCGCGCCTCGTCGACGAGCAGCACGTTGTTCGACGACAGCCAGCCGCGCTCGAAGACGCGGATCGATTCGGGGAGGGCGGGCGCGGCGCTCATGCCGGTGCGTGTACCGATGCGTGCTCGGCCTTGGGCATGACGAGGATCGTCGCGCGACCCACCACGAGCGTTTCGCCTTTCTGGTTCACGGCCTCGCCCACGAGCTTCACGAGATCGCCGTTCAGGCTCGGCTTCCACCACGCTTCATCGACGCGCCACTCGAACGTGATCGTGTCGTTCGCGTGAGCGGCACGCTTGAGCTTCATGTCGAATTCGAGCCCGAGCGGCTGCGCGTACTGCGAGTAGTGCGTGGCGAGCAGCGCCATGAAATGCGCCGTGGGTTGCGTGCCCGATGCGATCAGGCCGCCAAAGCGGCTTTGCGCCGCGTAGGCTTCGTCGTGATGCAGCGGGTTCAGGTCGTTCACGAGCAGTCCGAATGATTTCACCGATTCGGGTGTGAGCTGAAGCGTCGAGCGGAACGTCTCGCCGACCGTAACGACGCGGGCGGGCGCGTTCATTGTTGTTCTCCTTGCGACGCGAAGCGCTTCGCGACCCATTCGGCGTGCCGCGTCTCGATCGCGTCCCAGACGGCGCGCTTTGCTGCGTTGTCGAGCGTGGACCAGTTCGCAATTTCGTCGATGGTGCGCAGGCAGCCCTCGCACAAGCCGCTGCGCTCATCCATGCGGCAGATGTTGATGCAAGGCGAGGGCGGCGGCGCGACGGTGTCGTGAATCGCGGTCATGCTCACGCGTCGCGCAGCGCGACGTCCACCACGGGCGCGCCGGTCAGCGCTTCGAGTTCCTGTGGCGAGAGGTTGAACACCGCATGCGGATGGCCGGCAGCGGCCCAGAGGCTTTCGAGTTCGAACAGATCGGCGTCGATCAGCGTGACGGGCGTCGTGGCGTGGCCGATCGGGCACACGCCGCCAATGGCGTAGCCGGTCTTCTCGCGCACGAACTTCGCGTCGGCGCGGCCGATCTCGCCCACGTGCGCGGCCACTTTCTTTTCGTCCACGCGGTTCGCGCCGCTCGCGATCACGAGTACGGGCGCGCCGTCTTCACGGCGGCGGAACAGGATCGACTTGGCGATCTGCGCGACTTCGCAGCCCAGACCCGCGGCGGCTTCGGCGGAAGTCTTGCCGGTCTCGGGCAGCATCACGACGGGTCTGGCGTGGCCGCGCTCGCGCAGCATCAGGGCGACACGGCGCGCGGACTCGGGCAGGGCGTCGAGGTTATCGAGGGTTTCCGTCATAGATTGATTTCCTTCGTACTGCGCTTCGATGGGTCGCGTGTCACGAGCATGCGGCTTCGCTGCGGGCCTTCGCGAGCAGGGCCTTACCCGCGCGCGAGACGTTCGCCCGGCCGATGGCGGTCGAAATGAAGTCGCCCGCCGCGACGACCTGGTTCAGATCGATGCCGGTATGAATGCCCAGGCCGTTCATGAGGTACAGCACGTCTTCGGTCGCGACGTTGCCCGTGGCGCCCTTCGCATACGGACAGCCGCCCAGGCCCGCCACCGAGGCGTGGAAGATGGCGATGCCTTCTTCGAGCGCCGCATAGATGTTGGCGAGCGCCTGGCCGTAGGTGTCGTGGAAGTGGCCCGACAGGCGCTCGCGCGGGAACACCTTCGTCACCGCCTCGAACACTTCGTGCACGCGCTTCGCCGTACCCACGCCAATGGTGTCGGCAATGTCGATCTCGTCGCAGCCGAGCGCGGCGAAGCGCTCCACGACATCGACGACCGAAGCGACCGGCACTTCGCCCTGATACGGGCAGCCGAGCGCGCACGACACGCTGCCGCGAATGCGCACGCCGCGCTCCTTCGCGGCTTGCGCCACCGGTGCGAAGCGCTCGATGCTTTCTGCGATCGAGCAGTTGATGTTCTTCTGCGAGAACGCCTCGCTCGCCGCGCCGAAGATCACGATCTCGTCCGCGCGCGCGGCGAGCGCGCCTTCGAAGCCGCGCAGATTCGGCGTGAGGACCGAGTAGATCGCGCCGCTGCGCCGCTCGATGCCGGCCATGACTTCGGCGCCGTCGGCCATCTGCGGCACCCATTTGGGCGAGACGAACGAGGCGGCCTCGATGTTCGGAAAGCCCGCGGCCGAGAGCCGGTTGATCAGTTCGATCTTGGTTGCGGTGGGAACGAATTCCTTCTCGTTCTGCAGGCCGTCGCGCGGGCCGACTTCGACGATCTTGACTGCGGTGGGTAGTGCCATTGCCGTGTCTCCAACAATTTTTTGAAAAGGCTTCGCGATGTGCCGCCGCGATGTTCAGTAACCGCGCCCGACATGCACCACGCCGCTCACGGTCTCGCCGCGAGCCAGCGCGCCGATCTTGTCGGCGACCTGCGAGATCGCTTCGTCGCGTAATGTGAGCGCCGAACTGTGCGGCGTGATCGTGATGCGCGGCTCGCGCCAGAAGAGATGATCGGGCGGCAGCGGCTCTTCGCGGAACACGTCGAGCGTCGCCGCCGCGAGCGTGCCGTTGGCGAGTGCGTCGAGCAGATCCTGTTCGTTCAGATGCGTGCCGCGCGCCACGTTCACGACATACGCGCCGCGCGAGAGCTTGCCGAAGGTGCGCGCGTTGAGCACGCTTTCGGTGTCGGGCGTGGCGGGTAGGAGGTTCACGAGCAGCTTCACGCCGTCGAGGAAGGCGTCGAACTGCTCGCCGTGCAACTCGCCCGAATACGTTTCGATGCCTTCGATCGTCTTCATGCCGCGCGAAAAGCCGCGCACCGGCACGCCGAGCGAGGCGACCGCGTGCGCGACCTGCGCGCCCAGTACGCCGAGGCCCAGCACGCCCACCGTGAAGGTCTCATGCGGATGCGGCGCGAGCACGTGCCATTCGCGGCGCGCCTGCGCGAGCGCGTATTCGTCGAAACGGCGCAGGTAGCGCAGTACAGCGTGCTGCACGTACTCGCTCATTTGCCGGCCCATGCCCGAGTCTTCGAGCCGCACGAGCATGGCGGTGCCGGGCAGCGTGCCCGGCCGCTCGCGTTCGTGGGCGAGGATCGCGTCGACGCCCGCGCCCAGATTGAAGATGGCGCGAAGCCCCGGCACGCCGAAGAGTTCGCGCGGCGGGTGCCAGACGACAGCATAGTCGGCGGGATCGGTGTCGCCGGGCTGCCACTCTCGCAACTCGGCATCGGGCAGCGCGCGCGCGAGGCCGTGGAGCCACGTGGAGGCGTCGGTCTGCGGGAACCAGAAAATGATCTTCATGATGGGTGAACCTGTCCCTGGTAACGGCTGTGCGGCTCGAGCCTACGCGCGCTGTTGCGTTGCGTGCAGCCCGCGAGGGCCGCGAGAGCCGCGTGCACCGGCACCATTCTACTTTTTCAGGCCCGCGCCCGCCGCGCAAATCGCGGCGCGCCGGCCCGCGGCCTGTCTCGGGGAGGGCCCGGCCGGGGGCGCCGAAAAGCTAAGCAAAAAAAATTGGTTCGGGGTGCGCGGCTCGCAGGCCACAATCGATTCACGCCGTGTTCCAGCGAGGAAAAAATCATGCTTTCGTGCGCGCAAATGCGTTGGCCGCCCCGCCTCGTCACCGTGCCGGGTCTGCACGGCAGCGACGGCGCTCACTGGCAGAGCTGGCTCGAACGCCAGTTCGCGCGCTCGCTGCGCGCGGAGCAGGACGACTGGGATGCGCCCGATCTGGCGGTGTGGGGCGCGGGGCTCGCGCGGCGGCTGGCCGGCGAGCGCGGGCCGTTCCTGCTGGCCGCGCACAGCTTCGGTTGCCTCGTGGCGGCGCATGCGCTGCACACGGGCATGCTGGGGGAAAGCGGCGCCGACATTGCCGGCGTGTTGTTCGTCGCGCCCGCGAGTCCCGAGAAGTTCCGCTTTGCCGGCGCGTTCGAGGCGCGGCAGCTTCCCGTGCCGTCCATCCTCATCGGCAGCGAAACCGATCCGTGGATGCCGCTCGAAGGCGCCCGCGCGCTCGCGCAGCAACTGGGCAGCACGTTCGTGAATCTCGGCGATGCGGGTCATATCAACACGGCGGCAGGCTTTGGGCCGTGGCCGCGCGCGAAGTATTTCGTCGATACGCTCGTTCACGGCGCGGCGCCGGGGCGCTTGCGCGACGCGGCATTCGACCGGGGCGGTCCGGCGTACGCCTGAAGTCAGGCGTAGCGAACCGCGGCGCCGTGCCCGCTCAGTGCCTGAGCGCCGCCCGCAACAGCCGCGCCGTATGGAGCGCGATCATCCCCTCTTCGTCGGTGCGGATCGCGAAAACGGGCACGCGGCTTTCGCGCGTGCTCACGCGCTCGTTGCCGTTGCTGCTGCCCACCTCGTTGACTTGCGCGTCGAGCACGGTGCCGAACACCGGCGCGAGCCGCTCGCACACCTGCGCGCGAATGGGCGCGGCATGCTCGCCGATGCCCGCCGTGAACACGAGCGCGTCCAGCCCGCCCAGCACCACGGCGAGTTTGCCGACGTCCTGCGCGATGCGATACGTATAGAAGTCGATCGCGAGCCTCGCCCGGTCGCTGCCGCTCGCGAGCAGCTCGCGCATGTCGCTGCTCAGGCCCGACAGGCCCTTCAGGCCCGACTCCTGATACAGCACCTTCTCGATGGCGTGGTAGTCCATGCCCTTCGCCATCATCCAGAGCACGGCGCCTGCGTCGAGCGCGCCGCAGCGCGTGCCCATGGGCAGGCCGTCGAGCGCGGTGAGGCCCATGGTGGTCTCGATGCTCTTGCCGTCCTTCATCGCGCACAGGCTCGCGCCGTTGCCCAGGTGCGCAACGACGACGCGCCCGCGCGCAATGTCGGGCGCGACCTGATGGAGGTGCCTGGCAATGTATTCATACGAGAGACCGTGAAAGCCGTAGCGCCGGACGCCCTCGCCGTAGTAGCTGTACGGCAGCGCGAAGAGCTGCGCCATGATGTCGTTGCCCGCATGGAACGCGGTGTCGAAGCACGCCACCTGCGGCAGCTCCGGCGCGGCCTGACGCACCGCACGAATCGCGGCGAGATTGTGCGGCTGATGCAGGGGCGCGAGCGGCGTGAGCGCGTCGAGCTCCTGGATCACTTCGTCGTCGATGAGCACGGCGTCGGCGTAGCGCGCGCCGCCGTGCACCACGCGGTGGCCGATCGCGGCGGGCGGCGTGTCGCGCAGGCCAACGGCGAGCACGAGGCGCAGGAGGCGAAACGCGGCGTCGTGATCGGCGACCTGGGCAACCGGAAACTTCTCGTCGACGATCAGGCGCCCGTCGGCCATATTCGCGACCACGCGCGGCGCGACGCCGATGCCCTCGATCTGCCCGCCCGCGCCATGCAGCGCGCGCGCACCGCCTTCCACGTGGTCGTCTTCGATCACGCGAAACACCGAACACTTGATGCTCGACGACCCCGCATTCACGACGAGCACGACATGGCCTTCCACGGCCGGCTGGGCTTGGACGCTGCTCACAGGATCTCCGTTGCTTTGCGCGCACGTCGCGCATGCGCAAGCAGGACGGCGATCGCGCAACTGCCGATGCGCGATCGCACGCTGTCGGCGCGGCTCGTGAGGATGATCGGCACGCGCGCGCCGAGGACGATGCCGGCTGCTTCCGCGCCGGCGAGGAAGGTGAGCTGTTTGGCGAGCATGTTGCCCGCTTCGAGGTCGGGCACGAGCAGGATGTCGGGGTCGCCTGCAACGGGCGACGTAATGCCTTTGATGCGCGCGGCTTCGGCGCTGATCGCGTTGTCGAAGGCGAGCGGGCCGTCGAGCAGGCCACCCGTGATCTGGCCGCGGTCGGCCATCTTGCACAGGGCGGCGGCGTCGATGGTGGAGGGCATCTTTTCGGACACCGTTTCCACGGCGCCGAGGATGGCGACCTTCGGCGTGCCCACGCCCAGCGACTGCACGAGGTCGATCGCGTTGCGCACGATGTCGGCCTTGTCGGCGAGCTTGGGGAAGATGTTGACGGCCGCATCGGTGATGAAAAGCGGCTTGTGGTACGAGGGCACGTCCATCGCGAACACGTGCGAGAGGCGTCGCTCGGTGCGCAGGCCATTGGCGCCGAGCGCGACTTCGTGGAGCAGCTCGTCGCTGTGCAGGCTGCCCTTCATGAGCAGTTCGGCCTGGCCCTCTCGCACGGCGCGCACGGCGAATTCGGCGGCGGCGTGGCTGTGCGGCGCGTCGATGATGGTGATGCCGTCGAGGCGCAGGTCGGCTTCCTCGGCCACCGCGCGGATCTTCGCTTCGGGGCCGACCAGAATCGGCACGATCAAGCCGAGGTTCGCGGCGTCGAGCGCCCCGGTGAGCGAGGACACGTCGCACGGGTGCGCCACGGCGGTGGGCACGGGCGCAAGGCCGCCACAACGGGCGAGCAGAACCGAATACTTGTCAGGCGATGAAGTCATGACGGTCTCCTCCAGGATGTGCATCTGGACCATGCTGCGGCGCGCAAAGCCGTAACAGTGTAGACCAGCGCGAACGAGGCGGTCGGCTGGATGCACGCCGGGCCGGCGCGGCATCGTGACGCGTCGCGGCGAGGTCCGGCAGTCGCGCCTGTCATGCTTCGTTCACAAGGCGTTGCGATCATGGAAGAGGCACTAGAGCCCGCCGCGAACCTTGACTTTCACAGGGCCGCCGCCTAAGTTTTTAGATGCCGCAGTGCAACATGATCTGGCTCTTTTCACGTCGCGGTCGCGTGGCGTACGAAACGCGCACGCGGCCGCGAATACCTTTTGCCGGCCCCGTTGCCCGCAATGCCGCCGCTCCGAGGGCGGCAGAACAGGGGCAGCGGCCAGGCCTCGCGCGTCGTTCGTCGTGATGGCACGCGTCCACGGCCCGCGCCGGCCTGGCGCTTGCTTGCCGCGAGGCGAGCCGGCGCTCCCTTAAAGGAGATTCGTCTCGTGGCAGTTCCCGCCTCCTCGCCGCTCGTTTCGTCGCCGTTTTCGTTTCTGCCCACGCTCGCATCGGGCACGTCTTTCTGGCCCTTCGCGCCTTTCTGGCCCCTCGCGGGCGCATCCGACGAGGAGTCATCGCCCCAGACGCCGCTGACCGAAGCGGCTTCGGCCGTGTCCTCGGCCGTGAACCAGGCAATCGAAACGGCGCAATCCGCGCCCACGGTTGCGCAGCCGCTCTATGACTACGTCTACGACGCCTGGCAGCGCAGCGTGCTGTTCCTCGACGTGCTGCGCGAGCGCGGCAACCAGACTTATGTGCACGAGCAGGCGGGCATGCCGCCGGTACTCGCGTTCGACTATGAAGTGATCGTCGATGGCCGCGAACTCGACGATCCGTGCAATTACGCGCTGCTGCGCATCAAGCCCGAAGAGGGCGTGCCGACCGATCCGCGCATGCGCCCCTTCGTCGTGATCGACCCGCGTGCGGGCCACGGCCCCGGCATTGCCGGCTTCAAGATGGACAGCGAAGTCGGCATCGCGTTGCGCAAAGGCCACCCGTGCTATTTCGTGACGTTCTTCCCGCTGCCTTGCGAAACGCAGACGATCCAGTCGGTCGCGCAGGCCGAAGCCGTTTTCATTCAACGTGTGCGCGAGCTGCATCCCGACGCGGACGGCCTGCCGTTCATCATCGGCAACTGCCAGGGCGGCTGGGCCGCAGCGCTGCTCGCGGCCTCCGCGCCTGCACTGGTCGGCCCGCTCATGCTCGCGGGCTCGCCGCTGTCCTACTGGGCCGGCGTGCGCGGCAAGAACCCCATGCGCTATTCGGGCGGCATGCTGGGCGGCTCGTGGATGTCCTCGCTCGCGGCGGACCTGGGCGACGGCCGCTTCGACGGCGCGTATCTCGTGCAGAACTTCGAGTACCTCAATCCGGCCAACACGTACTGGGGCAAGCTCTACAACCTCTATTCGAAGGTCGATTCCGAGCGCGAGCGCTTCCTCGAATTCGAGCGCTGGTGGGGTGGCCATTTCCAGCTGAACCGCGCCGAGATCGACTGGATCGTGCAGAACCTCTTCGTGGGCAACCACCTCACGCGCAATGAAGTGTTCGCGAAGAACGCTCGCTCGCCGGTGGACCTGCGCAACATCCGCACGCCGATCATCGTGCTCGCCTCCTGGGGCGACAACATCACGCCGCCGCAGCAGGCGCTCAACTGGATTCCCGATCTCTACGCGAGCGTCGACGAGATCGTCGCCAACGAGCAGGTGATCGTGTACTGCCTGCACGACAAGGTGGGGCACCTCGGCATCTTCGTTTCGGCGAGCGTGGCCAATAAGGAGCACACCGAACTATTCTCGGCGCTCGATCTGATCGACGTGCTGCCGCCGGGCCTCTACGAAGCGAAAATCACCGACTCGACGCCGGAAGCCGGGCGCCTCGAAGCGCTCGAAGGGCGCTACGAGATCCGCTTCGAGCTGCGCACGATCGAAGATATTCTCGCGCTCGACGACGGCCGCGACGACGAGCAGCCCTTCGAGGTGGTGCGCCGTCTCGCGGAAAACAACCAGCGCCTGTATGACCTGTTCGTCTCGCCGTTCGTGCGTGCGTCGAGCAACGCGTTCAGCGCGCATGCGCTGCGCGAGTCGCATCCGTCGCGCGTGGAGCGCAGCGTGCTGAGCGACGCGAATCCTACGCTGGGCGTGCTGCCCGCCATGGCGGAAGCGGTGCGCGCGCATCGCAAGCCGGCCGCGCCCGACAATCCGTTCACGCTGCTCGAAAGGCAGGCGTCGGCGACCATCGAGGCAACCCTCGATGCGTATCGCGACGCGCGCGACACCTGGGTCGAGAGCACGTTCTACAACGTGTACACCGCGCCGTGGGTGCAGGCCTGTGTGGGCGTAGCGCCCAACCAGCCGCTCGAGCCGATCGCGCCGCCGCTCATGGCGCTGCGCAAGGAGCTTGCGCAGTACCGCCTGCGCGCGGCGCGCGCGCATCTCGCGAAGGGCTCCCTCGTCGACGCGTTCATGCGCATCGCCGCGTATATCGTCGATGAAATGCATGCGGTGCAGTACCGGCCGTTCCAGCGCATGCGCGAACTCGCCCGGGAGTATCTCGGCGATCGCCAGCCGAGCATCGCCGAGCTGAAGGAATCGGCGCGCCGCCAGGGCGCGATCGTGCAGCTCGATCCGCAGGCCGCGATCGACGCCTTGCCCGAGATCGTGCCCGACATGAAGACGCGCCGCGCGCTGCTCGCAGCCGTGTACCGCATCGCGACCGTATCCGGGCCGCTCGAAGGCGAGCGGCGCGAGCGCTATCGCCACGTGCAGCGCGCGCTGGGCGTCGAGCCGGGCAGCGAGAAGACGGGACTGCCGCCGCTCGATGGCGGCGGGTCGTCGTCGGAGGGCGGCGGTGTTTCGGGCCCAGGCGGCGGCACGGCTGGCGACGGCGGCGCCGAACAGGGCGTCCAGGCGTCCTCCGCCGCGCAGGCTGCGGAACCCGAGCCTGCAACTGAAGCCCCGGCAGCTTCCGCAAAGTCCTCCCGCGTGAAGGCCGCTCTTGCGGGCGAACACGCCACGCCCACGAAACCCATGCGTGCGGCGCGCGCCGGCGTGAAGGTAAAGGCCGCGGAACCGGCCGAAGCGAAGAAGGCGCCGGCTGCCGCCAAGACGGCGGCGCGCCGCTCGCGCGCGGCAGCGACGCCCACCGCCACGCGGGCTGCGGGCACGACGGCCACGCGCCGCCGCGCGACGCGCAACGCAGGCGAGTAACGAAGCCCGTTCTCGTTTCACCCTGCACGCGCCGCATCCCCACCGATGCGGCGCGTCGCTTGGAGCTCGACACACCGGCAGCCAGATCGGCAACTGCATCCGCGGCCATCACCGGCCGTCTTCCACTGCGAGGTCAGCCATGCATAATCCATCCGAACGGCCGCTTGCCGGCATGCGCGCGCTCGTCACCGGCGTGGCGAACGCCGATTCGATCGCTTACGGCTGCGCCCGCGCGTTCGCCGATCTCGGTGCGCAACTCGCCGTCACCTATCTCAACGACAAGGCCAAGCACTACGTCGAACCGCTCGCCAACGATCTGGGCGCGCAGTTGCTGCTGCCGTTGAACGTCGAGGAAGACGGCCAGCTCGACGCCGTGTTCGACGCCGTGCGCGAAACGTGGGGATCGCTCGACATCGTGCTGCACTCCATCGCCTATGCGCCGAAAGAGGATCTGCAAGGCGGCCTGCTCGATTCGTCGGCGCAGGGTTTCGCGTATGCGATGGACGTGTCGTGCCACTCGTTCATCCGCATGGCGAAGCGCGCCGTGCCGCTCATGCCGCACGGCGGCACGCTCTTCGCGATGAGCTACGACGGCGCGAACCGCGTCGTGCCCAGCTACAACCTGATGGGCCCGGTGAAGGCGGCGCTCGAAGCGTCGTGCCGTTATCTCGCGTACGAACTCGGACCGATCGGCATCCGCGTGCACGCGATCTCGCCCGGGCCGCTCAAGACGCGCGCAGCCTCGGGGCTGCCCGACTTCGACCGCATGCTCGCCGAGGCCGTGGAGCGCGCGCCGCTGGGCGAACTCGTCGACATCATGGACGTGGGTTACGCCACCGCGTATCTCGCCACGCGCTACGCCCGCCGCATGAGCGGCAACACTGTGTATATCGACGGTGGCGCCCACATCATGGCTTAGCACGAAAGCCGCAAAGCAAAGCTCGTATCGGTATAAGCCGTGCGCCCCGGCTCGCTAGAATCGGGCGTTCGGTCTGCTTACGAAAATCATGCAGGCAGGCCGAAACGCCTTTCAACGACAGACGGGGATCACCATGGCAGGTTTGGGACGCACGGCGCGCTGGCTCGGCGCGGGCATCATCGCATTGAGCGCAGCGGCGGCGCATGCCGAAACGTCGCTGCTGAACGTCTCGTATGACGTGACGCGCGAGCTGTACAAGGACATCAACGCGAGCTTCATCGCCGACTATCAGAAGAAGACCGGCGAGACCCTGTCGATCAAGCAGTCGCACGGCGCGTCGAGCGCGCAGGCGCTCTCGGTGCTGCAAGGCCTGCAAGCCGACGTCGTGACGATGAACCAGCCCAACGACATCGACCTGCTCGCGCAGCAGGGGCATCTTGTGCCCGCCAACTGGCGCACGCGCTTGCCCGACGCGAGCGCGCCCTACACGACGACGATGGTGTTCCTCGTGCGCAAGGGCAACCCCAAGCACATCAAGGACTGGGACGATCTCGCCAAACCCGGCGTGCAGGTCGTGATCGCCAATCCGAAGACTTCAGGCAATGGACGCTACGCGTATCTGGCCGCATGGGGCTATCGCAAGCAGCAGGGCGCGAGCGACGCCCAGGCGCTCGACTTCGAGCGCGCACTGCTGAAGAACGTGCCGGTGCTGGACGCGGGCGGCCGGGGCGCGACGACGACCTTCACGCAGCGCGGCATCGGCGACGTGCTCGTGACCTTTGAAAACGAAGTGGCGCTCATCGATACGGGTGTGGGTGCGAAAGACTTCGAAGCGGTCTATCCCTCGGTGAGTCTGCTGGCGGAGCCGCCGGTGACGATCGTCGACAAGGTCGTGGACAAGCGCGGCACGCGCAAGAGCGCACAGGCGTATCTCGACTATCTGTATTCGCCCGCCGCGCAGGAGATCATCGCGCAGCATCATCTGCGTCCGCGCGATGCCGCAGTGCTCGCGAAGCACGCAAGCGAGTTCAAGCCGATCAAGACCTTCACGGTCGAGCAGGTGTTCGGCAGCTGGCAAAACGCGCAGGCGACGCATTTCGCCGATGGCGGCACGTTCGATCAGATCGTCGCGGACCGTAAGTGATCGGGGCGTCACGCAACGATAGTGCGTAAAACAAAAGCGCCTCGCAGTTTGCGAGGCGCTTTGCATTTCAGGCTGCGGCTTTAGTACCAGCCGCGACGGCCATGCCATTCGTTGCGGCCGTACCAGCGGCGGCCGTCCCAGTAGCGGTCGCCGTGCCAGCCGATCACGACAGCCGGCGCGTAGGCCACGCGCACGGGCGGCGCGACGTAGACCGGACGCGGCGCGACATAAACGGGCTGCGGCGCGACATACACCGGTGCGGGTGCAACATAAACCGGAGCGGGCACGCCGACGTTCAGGCCGACTACCACACCGGCCATGGCGGTTTGCGAGGCGGCCAGGACGAGCGCTCCAGCACCCAGCGCGGCAAAGAGTTTGGTTTTCATTTTGAGCCCCTTCGGTTGAAGATTCGATGGCTTCAATGTAGCCAGGCGCTCGCCGGCTTGAGTTACCAAACTGCAACAAACTGCGCGCGAATCTTACCGGCGGTAATGGGAGGAAAGGGCGCTCGCCCGCCTGTGGCGCGCTTCCCGCATGTCTGGCGCAAGCGGGCGTGTTTCAATTCGTGATCGTCAGGGCAGCTCTGTAATGGCGCGCCGGGCGCGAACGCCCGGCGCGGCGAGAGCCGTCACTGCACCGCGACGCTCGCGAAGTTCTGGCGTCCGAACGGGCTCACCTGATAGCCGCTCACGTTCGTGCGCGTGATGGCGGAGGCGGTCGGGTAGCCAAGCGGAATCCACAACGCCTGATCGCGGATGATCTGCTGGGCGGCTTCATACAGCTTCACGCGCTTGGCCTGGTCGGCGGTGGCCTTGCCTTCGGCGATCAGCTTGTCGAGCTGCGGATCGCAAAAGCGCGCGAAGTTGATGCCCGACTGCACCGCATTGCAGCTAAAGAGCGGCGAGAGATAGTTGTCGGGGTCGCCGTTGTCGCCGGCCCAGCCCATGAAGAGCGTGTCGTGCTGGCCTTGCTTCGCCTGCTTGATCAACTCGCCCCACTCGATCACCTTGATCTCGGCCTTCACGCCGATCTTCGCGAAGTCGGCCTGCAACAGCTCGGCGCCCGCGCGCGGGTTCGGGTTGAGCACGCTGCCGTTCGGACGCACCCAGATCGTCGTCGCGAAGCCGTTGGGGAAGCCCGCGTCGGCGAGCAGCTGCTTCGCCTTCGCCGGGTCATACGGATACGGCTGGATCGACCGGTCGTAGCCCCAGGTGATGGGCGGCCAGGGGTTGGTCGCGGGCGTGGCGGTGTTGTCGAAAATCGCCTTCAGGTAGGTCGTGCGGTCGAACGCCATGTTCAGCGCCTGGCGCACCTTCTGGTTGTCGAGCGGCTTCTTCTGCGTGTTGAGCGCGACGAACGCCGTCATGAACGCTGGCGTCTCCACCACCTTGAGCGACTTGTCGTCCTTCGCCGCGGCCACGTCCTGGGGCTTGGGCGAGAGCGCGATCTGGCATTCGCCGGCCTTCACCTTCTGCGCGCGCACGGCGGCGTCGGGCGTGATCGCGTAGATCAGGCGGTCCACCTTCGGTTTCGGCCCCCAGTAGGTCGGGTTCACGTCGTAGCGGATCACCGCGTCCTTCGTGTAGCTCTTGAGCACGAACGGGCCCGTGCCCACCGGCTTCGCGTTGAGGTCGACCTGCTTGCCGCCCTTGAGCAACTGGTCGGCGTACTCGGCGGAATAGATCGACGCGAAGCCCATCGTGAGGATCGAGAGGAACGTTGCATTCGGCTCGTTGAGCTCGAACTTGACCGTGTTCGCGTCGACCTTCGTGACCGCCTTCACGAGCTTCACGAGGCCCATCGACTGCGCGTGCGGGAAGCCGCTCGCGCCGGCCACCTTGTGCCACGGGTTGTTGGCGTCGAGCATGCGCTCGAACGTGAAGACCACGTCGTCGGCGTCGAGCGTACGCGTGGGCTTGAACCACTCGGTCGTCTGGAACGCCACGTCGGGCCGCAGATGGAACGTGTAGGTCAGGCCGTCGGCGCTCACTTCCCACTTGTCCGCGAGTGCGGGCACGACCTTCTTCTGCGCTTCGTCATAGGCCACGAGCGAATTGAAGATGACGTCGGCGGACGCGTTGGTCGTGACGAGCGAGTTGAACTGCACGACGTCGAAGCCGTCGGGGCTCGACTCGGTGCAGACCGTCAGCGGTTTGGCGAGCGCGGGCGTGGCCGCTAACGCGGCGCCAAGCGCGGTCGCGAGCACGAGAGCAGGCGCAAGCGTGCGCGCGGAGGGCGAGGTGAAGCGCATGGGATCTCCGTGGTTCTTCGGTGGCGGGCGGCGCCCCGTTTTGTTCGATTCAGGAGAGGCGAGAAGGCTCGGAAGGGCGCCCGGACGAGCCAAGCTTATCGAAGGGAAATTGTCGAGACAACAATTTAATCGACATACCCATATGGCATGGGGGGCGCCGTGCGGCAAGCCGAAGCGGCTTAGTGGCTCGCCGCGCGCGGCTTGCGCGGCGCCTTTTCGAACACGCGGTCGTAGACCCAGCGCGGCAGCGCGCGCAGCAGCGTGGCGGCCACGCGCATCGGCCAGGGGAACACCGCGAACGACGTGCCGCGCGCGATCGCTTGCGAGGCCTTCGCGGCGAACTGGTCCGCGTCCATCAGGAAGGGCATGCGGTAGGGATTCTTCGCCGTCATCGGCGTGCGGATATAGCCGGGCGCGATGGTGACGACGGGCACGCCGAACGGACGCATTTCCACGCGCAGCGCTTCGAGATAGGCGAGCGCCGCGGCCTTCGAGGCGCTGTAGGCGCCCGAGCCCGGCAGCCCGCGCACGCCGGCCACGCTCGCGATGCCCACGAGCGTGCCGCGTCTGGCCTTCGCCATGGCCGAGGCGAACGGCTCGAAGGTGGCGACCATGCCGAAGTAGTTGGTGTCCATCACGTCGCGGAACGTGGCGAGATCGCCTTCGCCCGTCAGCACGCCGCGGCTCACGCCCGCATTGGCGATCACGATGTCGGGCATGCCGTGCTGGGCGATGAAGTCGCGCGCGGCGGCAGCGAGCGCATCGGCGTCGCGCACGTCGGCGGGATAGATGGAGATGGGGTGATCGGGGTGGGACTGCCGGAAGCCGGCAAGGGCCTCGCCGCGGCGCGCGACGAGCCCGAGGACGGCGCCCTGCCGCGCGTACACGGCGGCGAGCGCGGCGCCAATGCCGCTCGACGCGCCGGTGATGAAGACCTTCAGTGGCGCGTCTTGCATGGCGCTAACCTCACATCTTCTTCGCGCGGATCTGCGAGATGATGAAGTCCATCACCTGGGCCGTGCCCGGCAGCGCCTTGTCTTCCGGACCCTGGACCATGGCCGGGCCGGTTTCGTATTTGCCCTGGATGGCGATGGTCGGCACGCCGTCGATCTTGTAGGCGTCGAGCAGGGCCTTGTCGCGCTGCAGCGCGCTCTGCGTCGAGAACGAGTTGTACGCTTCCATGTACTTCTTCGCATCCACGCCTTGCGTCGCGAGGAACTTCGCCTGCTCTTCCGGCGTGAGCAGGTAGTTCTTGTTCACGTGGATTTCGTGGAACACGACCGGCGTGAGCTTCTGGGCGAGACCGAGCGCGTCGAGCGCGTAGTACATCTTCGAGTGCGGGATGAAGTCGTCACGGAATGCCACCGGCACGCGCTTGAACACGACGTCCGGGCCCTGCTTCTTGATCCACGCTTCGAGATACGGGTCGAACGCGTTGCAGTGCGGGCAGCCGTACCAGAAGAACTCGATCACTTCGATCTTGCCCGCGGGCACGTCGAGCGCCTGGGGTGCCTTCAGGACCGTGTAGTCCTTGCCGGCCACGGGTGCCGCGGCCGAGGCGTGGGCCACGCCGGCGATCAGCGAAAGCGAGAGAAAAAGCGTACCGAGAAGTCGTTTCATGGCGTAGGAATCCACTGTTCTTGGACCGGCGGCGGCCGGTTGTCTGCCGCAGGACGCCGTTGGCGCGAACCAGACGCATGCGGGTGCTGCGCGGGTGTTGCTTGTTGACGGACTTCGCGCCGCGCACCGTGGCCGGGCCTCACGCGAATGCCGCTGAATGGCTGCGGCTTCGGTGGGCGGGCGCGCGGTGCGCGGCGCGGACGGCGATTACTGCTTCGTGAAGCGGATGACGGCCGTATCGATACCGGCGTCGGACAGGCGCTGACGCGTCGAGTTCATGTCGTCGAACTTCGTGAACGGACCGATGCGCACGCGATAGTACGTCACACCGCCGGCGTCGCGCTGCGTGACCTTCGACTCGAACCCCTGGAACGCGAGGCGCGCGCGCTGCTGCTCGGCGTCGCCCGACGTCTTGTACGCGCCCACCTGCAGGAAGTAGCCGGTGTTGGCGTCGCCCGGTGCGGGCGCGGCGCTGCCGGGCTTGGCGCCCGGGGGCGTCGGCACGGCGTTGGCGGGCTTCTGCGGCGGGTTGTTCGCGAGGATCTGCGCCGGGTTGCTCGTCGAGTTGCTGGCCGACTGCGGCTTCTTCGCGATCGCCGTGCCGCTCGTGACGTTTTCACCCGTCGACGGTTGCGGCGCGACGGCCACGCCGTTGTTATTGGCGGCGTTGCTGTTCGAACCCGAGGGCGGCACTTCCACGATCTGCGGCTCTTCGAGCATGCCCGAGGACTGCGACTGGTTCGTGGTCTGCCCCGGGGCCGTGTTGGGCGGCGTGCTTTGGGCGGCCTGCGGCACCGGCTGGCCCGGCGACTTGCCCTGCAGCGCGCGGTTCGGATCGATCTGCTCGTTGTTCTGGCCGACGTCGGAAGCGGCCGGCGGCGCGACCTTCGAGACGAACGGCGTGGGCGCGCGCGTGATGTAGAGCGCCACCACCACCGCGATCGCAAGGCCGACGATCAGGCCCAGCACGATGCCGAGAAAGGTTCCCCCGGACTGCTTCGACTGCTGTTTTGTAGTGCGGCGCGGTTTTGCCATCGTCTGAATCACCTGCAAACAAGAGAATCCTGGAATGGCCGTCCGCGCGAGGCGGCGGCCCCAAACAAGCTGTTGCGCGCGGGTCTCGCGCGTCTCGTTACATGCGCTCCGGCGCGGACACGCCGATCACGGCCAGGCCGTTCGCGAGCACCCGGCGCGTGGCCGCGAGCAGGGCGACGCGGGCGTCGCGTTCGGCGGCGTCATCGACGAGAACGCGTTCGGCATTGTAGAACGAGTGAAACTCAGCGGCGAGTTCGCGCAGGTAGAACGCCACCGCGTGCGGCGCGAGTTCGCTGGCGGCATGCGTGAGCATGTCGGGGAATTCGCCGAGTTTCGCGATGAGCGCGAGCGCGCGCTCGCTGGCAAGCGGCGCGAGATCGACCTTGGGCAGCGCGGCCGGATCGCCGCCGAACTTGCCCTGCCAGTCGCCGAGAATCGACGAGATGCGCGCATGCGCGTACTGCACGTAGTACACCGGGTTTTCGTCGTTTTCCTTCAGCGCGAGGTCGATGTCGAACACGAATTCGGTGTCGGCCTTGCGCGAGATGAGGAAAAAGCGCACTGCGTCGCGGCCGCGGCGGATGGTCGCCTCGTCGAGCAGGTCGGGCGAGACTTCGCTGCCCGGGTTCGCGCCGCCCGACCATTCGATCAGGTCGCGCACCGTCACGTAGCTGCCCGCGCGCTTGGAGATCTTCACCTCCTGGCCGTCGCGCATCACCGTGACCATCTTGTGCAGCACGTAGTCGGGATAGCCCTTCGGAATGCCGATGCCGAGCGCCTGCAGTCCCGCGCGCACGCGCGCGATGGTGCCGTGATGATCGGAGCCCTGGATGTTGATGACCTTCGTGAAGCCGCGCTCCCACTTGGTGACGTGGTAGGCCACATCGGGCAGGAAGTAGGTGTAGGTGCCGTCGGACTTGCGCATCACGCGGTCCTTGTCGTCGCCGTAGTCGGTGGTCTTGAGCCACAGCGCGCCTTCCTGCTCGTAGGTCTGGCCCGAAGCGACCAGCGCCTCGACGGTCTTCTCGACGCGGCCTTCCGTGTACAGCGACGACTCGAGGTAGTAGCGGTCGAACTTCACGCCGAACGCCTGCAGGTCGAGATCCTGCTCGTGGCGCAGATAGGCGACGGCAAAGCGGCGGATCGCTTCGAGGTTCTCCGGGTCCTTCTCGCCCGTGACGGGCTCGCCGTCCTTGGCCGCGACCGTTTCGCCCGCGAGGTAGTCGCGCGCGATGTCGGCGATGTATTCGCCGTTGTAGGCCGCCTCGGGCCATTCGGCGTCGCCGGGCTTGAAGCCGCGCGCGCGCGCCTGGGTGGAGACGGCGAGGTTGCCGATCTGCACGCCCGCGTCGTTGTAGTAGAACTCGCGGTGCACGTCATAGCCCTGCGAGGCGAGCACGTTCGAGATGGCGTCGCCGAGCGCGGCCTGGCGGCCGTGGCCCACGTGCAGCGGGCCCGTGGGATTGGCGGAAACGAACTCGACGAGTACGCGTTTGCCGGCTTCGCGCTGCGAGCGGCCGAATGCCTCGCCCTGCTCGAACACGGCGCCGATCACGGCGCGCTTCGCGTTGGCGGTGAGACGCAGGTTGATGAAGCCGGGGCCGGCCACTTCGGCCGCCTCGACGAGGCCGGCGGCCTCGGGCTGGGCGAGCACGGCGTCGACAATCTGCTGGGCGAGCTGGCGCGGATTCGCGCGCATGGGCTTGGCGAGCTGCATCGCGGCGTTGCAGGCGACATCGCCGTGGGCGGCGACCTTCGGGCGCTCGAGCGTGATCACGGGCACGACGAATGCGCCTTCGCTCGCGCCTTCGGTGGCCTTCGCCACCTGGGCTACGGCTTGCGCGAGCAGGGTCTCCAGGGTGTGTTTCTGTGCGGGCAGCATGCTGGTTGCAAGTCCTGTGCGGGTAATGGGATGCGGGGCCGGGGCGTCCAGGGGCATGCATGGCCTCTGGCTTTCCGGCGCTGACCGCCTGATACGGGTGAGGGCGCGCCAGCCTCGCGGTGGCCCGATTGCCATGCGCCAATGCGCGGCGGGCCTCGTTGCGGCAGGCGGCGTGGCGGCGTACCTGACGCCAGAACGTCCGGGCGCCGCGCCCTGCGGGTAATTCCGTCCTGACGGATTTTAGCAGGTGCTAATATGTGAAATGAGGTAGCGCGACATGGGTCGCCTTGGCCCGTCTGGCTTCGCAGGCCGGAACGTCACGCGCAGATCCAAAAAATCATAAAGGGAACAGACATGCTGGTTACTTTTAAATGTCACGCGGCGCCCGACGTCACGATGCTGGAGAACCTCGCACAGTACCTTCTCGGCATCATCGGCAAGCGGCTCGGCCCGCGCGGCGTGATCACCCACGACGAACTCGATACCGCCATCACCAAGCTCGAAGCAGCCATCGCCACTGACAAGAAAGAGCGCCACGAGCAGGAAGGCCACTTTCACGAAGGCGAGGATGACCACGTGCATCACGAACTGCCGGTCGGCCTCGCGCAACGCGCCTTTCCGTTCCTCGATATGCTGCGCGCCGCGAAGAAGGAAGACAACGACGTTTTGTGGGGCATTTGAGGTCCGTGCTTGACGTCCTTGCGTGACATGACTGGGGGCGAGCGCGCCATTGCGCCTGATTGACCCGCCCAATTCAACGTTCCAAAAGCAAAGAGCCCGCAATCTCGCGGGCTCTTTGCTTATGTTCACCTTCGGCTCACCTTACTGGCTGGCGGCCGCCGGTTCGGCAGCAGAAGCCTCCGACTTCATCATTTTCTTTTTCTTCGGCTTCTTCACGTGCTTTTCGGTGGGCGCCGAATACGACGTCGCCGGGCTCGCCTGCTCCGGCGCGGCCGGCTGGGCGAACGACGGCTGCGCAAGCGCCGCGACGCCGAAGGCAGTCAACATCAACATCAGCTTCTTCATACGATTTCTCCGTCGAGGTTGCTTCGATTTTGCGTTTTAAGGATTTGCTGATGAGCGAGCCGGCGCGGCCTTGCCGCATGTGGCCGGGTGTCATGCAGGTGATACCGGGTCTTGCCGGGCCATCTTACAAAGCCGAAAAATCGCGCGCGCGTAATCTTCACCTTGCCGGATGGCGTATGTCGGGCGGTGACAACAGGGGATAGCGCGATGGGGAAAAGCGCGCCGCGCGGGGCGGCGCGCCGTCCGTGCGGCCTAGAGCTGCGGCGCGAGCGCGCGGCGGGCTTCCTCGTCGGAGAGCGACATACGCTTTGCATAGTCGGCGAGCTGGTCCTGGCCGATCTTGCCCACCGAGAAATAGGTGCTGTCAGGGTGTGCGAGATAGAAGCCCGAAACGCTCGCGGCCGGCAGCATGGCGAGCGATTCCGTCACACTCATGCCCACCTCGCCCGCCTGCAGGAAGTCGAACATGTCGCGCTTCACGAGGTGATCCGGGCAGGCCGGGTAGCCGGGCGCCGGGCGAATGCCCGCGTACTTTTCGGCGATCAGGGCGTCGTTGTCGAGCGTTTCGCTCGCCGCATAGCCCCACAGGTCGCGGCGCACGCGTGCGTGCAGCGCTTCGGCGAACGCTTCCGCGAAGCGGTCCGCGAGCGCCTTGAGCATGATCGCGCTGTAGTCGTCGTGGTCCTTCTCGAACTGCGCTTCCTTCACGTCCACGCCAATGCCCGCCGTCACCGCGAACATGCCGATGTAGTCCGCCACGCCCGAGTCCTTCGGCGCGATGAAGTCGGCAAGCGACCGGTTCGGCCGCATCACGCCGTCCACCACCGGGCGCACCGACTGCTGGCGCAGATTGCGCCACGTGAGCGCGACTTCGCTGCGCGACTCGTCGGTGTAGATCTCGATGTCGTCGTCGTTCACCGTGTTCGCGGGCAACAGCGCGATCACGCCGTTGGCCTGCAGCCAGCGGCCCTGAATCAGGCGCGAAAGCATCGACTTCGCGTCGGAAAACACGCGGCGTGCCGACTCGCCCACGATCTCGTCGTTGAGGATCTGCGGATAGGGGCCGGCGAGATCCCACGTCTGGAAGAACGGACCCCAGTCGATGTAATTCGCGAGTTCGTTCAGGTCGAAATTCTTGAACACGCGGCGGCCGATGAACTTCGGCTTCACGGGCTGGAAGTTCGCCCAGTCGATCTTCGTCTTGTTCGCGCGCGCTTCTTCGAGCGTCACGAGCGGCGTCGCCTTCCGGTTGGCGTGCTGGTCGCGAATGCGCTCGTAGTCGGCCTTGAGCTCGTCGAGGTACTTCGCCGCGCCTTCGTCCGACAGCAGGCTCGACGCCACCGAAACCGAACGCGACGCGTCCGGCACGTACACGACCGGACCTTCGTAGTGCGGCGCGATCTTCACGGCCGTATGCACGCGCGAGGTGGTCGCGCCACCAATGAGCAGCGGAATCTTCTTGATGCGGAAGTAGTCGTCGCGCTGCATTTCGCTCGCAACGTAAGCCATTTCCTCGAGCGACGGCGTAATGAGCCCCGAGAGGCCGACGATATCCGCGCCTTCGACCTTGGCCTTCGCGAGGATCTCGTTGCACGGGACCATCACGCCCATGTTGACCACTTCGAAGTTATTGCACTGGAGCACCACTGACACGATGTTCTTGCCGATGTCGTGCACGTCGCCCTTCACGGTCGCGATGACGATCTTGCCCTTCGCGCGCACGTCGGCGCCCGACTCGGCGAGCAGGCGCTTTTCTTCCTCGATGAACGGAATGAGGTGGGCCACGGCTTGCTTCATCACGCGCGCCGACTTCACGACCTGCGGCAGGAACATCTTGCCCTGGCCGAACAGGTCGCCGACGATGTTCATGCCGTCCATGAGCGGGCCTTCGATCACGTTGATCGGGCGGCCGCCGCCGCCCATGATCTTCTCGCGCGCTTCTTCGGTGTCCTCGACAATGAAGTTCGTGATGCCGTGCACGAGTGCGTGCGCAAGACGCTTTTCGACCGCCTGGTTGCGCCACTCGAGGTTCTCTTCCTTCTTCGCGGCGCCGGTCTTGAACTTGTCGGCGATCTCGAGCAGACGGTCGGTGCCGTCGGCGCGGCGGTTGAGCACCACGTCTTCCACGCGCTCGCGCAACTCGGCGTCGAGGTCGGCGTACACGCCGAGCTGGCCCGCGTTCACGATGCCCATGTCCATGCCGGCCTGAATGGCGTGGTAGAGGAACACGGTGTGGATCGCCTCGCGCACGGGGTCGTTGCCGCGGAACGAGAACGACACGTTCGACACGCCGCCGCTGATCTTCGCGTAGGGCAGGTTCTGCTTGATCCAGCGCGTGGCTTCGATGAAGTCCACCGCGTAGTTGTTGTGCTCCTCGATGCCCGTGGCCACCGCGAAGATGTTCGGGTCGAAGATGATGTCCTCGGGCGGGAAGCCCACTTCGTTCACGAGAATGTCGTAGGAGCGCTTGCAAATCTCGGTCTTGCGCGCGAATGTATCGGCTTGGCCCTGCTCGTCGAACGCCATCACCACGCTCGCCGCGCCATAGCGGCGAATCAGCTTCGCGTGATGCACGAACTGCTCCTTGCCTTCCTTGAGCGAGATCGAGTTGACGATGGCCTTGCCCTGCACGCATTGCAGGCCCGCCTCGATCACGTCCCACTTCGACGAGTCGATCATGATCGGCACGCGCGCAATGTCGGGCTCGGAGGCAATGAGGTTCATGAAGCGCACCATGGCCGCCTTCGAGTCGAGCATGGCTTCGTCCATGTTGACGTCGATGACCTGTGCGCCGTTTTCGACCTGCTGGCGCGCAACCGCGAGCGCCTCGTCGAACTGGCCGTTGAGAATCATCCGCGCGAAAGCCTTCGAGCCGGTCACGTTGGTGCGCTCGCCCACGTTGATGAACAGCGTGCCTTCGGTCACGTTGAAGGGTTCGAGGCCGGAAAGGCGCAGGGTATGGTCAGTCATGGCGTGGGACCGGATCGTAGGGTGTGGGGGCGGGACTCGGAAGCAGCGGTCGAAATTGCCTTCAGGCGGCGTCGCGATACTGGCCGGGCCAGCGGCGCGGCTTGACCTCGGCGAGCGCTTTGGCAATGGCCGCGATGTGCTCGGGCGTCGTGCCGCAGCAGCCGCCCGCCACGTTCACGAGACCGGCGCTCGCGAATTCCTTGAGCAGTGCCGAGGTATCGGCGGGCGTTTCGTCGAAGCCTGTGTCGCTCATCGGGTTGGGCAGGCCCGCGTTCGGGTAGCACGAGACGTAGGTGTCGCAGAGCTTCGCAAGCTCGGCGATGTACGGGCGCATGAGCGCCGCGCCCAGCGCGCAGTTCAGGCCGAACGTGAGCGGTCTCGCGTGGCGCAGCGAATTCCAGAACGCTTCGACGGTCTGGCCCGATAGAATGCGGCCCGAGGCATCGGTGACGGTGCCCGAGATCATGATCGGCAGATTCTCGCCCGTGTCTTCGAAAAGCTGGTCGAGCGCGAACAGCGCGGCCTTGGCGTTGAGCGTGTCGAAGATCGTCTCGACGAGGAAGAGGTCGCAGCCGCCGTCCATGAGCGCCTTCGCCTGCTCGTAGTACGCATTGCGCAGTTCTTCGAACGTGACGTTGCGCGCGCCCGGATCGTTCACGTCGGGCGAGATGCTTGCCGTTTTCGGCGTCGGCCCAATCGCGCCTGCGGCGAAGCGCGGCTTGTCCGGCGTCGAATACTTTGCGCACGCGGCGCGCGCGAGCTTCGCCGACTCGACGTTCATCTCGATGGCGAGATCGCCCATGCCGTAGTCGTCCTGGGCCACCGTGGTCGCGCCGAACGTGTTGGTCTCGATGATGTCCGCGCCCGCCGCGAGATACTGCTCGTGAATCTCGCTGATGATCTGCGGCTGCGTGAGCGAGAGCAGTTCATTGTTGCCCTTGATATCGCGCGGGTAGTCCTTGAAGCGTTCGCCGCGATAGGCGGCTTCGTCGAGCTTGTAGCGCTGGATCATCGTGCCCATCGCGCCGTCGAGGATCACGATACGCGAGGCGAGCAGCGCGGGAAGCGCTGCGCCGCGCGTGTATTTGGCGTCCCCGGCGGGGCGCGGGGCAAGGGCTGCGGGCTGGTTCATGGATCGCGGGCGGGCGTGGTGCCGGTTGAACTGGGAAACCCCACATTGTAGCCGCTGCGGCAACGCGCCGCTGCGGGCGGCGTCGCGCGCAGGCAACCGCTGTGGCTCGCGCCGGACGGCCAAAAGAAAACCCCGGCCGGGCAAGCCGGACGGGGTTTCGTGTGAAGGACGCTGCGCGTTGAGTGCCGCGGGGTGCGCTAGCGTCAGTGAAGCACGACGGGTTGCTGCATGAGGCTGTCGAACTGTCCGAGGAATTCGTCGACTTCGTCGAGCGACTGGTCTTCGTCCATCAGCTTTTGCACGTCTTCGCGAAAACGTGCCGCCATCACGCCGTCGATGAAGATCTCGCGGCGTGCGTTTTTGTCGACGATCTCGTAGCCTCCTGCGCGCATCGCGCTGTGGCCGTCCTGCGGTGGGAACTCGACGACGCAATAGTTGGGACTGTTGTAGATCATTTGCATGGCGACACTCCTTTTTCCTGTGCTCCCCTGACCTTCTCGGTCAATACATGGAGCGTTCGTTCTGGAATTCAAGGGGTGGGTCCCGCATCACCTCTTATGTGGACTGCTCTCCCTTTTTACTTCAATTCACAACTGTGTCTGCTGCCACTGCCATGATGCTTTTACTTCGAACTGCTTAGGCCAACTGCTTGAGAAACGTTTCTAGCAAAGCAGTGAAACGGTGCGACTCCTCTACCGGGGCCAGATGCGCGGCATCGAGCACCACGAAATGCGACCCTTCTATCGCGCTTGCAAGGGCCTGCGTCATGGCCACTGGCGTGCCGCTGTCGTGGCGACCCGCGACTGCGAGCGTCGGCACGCGCAGTTGCGCGAGCCTCTTTTGCACGTCGAAATCGCGTAGCGCCTCGCATGCCATCGCATAACCTTCTGAAGGGGTCCGTAATAAAACGTCACAAATGCGCTCGACAGTCGGCGCATGCGCATGCCGGAAGTCGGCGGTGAACCAGCGTGCCATCGTTGCGTCGACGAGCGCCCCGAGGCCTTCGCTGCGTACTGTGGCGGCGCGCTCGTTCCATGTTTCGCGCGCTTGTGGCGGCGTATGACTCGCCGTGTCGCAAAGCGTGAGCGTCGTCACGCGTTCCGGGAAATCGAGCGCAAACTGCTGCGCGATCATGCCGCCCATCGACATGCCCACGAGATGCGCATGCTCGATGCCAGTGGCGTCGAAAAGCGCATCGAGGTCGGCGGCGAGTTCTGTGAAGCCGAAAGGCTCGCTCGCGACGGCGCTCGCGCCGTGGCCGCGCACGTCATAGCGCAGTACGCTGTGGCGGTGGCGGAAATGTCCGGCGAGCGTGTCCCACACGCCAAGGTCGCCGCCCAGTTGGTGAATGAACGCCAGCGCGGGCCCACCGCTCCTGTCGTCGAAGACATAGTGCGTATCGATGCCATTGACAGTCACTTGCATGGGTTCCTCCTTCGCCTTCCAGGCTGGGAGTCAAGCCGTTTGCGAGGTACTGCATGCACGCGATGCTGGTGGAGCAATCCGCGCGCCTGGCGCGCGCAGACGATGCGCGATGCGATGTTCGTTAGCTTGTGTGTCGCGTCCCTGTTTGCTGCGCTGTTTATTGTGTCGTGCCGATTTTGTCCGTCTTGTGCAGCGGTGTATCGGTTTGTTCGTGCTGGTCCGTTTGTCGGTCCGTTCACTGGTCCGTCGTTTGCGCGCGGCGTCGTGCTGCCGTGTTTCGTCTGCTTGTTCTTTGGCCCTTCGTGATGCGCGCGATGCCTTGCGATCCTTGACGCATGGCTCGATTCCAGTATGCGCTATTTCGCGAATTTGTGTTGTGAAGCGGGCCGTCCGGATCGAGTGGTGCGTGCGCTTGCGCGCTCAGGGATGCTCGGCCGCCGGGCCTGGCGAATCGGATGAGGGTTGCGCATCGCCAGTAGACGGTTGAGGCGGTGATTCTGTTGGCTGTTCTGTCTGCAAATTGGCGGGTGGCGCCGGCTGCGCAGACGGTTGCGGTTGCGCTTGTGATGCAGCAGGCGCAGAAGCCGGCGCCGCCTCCGGTGTTGCCGATTGTGCCGATGTTGTGTCGGGTGCCTTGCTGGGCGCCGGGGCGGTTGCGGCCGCCGCAGAATCGGGCGCTGGCGCGGGCGCGTTCGATGCGCTCGGCACCGTGAGTGCGCCACGCCACACCAGTTCGAACTGGTTGCCATTCGGTTCGGTTTGCACGAGGCGCACGGGCAACCAGCCGAGCGACTGCGCGAGCCACACGTCGATGCGCCGCTTGTCGCCCTCGCGACGCGGCAGACGCATGAAGTGGCGCGCGGTGACGTAGCCATGATCCGTGCTCACGGTTTCGTCGCCGATCGTGGTGATGGGCCAGGTCTCGCCGCTGTCGTTGTCCGCGACATAGAACTCGCGCGTGACGCCGGGCTTGTACGCGTCGGGGTCGCCGCGCACGAGGCTCGCAAGCTGCATCACCATGCTGAAGCGGTCCTGCGCGCCATCGGGCAGCGCGAGCGAGTTCGGCGTGCGCGTGAACACGATCTGCTTGTCGGTGCGATTGAAAACCGTCACATCCGAAGGGCGATGGCCGCGCTTTTCGATGTACTGATCGGGTGCGAGGCCGAATGCGTCCACACGGCCCTTACTCGTCCAGCTGAACTCGCCGACGAAGGGCAGGGGCACACGCACGACCATCTCGTAGCGCTGCCCGTCGCTCGACCAGTGGATCGTGCCGGGCTGATTGCGCACGCCGTTATAGAACGTGTCGTACTGCAGTTCGCCCGATGGGGGCACCGAAAACTTCAGTCCGTGCGAGGCCTGCGTGGCTTGCGCCGAAGGCTGCTTGCCGTTGCCGGGCGCCGTGCCAGCGGTCCCGCTGGTGCCGGCGGCGCTCGCGCTGGCTGGCGACGCGGCTGCGGGCGCGGACGCCGCCTGCGTATCCGGCGGCGCAGCCGGCGCTTTGGGGTGCGGTTTGGGCGGCGTCACCGCGTGCAGCGTGTGCGGCTCGGCAGGCTTCGGTGCGGGTTTGGGCGCGGCATGCGCGGGCGCTGCCGCGGGGCCCGCGGGCTTGGCCTCGCGCTCGATGCGTTCGGGTTTGAGGAGCGCCACTTGCACCGGCACGCGCACGTGCGCGACAGGTGGCGGCGCGCCGTGATGCCGCTCGAACCATTCGGCCGCGAGCCAATGCAGCGCCGTGACCGCGACGAACACACCGACCCAGCGCCACGCGCGCATGTGCTGCGGCTTGCGTGAGTCGGTGTCGAGGCGGCGTGCCTCGCGCGGGGCGGCTGGCGTGGACATCGGCGGTTCGTGAGTCGGTATCGGTCGTACGTTAATGTGACACAACCCGCCGGGTGCTTGCAGAAACGCAGACGCGCGCGAGCAGGGTCACATGTGTGCCGGCCCCGGGGACACAGCCCTCAGCGCGGCGTTGGACTGTACCCCAATTCGTACGACAGTTTTTCGGCGCACGCGCGCAGCGCGGTGTCCACGGCGCCGTTCCAGGCGATATCGAACGCGCCTTCGTGACCGAGCGCGATGAGCCCGAGCGCGAGTTCGCCGCTCGCGTCGAACACGGGCGTGCAGAACGCGTGGATGGTCGGCAGCAACATGCCTTCCACACGCGCTGCGCCATGCTCGCGCACTTCCGCGAGCGCCTGTTCGAGCGCATCGGCCGTGCGCGGCGTCGAGCCGTATGAGTACTGCTGCGCGCCCGCGAGTTCGCGCTCGATCATGGGGGCCGTCTTGCTGCGCGGCAGGTAGGCGGCGAACAGCAGGCCCGTGGCGGAACTGAGCATCGGCATCACATCGCCGAGCTTGAGCGACGCTTTCGCGGGGTGGCTCGACTCCAGCCAGTGCACGACGGTCGGCCCCTGGTTGCCCCACACGGCGATGCCCACGGTGATGTCGAGCGCGTCGCGCAATTCGGTGAGCGCGAGGCGCGCGAGCTTGACGCCGTCCACGCGCGCGAGACGCGCGAGTCCGAGCTGCAACGCGAAGCCGCCCAGTTCGTAGCGTCCCGTGAGCGGGTCCTGCGCGACCACGCCGAGGCGCATGAAGCTCACGAGATAGCGGTGCGCCTTCGCGGGGCTCATGCCCGCGCGCTGCGCGAGGTCGCGCAGCATCATCGCGCGCGGTTCGTTCGTGAGCACTTCGAGCAGGCGAAACCCCACTTCGATCGACTGGATGCCCGAGCGCAGTTTTTCTTCGCCGGCTTCGGCGCCTTCCGCAGCTTCGGCGGTGTCGAGGGGATCGGCGAGATCTTCGGCGCTCGCGCGCGGCGAGGCGGTTCGGACGGTTGGCGGCATGGGATGCGTTGTGGTGTTCAAACGTACGGCGACTGTACGGCAACTGAGGGCGTACGGCACGCCCGCTTGGGGCCCGCCGATTCACCATCGTAGAATACATTTCCCTTATCGTCACTCACGTCTGATTCCATGAAACTTGCCACGCTGAAGGACGGCACCCGCGACGGCCAGCTGATCGTCGTTTCCCGCGACCTGCGCAGCGCCGCCATTGCCGATGCGATCGCACCCACGCTGCAGCGCGTGCTCGACGACTGGCGCTTTTACGCGCCGCAGCTCGCCGAGCTGTACGACGCGCTCAACTACGGGCGCGCGCGCAACGCGTTCAGCTTCGACGCGCGCAATTGCATGGCGCCGCTACCGCGTGCATACCAATGGGCGGATGGCTCGTCATACGTGAATCACGTCGAACTCGTGCGTCGCGCGCGCGGCGCCGAGATGCCCGCCGAATTCTGGACCGACCCGCTCATGTACCAGGGCGGCAGCGACGACTTCATCGGGCCGTGCGACGACATCGTGTGCGCGTCCGAGGCGTTCGGCATCGACTTCGAGGCCGAAGTGGCCGTCGTGACCGGCGACGTGCCGATGGGCGCGAGCCCCGACGAAGCGTTGCGGGCCGTGCGGCTCGTCACGCTCGTCAACGACGTCTCGCTGCGCAATCTCATTCCCGCGGAACTCGCGAAGGGCTTCGGCTTTTTCCAGAGCAAGCCGGCCAGCGCGTTCGCGCCGGTGATGGTCACGCCCGACGAGCTCGGCGAGCACTGGCGCGAAGGGCGCGTGCACCTGCCGCTCATCGTGCACTGGAACGGCAAGAAGGTCGGTCAGCCCGATGCCGGCACGGACATGGTGTTCCACTTCGGCCAGCTGATCGCGCACGCTGCGAAAACGCGCAATCTGCGCGCGGGCGCCATCGTCGGTTCGGGCACGGTCTCGAACAAGGACACAAAGCGCGGCTACTGTTGCATTGCCGAGAAGCGCTGCCTCGAAACGATCGAAGGCGGACAGGCGAGCACCGAGTTCATGAAGTTCGGCGACAGCGTGAAGATCGAGATGCTCGACGAAGCGGGCAAGTCGATTTTCGGCGCGATCGATCAGGCCGTGGCGTCGCTCCACGGCGAGCATTGACACGCAAACGCTGAAGGGTTTCGCCGGATGCCGCGCGCCACGCGTGCGGCTACACTGGCGAACGCCCTTTTTCTTCGAGCGCATCGGGCAGAGCAGTCAAGGTACGAGCCGTAGAAGCACGCAGCATCCGAACGTAAAACGACAAGGAGACACCGTGAACGCTTCTCGCCCCAGCCGTCTTGCTGTACGCATCGCCCTGCTTTTTTCTGTCTGTGCGCCCATGATCGCGCTCGCGCAGGTCAAGATCGGTCTTGTGCTTTCGCTCACGGGTCCGGCCGCCTCGCTCGGCATTCCCGCGCGCGAGACCGCCGCGATGTTCCCCACTGAGATCGCGGGTCAGAAAGTTCAGTACATCGTGCTCGACGACGCGTCCGACACGACCCAGGCCGTGCAGGACACGAAGAAGCTCATCGACGAGCAGCATGTCGATGCGATCATCGGCTCGTCGATCACACCCAACTCGCTCGCGATGCTCGACGTGATCGCGCAAGGCGAGACGCCTACGATCTCGCTCGCATCGTCGGCGAAGATCATCGAGCCCGTCGACGACAAGCGCCACTGGATGTTCAAGACGCCGCAAACCGACGCGATGATGGCCGGCGCGATCATGGAGCACGCAGCCGCGCACAACGTGAAGACGCTCGCCTATATCGGCCAGGCCGACGCGCTCGGCGAGACGTTCTACGCCGAGATTGCGAAGGCCGCGCAACAGCGCGACATCAAGCTCGTCGCGAACGAGCGCTTCAATCGCACCGATCCGAGCGTGACTGGGCAAGTCCTCAAGATCGTCGCGGCGCACCCGGATGCCGTCGTGGTCGGCGCGGCCGGCACGCCCGCCGCGCTGCCGCCGAAGGCGCTCAAGGAGCGCGGCTACAAGGGCGTCATCTATCACAACCACGGCGTGGGCAACCGCGACTTCCTGCGCGTGTGCGGCGCCGACTGCAACGGCACGTTCCTGCCCGCAAGCCAGGTGCTGGTGGCGGCGCAACTGCCCGAGGACCAGCCCGGCCGGCGCCTCGCGCTCGACTATATTTCGCGTTACGAGGCCCGTAACGGCGCGGGCACCGTGTCGGCATTCGGCGCCTACACGTGGGACGCGGGGCTCCTGCTGCAGAACGCGATACCCGTCGCGCTCAAGTCGGCTGCGCCCGGCACGCCCGCGTTTCGCCGCGCGCTGCGCGACGCGCTCGAAGCGACGCACGGGCTGCATGACACTAATGGCGTCGTCAACATGAGCGCCACCGATCACCTCGGCCTCGACGCGCGAGCGCGCGTGATGGTCGAGATCCGCGATGGCAAGTGGGTGTATCAGCCGCATTGACGAGCGGCACTGCCATCGCTCTCACGTAATCAGTAATCCGAAGCAAAGGAGGTCCGCCCATGAACGATCCTTTTTACGCCCACTATCACGCTTTGCGCGTGCGGCGGCACGAGCACGGCATCGTCGAGATCGTGATGAGCGGCGAGGGCACGAACAAGAGCGGCCTCGCGACCGCCGACGCCAACATGCACCGCGAACTCGCCGAGATCTGGCGCGACGTGGATCGCGATCCCGACGCGCGCGTCGCCGTGATCCGCGGCGAGGGCAAGGGCTTTTCGGCGGGCGGCGACTTGCAGCTCGTCGAGGACATGGCCACGC
>NZ_JBFRCN010000055.1:0-67182 GCF_040965835.1 Paraburkholderia sp. BR10872
GCGAGCGCGGGCGCCGCCGCCGTGCTGCTGGTTTGGCTTGCGATGCCCGAGACGCGCGACGCGCTCGAAGAGGAAAACGCCCGCGACGCCACCGTGTGAGCGGTGCGCCGCCGGGGCGGGCGCCGGTTGCGCCTGCGCCGACGGATGGCGGCGACCCGCCTTTCACCCTGCAAACGAACAACGGCGCCCTTGGGGCGCCGTTTTGTTCTTGTGCAGTTCATGACATGAGCATGACGAGGTGTGACCAGCCACGTGGCATGTGAACGGCGGGTGGCATACCCGCGCAGGCGACCGGTGCGCCCTGGGACGCCGCTCAGGCGGCCAGCGCCTCGTCCAGACGCGCCGCGACCACGGCGTTGGGCAGGTTGTCGAGCTTGCTCGCGAGGATCATCGCGTCGGCATTGGCCGGGCGGTGACGGCGATTGGGGCTCGGCCGGAACACCGCGTCGCCGCGGCGGATCTTCTCGCCGGTCAGCGCACAAACGGCGCTGCGGCGCGCCGTGCAGACCCGCCACAACTGGTCGGAGTAACGGCCATAGGTGGCGTCGCTCCAGCAAACGGTGATGCTGTCCGGATCATGCCGCCGGATCAAGGTGATGCCCTGCGCATCCCACGAACGGACGGTGGCGCGCCGCCGGTTCGCCGCCTCCGATGCGCCGCGTGTGATGGGTACCGGTTTGCAGCTTCTGCCGCCTTCGAATTCGCCGTCCAGGCTTAACGGCTCGGAAGCCGCGGACAGAAGGTCAATGGTTTGTTGCCAAACGCTGCCGGTATCTAATTTCGTCATAATGCACCTCGTGCACGTGGAAACGATTCAAATATGCCGGTCGAATAAGCACTCTGCCACGTCCGGATTATAGCGTGTCCAACTCGCAATCCACAGGAAAAACGCAATTTTCACACGATAATGCGAAACGCAAAAGACGAGACGGCAGAGCTTTCAGTTCCGGCTGTACGCCTCCAATGTTGGTTTCTTTACATCCGTGAACTTTTTTGCCGATTTGATGATACTTAACAATCTCACTGCGGAAAAAATAACCGGTTTCAGGCCTGGATGTCACGCGTCGCGCGACTTTCCACATAACTGAATTGTTACAGCGCCCGCTGCGCCACGCGCGCGCATAAAGCCCGAAATGCCCGCCCATGGCCGGTCTCGCGGTCTTTACCCGCATCGCGACGGCTCCACTCTTACACACGGGACGTGACCGATCAATGAAACGCAATGCATCTATTCGACATTGGTGCATCAGACATATCACATACTAAACGTCAGTCTATTGGACGCGAAATTCTCGCACGAAGCTTGCATTCTCCACACCCATAGAATATCGAAGCATTCCACTATTCGAAAAGCAATTAATGGATTTCGGATATTGCTTTAGATGCATTGCCGCGACCCAATGCTGACATTGTGCAACTCGCAGGAGAGAAATAGCAACAAAACGGTGATGTTACGAGCCCTGTCGTGCGCACCGAAAGTCAGCACACTAATCCACCATTGAATCCGTGGATAAAGACAAACGAATGAAGCTATCGCGCGGCGCGCATCTTATGTCCCGCGGCCCTGATCGAGAAATTCGCCGGCGCGCACCTTGAGCATGGCGCCGAAGTCGTCGAGCCAGCCAATGGAAAGCCGCCAGCTTTGCCAGTACAGTTCGACGTCGAGCGCGCGGCCGGGCGTGAGCTCGACGAGTTCGCCACGCGCGAGATGCGGCGCGATCATGCGCTCCGGGCACATGCCCCAGCCCAGACCGTTCAGGCAGCAGCGCAGAAACCCGGCCACATGAGGAATCCAGTGCAGCGGCGCGTCGATCTGCGCGCGCGTAATGCGGCGAATGAAGCGCTTTTGCAGTTGATCCTTGGGATTGAACTCGACGCACGGCGCGTGGCGCAGCGTGTCGCGCGTCACCCCTTGCGCGAAATGCCGCTCGAAGAACGCCGGCGAGCACACCGCGAGGTACCGCATGCGCCCGAGGCGCGTCGAGCGGCAGCCCTGCACGGGCTCGGCCTGCGTCGTGACGGCGCCCTGCACGCTCCCGTCGCGCATGCGTTGCGCGGTGTGATCCTGGTCGTCGATCACGAGGTCGAGCAGAACGCCGCGCTCGACGCAGAAGCCCGCCACGGCGTCGATGAACCAGGTACCCACGCTGTCGTCGTTCACGGCCACCCGTAGCGTCGGCCGCGCCGCCCCCAGCGCGCTCGTGAAGGTCGGCATCGCCCCGCCCAGCTCCGCCTCGAGCAATTGCACGCGCTCCGTGTGACGGCACAGCAGCGCGCCGGAAGCCGTCGCGACACAAGGCTGGCCGCGCTTCACTAGCACAGTGCCCACGCGCTCCTCCAGCAGCTTCACGCGCTGCGAAACCGCCGAGGGCGTAACGTTGAGTGCGCCCGCGGCGCGATCGAACGAACCATGCCGCACGACGGCGGCGAGCGCATCGAGCAAGGCATAGTCGAGCATTAGCGTTCCTTAATCCGGTTAATGAAAATGAGCTTTGCTTATGCGGCTCCTGGCGGCAGACTAACGCCATTCCCTGTCGATGTCCAATGACCGCAGGCGCTGCGCACCGCGCCGCCCGCGGCGCCTACTTTCTTCGCAACCGTCATGAACTGGCTCGCTTTCACCCACGGCGCGGCGCTCTGCGCCTCGCTCATCGTCACGATCGGCGCACAGAATGCGTTCGTGCTGCGTCAGGGCATCCTGCGCTCGCACGTCGGCAAGATCGTCCTGCTCTGCACACTGTCCGATTTCGTGCTGATCGGCGCGGGGGTAGGCGGCGCTTCGGCGCTCGTCGAGCGCTATCCGACCTTCGTGCACATCGTGCTGTACGTGGGGCTCGCGTGGCTCGTGTGGTTCGGCATCGGCGCGCTGCGCCGTGCGGTGCGCCCGTCGCACGCGGTGCTGGAGAGCCATGCCGCGGCGGATGCGCCCGAACAGCGCGCCTGGCCGATCATCCTCATGACGCTCGCGTTCACCTGGCTCAATCCGCACGTCTATCTCGACACCTTCCTGCTGATCGGCACGGCTGGCGCGAGAGAACCGCAGGGCAGCCGCCTCGCCTTCGCGATCGGCGCGATGTCCGTGAGCGCGGTGTGGTTCGTCGCGCTCGGCTACGGCGCACGCGTGCTTGCGCCGCTGTTCCGGCGTGCGGGTGCATGGCGCGTGCTCGACGGCGCTATCGGCGGGATGGTGCTGTTGATCGCCTTTGCGCAATTGCGTTGAAGTCCACGAAAGCGCGATGCGCGGCGAGCGCACTTGCCGCGTGTGCCGCGTTTTCCATGACGACCCGCTACCCCACGCGGCAAGCGTGCCGCACCGCCATGCTCAGGCCCGCTCGTTCGCGCCGCGATTGTTCAACGATTCGATATGGGGCGGCCCGTTATTGCGCCGAACGAGACAGACTCGATCGGAAGCGGCAGTCGGCCTTCTTGCGCGACGTCTGAACGATAGCTAACGATTCGACGGCACGTCGCGCTCATCGCGCATCGCGCCGGTTCGAAGTAAGCTCTTGCGACGACTGCAATCTCTTCTGCACTGCGTGCCTTTGCCGCCAGCAAAAGAACAGCGAGATGGACGACCTGATCCTCGACGCCTTCGATGCGTCGCAACTGATTCCCGGCTTCCACGCGCCAGCGTTGCCCGTCGAGCGTCCGGACCGCGAAACGCTCGACGCCGCCGAGCGCAACACGCGCCACTGGACGAGCCATGTCACCGGTGCGCTCACGCCGGGCTCCGACGTGCATCGCGACGAAATGTGCCGCATGTTCCGCGAGACCTTCAATCCTTACCGGCCCTCGGTACTCGATTGGCCGCAGCTCGAAGCCGCGGCGCTCAAGCGCATTACCGATCTGCCCATCTGGGACATCGCCGTGCAAACGGAAGGCCGCGCGCGCCTGCGCATGGCCGCCTATGCCGCCTCGCTCGACGACGCCGTAATGCGCGACGCGCTCGCACTCAACGCGTGGGAGGAGAACCGCCACAAGGAAGTGCTCTCGCGCATGGTGGCGGCGTACGGCATCAAGCTCGCGAGCGAGCCGCCCTACGTGTACCCCAAGGACGCCGAATGGGCTTACCTCGTGACGGGCTACAGCGAATGCGTGGACAGCTTCTTCGCGTTCGGCCTCTTCGAAGTGGCGCGACGCTCGGGCCTCTTTCCGCCCGAACTCATCGACACGTTCGAGCCCGTCATGCAGGAAGAATGCCGCCATATCCTGCTGTTCGCGAACTGGGTGGCCTGGCACCGCGTCCGGCTCAACTGGTGGCAACGCATTCGCTTCGAGTTGAAGGTGGCCGGCGTCTGGGCCTTTCTGGCGTGGGAACGCGTTGGCCTCGCGCGCGCCATGGATGCAGAGGGCAACGAACACCGGCACGACAACAACTTCACGATGAACGGCGCGCAGCAGGTGACGGACGTGGACATCAGCGTACCGGAACTCATGCACCTGTGTCTCGCCGAGAACGAGCGGCGCTTTGCGGGCTACGACAAGCGTCTGCTGCGCCCGGTGACCATGCCGCGGCTCGTGCGCTTCGCACTGCGCTTCGTGCGCGACAAGAAGCACTGACGCTCCCCCCTTCCCCTGCACGCGCGCCGCTTCGTTCGAACGGACGATTGCGACGCGCGCTGCTTTCATGCGACGCTTCGCGCCCATGCAGGTTGCGCGGTGCCGCTTTAGCGTGCTCGAAGCACGCCTTCCGCAAAGCTGAATTCCGCGCAGCTCACGCGTCTGTCACAGTGACGAAAGCATTGCCCCTATCGAGGAGAGAGAGCTTGAAAATTCTGGTGCCCGTCAAGCGCGTGGTCGATTACAACGTGAAGGTCCGAGTGAAGTCGGACGGCACGGGGGTGGATATCGCCAATGTGAAATTTTCGATGAACCCGTTCGATGAAATTGCCGTTGAAGAAGCGGTGCGTCTGAAGGAAGCCGGCGTGGCGACCGAGGTCATTGCCGTTTCGTGCGGTGTTTCGCAGGCCCAGGAAACGCTGCGCACGGCCCTCGCTATCGGCGCGGATCGTGCCGTGCTGGTGGAGTCGAACGACGATCTGCAGCCGCTCGCCGTGGCGAAGCTTTTGAAAGCGCTCGTCGACAAGGAACAGCCGTCGCTGATCATCCTCGGTAAGCAAGCCATTGATGACGATTCGAATCAGACCGGGCAGATGCTCGCTGCGCTGGCAAACTTGCCGCAAGCGACGTTCGCCTCGAAGGTGGTCGTGGCCGACGGCAACGCGACCGTGTCGCGCGAAGTGGACGGTGGCGCGGAAACGCTGTCGCTCAAGCTGCCCGCGGTCGTCACCACGGACCTGCGCTTGAACGAACCGCGCTACGTCACGCTGCCGAACATCATGAAGGCGAAGAAGAAGCCTTTGGAGACGCTCAAGCCTGAAGACCTGGGTGTCGACGTCGCGCCGCGTCTGAAGACGCTGAAGGTTGCCGAGCCGCCGAAGCGTTCGGCAGGCTTGAAGGTGCCCGACGTTGCGGCGCTGGTCGAGAAGCTGAAAACCGAAGCCAAGGTGCTGTAAGGGGAGCGAAACAAATGACGAATCTGGTGAATCTGGTAATAGCCGAACACGACAATCAGTCGATCAAGGCTGCAACGCTGAACACGGTCGCGGCAGCACAGAAAATTGGCGGCGACGTGCACGTGCTGGTCGCGGGCCACAATGCGCAAGCCGCAGCGGATGCCGCCGCGAAGATCGCAGGCGTCGCAAAGGTGCTGCTTGCCGACGCGCCCCAACTCGAACAAGGTCTCGCGGAAAACGTCGAAGCGACGATCCTCAATATCGCAAGGAACTACTCGCACATCCTGGCCCCGGCAACAGCCGCGGGCAAGAACGTCGCCCCGCGCGTTGCCGCGAAGCTCGACGTCGCCCAGATCAGCGACATCGTCGCGGTGCACAGCGCCGACACGTTCGAGCGTCCGGTCTACGCGGGCAATGCTATCGCGACGGTGCAGTCGGTCGATCCGATCAAGGTCATCACGGTCCGTTCGACGGCGTTCGATGCAGTCGCTGCCGTTGGCGGCAACGCAGCGATCGAAAAGATCGAAGCCGCAGCCGACAGCGGACTCTCACAATTCGTGAGCCGCGAAGTGACCAAGCTCGACCGTCCGGAACTCACGAGCGCGAAGATCATCGTCTCGGGCGGCCGGGGTCTGGGCAGCGGCGAGAACTACACCAAGGTTCTGGAGCCGCTCGCGGACAAGCTCAACGCCGCACTTGGCGCCTCGCGCGCAGCGGTGGATGCTGGTTACGTGCCGAACGACTATCAGGTCGGCCAAACCGGCAAGATCGTCGCGCCGCAGCTGTACGTGGCCGTCGGTATCTCGGGTGCGATCCAGCATCTGGCCGGCATGAAGGACTCGAAGGTCATCGTCGCGATCAACAAGGACGAAGAAGCACCGATCTTCAGCGTGGCCGATTACGGCCTCGTGGGCGACCTGTTCACGGCCGTACCGGAACTCGCTCGGGCAATCGGCTAATACCGCCGCCAGGCTGGCAGCAAAAAACGGAAGGCGCCTTTGTGAAAACAAGGCGCCTTCTTTATCGACTTCATCGCAGCAACTTCTACGACGACGGCAAGCGTTCAAGCACCCAGAATCCGCCGCGCCTTGAGGATCACCGGCATGTCGACCATCTTGCCTTCGAGCGCCACCGCCGCCCCGCCGCTCGCCTGCACCGCATCGAGCACGCGCTGCGCCCATGCGCGCTCAGCCTCGCTCCATGCGTACGCGCGATGCACAGGCTCGATCTGCTTCGGATGAATGCAAAGCTTGCCGCCGTAGCCGAATCGCCGTCCACGCCGTGCTTCACGCTCGAGAAGATCGGCATCGTCGAATACGGTCGAAACACCGTCCACGGGCGCCGCAATGCCCGCAAGCCGCGAGGCCAGCACGATCTGCGAACGGAACGCGTCGAGTTCCTCGCCGTCGCCGTCGATACCCATATCCACCTGAAAGTCGAGCGTGCCGAACGCGACGCGCAGCACGCCTTGTGCGCGACACACTGCGTCCAGGCCCGCGATGCCGCGCGCCGTTTCCACGATCGGCAACACGTGTAGCGCGCCGTGCGCGCCTGAGCGCACCGCCGCGACCTGCTCCGCGCTTTCCGCCTTCGGCAACATGATGCCCGCCACGCCCGCGTGTCCCGCGAGGGCCGCGACATCATCGGCGAACCAGGGCGTGTCGGTGCCGTTCACGCGCACCCACACGGGGCGCACGGGGTCCAGCGACGCAAGCACCGCGTCGCGCGCCGCGCCCTTCTGGTCCGGCGCAACCGCATCTTCCAGATCGAAGATCACGGCATCCGCCCCTGCGCCACGCGCCTTCTCGAAGCGCTCGGGCCGGTTGCCCGGTACGAAGAGATACGAGCGGGAAAGCACGGCGCTCATACACCCATCCTCTCGCCGAACAGCGCGCCCACGCGCTGCGCCTCGGCAATGCCCCATGCCGCGTCGAGCAGACGCTGCGCATCGCTTTCGCTCGCTGCGCCCGAAAATGCCGCGAGCCGCACGAACTTCGCGCCGATCTCCTCGCGCGAGAGCGTATTGCCCGGATCGCCCTTCGGCTCGTCCACGCGGCCCTGCAACGTCCGGCCGTCGCGCGTCGTCACGCTCACCTTGCCGATCCAGCGGGCGGGATATGCGCGATCCACTTCCTCGTCCAGCGCCATCGTCACGCGTTCGCGAAACGCGGCGATATCGTCCGCCGAGGAGTCGCGCTCGAACTCGTTCACGCCTGCATAGCCGCGATAGGCGACCAGTCCGAGCACCGTCCCCATGTTGAATTTCGCCTGGTGAACGGTGCTCGGCACGACCACGCTGCCGAGCACGTCGATGGCGCCTTGATGCACATGCGCTGTCACGCCCGCGATATCGTCGGGATTCAGACCGTGCGCTTCGATCACGGAAAGCAGCGCGTCAGCGGCCGGATGCGTATGACGGCACGCCGCGTGATACTTGAACGACGTTTCGACCGTGGCCCAACGCTCGCCCAGGCGATCGACCAGCTTCGCGGGATCGGCGTCGCTCGACATACCCGCCGCCATGCCCTGTGCACCTTCGAGAATGCGCTGCGCGCCGCGAAACCCGTCCGCCGCGAGCTGGGCGGCCATCAGTCCATTCGCAGCCGCCATGGCCGTGTGCAGTTGCTTCGAATCGGCCGCGTCGCGCAGGAACTCCCACAAGCCGCTCGCCTGCGTGCCCGCCGATCCGAATGCGTCGAGCATCTGCTCAGGGGTGAGCTTGAGCAGACGACCTGCGGCCGCGGCAGCCGCGATCGTGCCCACGGTGCCAGTCGTGTGAAATATCTTGTAGTGCGAACGTCCCATGAATTCGCCGACGCGGATGCCCACCTCGTAACCCGCCACCGAGGCTGCGATGAACTCGTGTCCCGAGGCGCCCAGTGCCTGCGCGAGTGCCAGCGTCACCGGAAACACGACAGTAGCCGGATGCAGCACCGAGCCGTTGTGCACGTCGTCCTGCTCGACGAAATGCGAAGCGGCGCCGTTGGTCATCGCGGCGAAATACGCCGTGGTGCGAGTGCGGTCGATGATGATGTCGCACGGCCCCTGCGCGTCGGTGCCACCGCGCGCGGCACGTGCAAAGCGCGCAATCGTTTCGACCGGACGCGCGCCCTTTCCGCCCAGCGCGGAGCCGAGCCAGTCCACGTAAAGATTGACGGCGCGCTCGACCACGTGAGTCGGAATCGCGTCGAAGCGCAGTTGCGAGGCGAAGGCCGCGAGCGCGCGGCTGGGATGATCTGTCATGGCAGCGTAGTTCAGTGGAGTCGGTTTGCGAAGCGCGAGACGCGATCAGATGGCTCCGGCTTCGCGCAGCGCGCCGATGCGCGCCGCGTCATAGCCAAGCTCACGCAGGATTGATTCGGTATGCTGACCGAGCGCGGGCACGGCATCCATGCGGGCATCGAATGCGCAAGGCGCGCCCGGCGGCAACAGCGCCGGCACGGTCCCCGCCGAGGTCTGCACCTCGCGCCAGCGCTCGCGTGCCTGCAGTTGGGGGTGCGCCCAAACATCGGCCATCGTGTTCATCCGGGCGTTGGCAATGCCGGCGCGGTCGAGCCGTTCAATGACCTGCGCGGCGGTCAGCTTCGAAAACGCATCGACGATCAGTTCGCGCAGTTCCGCACGGCGCGCGGAACGCTGGGAGTTCGCGGCAAAGCGCTCATCGGTGGCGAGTTCCGGCTGCGACAGCACGTGCTCGCAAAAGAGCTTCCATTCGCGATCGTTCTGCAGGCCGAGCATCACCGACTTGCCGTCGCCGGCGGGAAACGGCCCATAGGGATAGATCGTCGCGTGCGAAGCGCCTGCGAGTGGCGGAGGCGTTTGCCCGTCGATCGCGTAGTAGAGCGGATAGCCCATCCACTCCACCATGCTCTCCAGCATCGAAACGTCGATGCGGCAGCCGCGCCCGGTGCGACCGCGCATCAGCAACGCACTGAGGATGTTCGAGTAGGCATACATGCCTGCGGCGATATCGGCGATCGAGCAGCCTGCCTTCGCGGGCTCGCCGGGCGACCCCGTGATGGAGAGGAAGCCCGATTCGCTCTGGATCAGCAGGTCGTAGGCCTTGCGCTCGCGATAAGGGCCGTCGTCGCCGTAACCGGAGATGTCGCACACGATCAGCTTCGGGTAACGCTCGCTGAGCGCTTCGTAGCTCAGTCCAAGTCGCGCGGCGGCGCCCGGGGCGAGATTCTGCACGAGCACGTCGGCGTCGGCGAGCAGCGCGTCGAGGATCGGCGCGGCCTCTTTGTGCTTGACGTCGAGCGAGAGGCTTTCCTTCGAGCGGTTCGTCCACACGAAGTGCGATGCGAGTCCATGCACGCGCTCGTCATAGCCGCGCGCGAAGTCCCCGACGCCAGGCCGCTCGATCTTGATCACGCGCGCGCCGAGATCGGCAAGCTGGCGCGTGCAGAAAGGCGCAGCGATCGCGTGTTCGAGCGTGACGACCTTGATACCGTCGAGTGGTCTCATGGCGCGCGCCTCCGGTCAGAACGAACGCGGCAGGCCGAGCACATGCTCCGCCACGTACGAAAGGATCAGGTTGGTCGAGATCGGCGCGACCTGGTAGAGGCGCGTCTCGCGGAATTTGCGCTCCACATCGTACTCGCAGGCGAAGCCAAAACCGCCGTGGAACTGCAGGCATGCATTCGCGGCTTCCCACGAAGCGTCGGCGGCGAGCAGCTTCGCCATATTGGCCTGCGCGCCGCAGGCCTCGTGCGCGTCGAAGCGGCGCGCGGCCTCGAAGCGCATCAGGCTCGCGGCTTCGACGTTGACGAACGCGCGCGCGATGGGAAACTGCACGCCCTGGTTCTGTCCGATCGGCCGCCCGAACACGATGCGCTCCCTGGCATAGGCGCTCACCTTGTCGATGAACCAGTAGCCGTCGCCGATACATTCGGCCGCGATCAGCGTGCGCTCGGCGTTCAGGCCGTCGAGGATGTACTTGAAGCCCATTCCCTCCTCGCCGATCAGGTTTTCCGCCGGAATTTCGAGGTTATCGAAGAAGAGTTCGTTGGTCTCGTGATTGACCATGTTGAGAATCGGCTGCACGGTGAGGCCGTTGCCGATCGCCTCGCGCAGGTCCACCACGAAAACCGACATGCCTTCGGACTTCTTCTTCACGTCGGCAAGCGGCGTGGTGCGCGCAAGCAGGATCATGAGGTCCGAATGCTGCACGCGCGAAATCCACACCTTTTGCCCGTTGATCACGTAGCGGTCGCCCTTGCGTACCGCCGTCGTCTTGATCTTCGTGGTATCGGTGCCCGTCGTGGGCTCAGTCACGCCCATCGATTGCAGGCGCAGTTCGCCGCTCGCGACTTTCGGCAGGTACTTGCGCTTTTGCTCGGCCGAGCCGTGGCGCAGCAGCGTGCCCATGTTGTACATCTGGCCGTGACAGACACCCGAGTTGCCGCCCGAGCGGTTGATCTCTTCCATGATGACCGAAGCTTCGGTCAGGCCCAGACCCGATCCGCCGTACTCCTGAGGAATCAGCGCAGCGAGCCAGCCCGCTTTCGTGAGTGCGTCGACGAATGCCTCGGGATAGCCTCGCGCCTCGTCGATCTTGCGGAAGTATTCACCGGAGAACTGCTGGCACAGATCGCGCACGGCTTCGCGGATGTCCTGAAACGAATCTTGTTGCGTGGTTTGCATGATCGATATGAATTCGCTATGTAGTTCGTGTTGCCGTTCAGGCCAGCGTGGCGGTGGCCTGCATCGTCAGATAGCCGTCGTGGTCCTTCGCCCAGAGTTCGACCGAGCGCGCGTCGTCCGCGAGCTTGCCGCACAGCGTGAACGCGTGGCCTGCGAACGTGGGCCGTACCGCGCGAAACGCAAACGTTGCGATGGTGGCGTCGGGCCGCTCGCGGTGCACGAGGTCGAGCAGCAGCGTGGCGATGAGCGGGCCGTGCACGACGAGGCCCGGATAGCCCTCTTCCTGCGTGACGTACGGGAAGTCGTAGTGAATGCGATGACCGTTGAAGGTCAGCGCGGAATAGCGGAACAGCATGAGCGCACTGGCGGTGAGCGTTCGCGACCATGTCTCGCCTTCGGGTGTCACTACCGGCTTGGGCGCGCTCGCGCCGGGTTGCGGCGCGTCGCGATAAACGATGTCGTGCTCTTCCTCGATGCACAGCGCCCCGCCGCTCTCGTAGCGATGCTGCACGGTCACGAACACGAGACGGCCGCTACGGCCGGTCTTGTCCTCGATGTTCGCGATGGTAGAGGTGCGCGCGGCCTCGCTGCCCGCGCGCAGCGGCGCGTGAAAGGTAAGGCGTCCGCCCGCCCACATGCGGCGCGGCAGTTCGACCGGCGGCAGAAAGCCACCGCGTTTCGGGTGGCCATCGGGACCCGCTTGCGCGAGCGGCGAGACGGGCAGAAAATAGAGCCAGTGCCACAGCGGCGGCACGGCGCTATCGGGGGCTTCGCGATCGAGCGTGGCCGCGAGGGCGCGCAGCGGAAACGCGGTGATATCGTCGGTGAGCGTTTCGGTCTTGTCGAGCCACGCACTGAGCGTTGGCGTTTGCGATTCCGGCATGGCGTTTCTCCGATTCGAGACTGTTGGCCATACTATGAACGGCTCACATCGTTTCGCGAAGTTGCCTTTGCCGAATCGGCCCTTTCGCTTTCGTTAATCCCCCGACCATCGCGGCCCGATACTTGCACGCGGCTTTCAACCACGGCCGCGCGCAGGCCTCACGCTTCGCCGCGCAGATGGGCGGAGGCTTCGTCTTCCACGCGCTGCCACAACTCGAACGACATGGGGCGCTCGCCTTCTTCGAGCAGATGACCCACGAGGCCAATGGCGCGCGCCATCACACCGAAGCCGCGCACGATACGCCACGGGAAGCCGAATTCGCAGCAAATCGCGCCGATCGCACCCGTCGCATTGATCGGCAGTGCTTTGCCCGACGCACGCTCGGCCTCCGCGCCAATGAGTTGCATGAGCGTCACATAGCGCCCCGACATGCCGTTTTGCGCGGCCAGTTCAAAAAGGCGCGGCGTGCGGGGATCGATGGGCTTGTGCAGCGGATGGCCGAGCCCCGGAATCGGCGTACCACGCGCGCGCCATGCGGCGACGGTATCGACTGCGAGTTTCTCCAGGTCGTCGCACTGGCCGTCATAGGGCAGCGTTTCGGATAGCATGCGGCACGCGCCTTCCATGCTGCCGACGAACACCGAGCCGAGGCCGCATAGCCCCGCGGCGACAGCCGCCTGCAGCGACTCGGGCGCGCCCGCATAGGTCATGCGCGCGGCGATGGCGCTTGGCGTCATGCCGTGCTCGACGAGCGTGATGACGATGGCGTTGAACATCGCGGACTGCTGCGGCGTGGCCGCCTTGCCCGTGAGTTGCAGAAACGCGAAGTCGCCGAGATTCATGTGGCCGAGCACTTCGTCGGGCAGACTCTTGCCTCGCACGACGATACGATCGGGCGTGCTGTACGCGATATCGGAGCGCACGAGCGGTTTCGGTTGACGGGCCATAGTTCTGATTTCCTTCGTTATACGGAATAGCGCTCAGCGCAACTGCGCGCGCCCATGGTTGAGCACGAGCACGTCGCGTTCCAGCACGCGCGCGCGAAAACTCACTTCGTCGCCATCTCGCCACATCTCGGTGCGGATCGTCTCGCCCGGATACACAGGTGCCGTAAAGCGTGCGTGAAACGCCACGAGGCGTTGCGGGTCGCTCGCGCACATCGTCTTGAGCACGGCATGCGCGGCCACGCCCCACGTGGCGAGCCCGTGCAGGATAGGCCGTTCGAAACCCGCCGCGCGTGCGACCTGCGGGTCGGCATGCAACGCGTTGTCGTCACCGCACAGGCGATAAATCAGCGCCGTTTCCGGGCGCGTCGGCAGATCGCAATGATGATCGGGCGCGCGCTCGGGCATCGGCGGCGGCGGCGCGGGCGCTTCGTCGCTCAAACCGTTGTCCGCGCTGAAGCCGCCGTCCCCACGGCAGAACGTGAGCTGCGTGACGGTGGCATACAGGTCGCCGCTTGCCTTGTCGGTAATGCTACGCTGGATTTCGAGCAGCGCGCCCTTGCCTGCGCCTTTGTCGACCACCCGCGTGATACGCGAGCGGCCGATCACCGTTGCGGCCGGCGGCAGCGGCTTGTGCATCACGAGGCTCTGCTCGCCGTGCAACAGCCGCACCCAGTCGATGCCCGAGCGCGGGTCGCGCGCCCAGAAGCCGGGAAAGCCGAGCACGACGGCAAGCGTCGGCGGCACGCGCAACTCTTTTTCGTAGACGAATGCCAGGTCGTCCGGATCGACGGGATTGGCGCCGTATCCCACAGCGAGGCTGTAGAGCATGGCGTCGCGCGCGGTATAGGTTTGCTCGACGTCCTTGAACGGCCAGTTGCGCAGGGTGTGATAGTCAATCGTCATGGCGGTGCGTGGATGAAAGATCAGGCCTCGGCGGCGGGCCACTTGAAGAGCGGGTCGGCCTTCTCGCGAAAGCGCTTCACGGCTTCGCGATGGAATTCGGTCGTGAACGCAATGCCCTGCGCCGCCGACTCGATTTCGAGCATCGCGCGCAGGTCGCTGCCAAGCGACTGATTCAACGCGCGCTTGGCCAGACCGAACGCAATGGGCGACGCCGCCGCGAGACTGGCCGCCACCTGCGCGGCGCGCGCATGAAGCTGTTCGGGCTCGACGACTTCGAGCACCGCGCCGATCTCCTTCGCTTCCGCGGCGCGTAGTTCGCGCGCCGTAAAGACGAGATCCTTGGCGCGCGCGAGTCCCACCACGCGCGGCAGCGTATAGAACGCGCCGCAATCGGGCACGAGACCGACTTTCATGAAAGGCATGCAAAAGCGCGCCCGCGTGCTGGCAATCACGAAATCGGCGGCGAGTGCGAAGCTGAAGCCCGCGCCGTAGCACACGCCATCCACGGCCGCGATCACCGGGCGGTCGAGGTCGATCAGCATGCTCACCCAGCCATGCAGGTCGTCGATCCGGTCGCGTCCCGTTTCGGCGCTCGTTACGTTCATGCCGCGCACGTCGCCGCCCGAGCAGAAGTCATTGCCCGCGCCGCGCAAAATGACCGCACGCACGCCGCGGTCGGCACGTATGCGCTGCACGGCTTCGAGCAATTCCACGCGCATCTCACCGCTGAGGGCGTTCTTCGCTTCCGGACGATTGAACGTGAGCGTCGCGACGCCCGCGTCCTGTTCGACCAGCAAGGTTTTTTCGCTCATGCGCTCACCCCTACGCTTGCGAGTTCAGCGAGCGCCTTGTCGAGCGCCGTGATGAGATGCACCGGCTCGACGCCTGCGAACTCCACGTCGGGACGCGCGAGAAATGCCTCGATATGCGCCGCGCAGGCTTCTCGCGTGGCGGCAAGTCCGGTGAAGCCGTCTTCGAGCCAGGCGACCGAAGCCAGCGGACGCGGGTGCCAGTCGCCGTTGACGATCGCCTTGACCACCGTGCCGTCACGCACGAGCAGACTCAGCCAGATCAGCCCTGCCGGCGCCTTTTCGCGTCCGCGCACGATACGGTCTCCCAGCACGCTGATTGGACTGTAACGCGCGGCCTCGCTCTTCTCATGGAACCAGCTCTCTTCGTGCAACTCGCGCTCGTATTGCCGGGCAAAAACGAGTTCTTCACTGCCGAGCGCGCCAGATACGAGCGCCACTTCCCCGAACGTGCGGCGAACGCAGGCCGTGACCCATGCGGTCAACTCATCGGCGCTCACCTCGCGGCCGAGTTCCTGCTCCAGAAACGTGTAGCGCGACCCGAGATCCTTGTGCTTCTTGTCCTTCACCTTCTCTGGCGCCATGGGCATGGCGCGCGCCGCGATTGCCGTGTCGATCGCCTTCACGTTCAGCAAAATGCGGAACGTCAGCACGCCGCCTTCGATCTTCAGCGACGTGGCCACGAGCTTGCGTCCGTCGATCTCGACGTCGTTCAGCGGCCGATAAGCGGCTTGCAGGCCGAACACATCGCGTAGCGCTTCGGCGACGTGGCCCAGTATCGTCGGAAACGCTTGCGCCGCCGTTTGGGGCACGCCGGGCAGACCGATGGGCAGATAGAACGCGAGAAATGCCGAGCCGCGCCCCGCGTAAATCGCGCCGCCGCCGCTCACGCGCCGCCGCGCGAGCACGTTGTTGTCGCGGCAAAACGGCAGATCGAGCACCTGGTTCGGATCTTCGTTCACGCCTACGGTGATGCTGTCTTCGTTGAAGACGTTCAGATAGACCGTGGGCGGTACGAGATTCTCGGCCACGGCGCGCTCGACGGCCGGCGACACCGAAATGGAAAAGTCCGCGTAGCTGTGGCCGCCTACGACGAGTCGCCACGGGGTTGGGGTGTGCGTTGCGCTTGCATTCATGTCGTCTCTCTCCGTTGATCTTCTACGAGTGCCGCGCCTTCGAGCTTCGCGACCGTCTCGATGGCGTCCGCGTGTATGAGCGTCTGGCGCTTGAAGCGCTCGGCTATGGCCTCGATCGCACCGCCCTGCACCGTCCCTTCCACCTGCAGCGTCAGATGGTCGCCACCATGAGTCTTAGTGCCGACCACGAGCCGATAGGCGCCCGTCGCGCCCTCCAGGCCCAGCAGCACCGTCTTCAATTCGGATGGGTAGACCTTCACGCCCTTGATCTTCACCATCGAATCCGCGCGGCCGAACACCACGCGCGGCAGCGCCACCGTGCGCCCATGCAAGGGCGCAGTGCGCTCGAGCAAGGTGAGGTCGCCAGTGCGATAGCGCACGAGCGGTTGCAGTTCCTTGTTCAGATGCGTGAGCACGAGTTCGCCACGTTCGCCCTCGGCAACCGGATTGCCGGTGTCCGGGTCGATGACTTCGGCGTAGAGCAGTTCGTCGAACACATGCACCCCCGTACCACCGGGGAATGTCCGCGCCACCGGCAGGCATTCGGAAAGCGAGTAACTGTCGATCAACAACGTGCCCGGCATCGCTTCGCGCACGCGTGCGTACAGCGCGGCATTGCCCGTGAACGCTTCGCCACCCGCGAAGAACACGCGCGGCACGGGGCACCCCGCTTCGATGAGCTTGAGCGCATGCGACGGGTTGCCGGCCAGCACCGTCACGCCGCACTGCTGCGCGACACGTGCCGCGCGCTCGGTCTCGCCCGGGCCATGCGGAATGCACGCCACGCCGCGCGCTTCCATCTGGGTCTGATAGAAAAGCCCCGCAACGAAGAGGTGATAGCCGAACGTCACCATGCACACGTCGCCGGGGCCGATGCCGCACGCGTCGAGATGCTGCCCACACGCGGCTTCGATGGCACGCAGATCGGCCGCGCTCTGCAGGATCGGGACGAGCGAAGCGCCCATCGGCGTGAGGTGCACGCGCACCGGCGGAATGGCCGGCGCAAACGCGCCGTAGCCGGGGCAATTCATCTCGGCCACCAGTTCGGCGCGCGTCATGAGCGGCACGCGCTCGGCGAACTCCGCCGCGCTCGCGACGCTGCCCGGAAGACGTCCCGCATAGAACGGATGCGTTTGCAGCCGGGCGAGCTGCGCGTTGAGTGCATCGAGCATCGTCTCCTCCTTGTTATGTTCCGTAGGGATGCGAAGCGTTCGTACTCAAGCCGCCCGCTCGAAAATCGCCGCGATGCCCTGGCCGCCGCCTACGCACATGGTTTCGAGGCCATAGCGGCCCTTGCGGCGCTGCAGTTCGTAAAGCAAGGTCGTGAGCATACGTACGCCGGTCGCGCCGATCGGATGACCGAGCGAAATGCCCGAGCCGTTCACGTTCAGCCGCGCTTCGTCGTGCCAGCCCCAGCCCTTGAGCACCGCGAGCACCTGACACGCGAAGGCCTCGTTCAGTTCGACGAGATCGAGTTGATCGAAGGTGAGCCCGGTCTTGTGCAGCAGCTTTTGCACGGCCGGCACCGGGCCGATGCCCATCGTCGCGGGCTCGCATCCCGAAGCTGCCCAGCCCGTGAGGTAACCAAGCGGCGTGAGGCCCAGTTTGTCGAGCTGGTCTTCGGCGACGATCAGGCACGCAGCCGCGGCGTCGTTCTGCTGGCTCGCGTTGCCCGCCGTCACCGTGCCGCCTTTCATGAGCGGCTTGAGCTTCGCGAGCGACGCCTCGCTTGCGTCGGCGCGCACGCCTTCGTCGCGTGCGAACAGCACCGGGTCGCCCTTGCGTTGCGGCACCGAAACCGCCACCACCTCGTCGGCGAAACGGCCCGACTCCCATGCCGCCGCGGCGCGCTGGTGGCTGCGCACGGCGTACGCGTCCGCTTCCTCGCGCGTGATGCCGTATTCCTTCGCGAGGTTTTCAGCCGTTTCGATCATCCCGGAGATGTAGCCGAAGCGCGCTTCGGGCTGCGAGCGTTCGCGGCCACGCTCGAGACGGTCGTGCATCTTCACCGAGCCTGCGCGAGCGCCCCAACGCATGTCGGTCGTGTAGTACTCGATATTGCTCATGCTTTCCACGCCGCCGGCCACGACCACGTCCGCCGCGCCGCTCTGCACCATCATCGCGGCGGTCACGACCGCCTGCAGCCCGCCGCCGCAACGGCGATCGAGCTGCATGCCGGGCACCTGCACGGGCAGCCCTGCTTCGAGCGCAGCCCAGCGGCCGATGCAAGGCGTTTCGCTGTTCGCATACGATTGCGCGAAGACCACGTCCTCGATGCGTGCCGGGTCCACGCGGCTGCGCGCGATGGTTTCGCGCAGCACCGTGGCCGCGAGCGTTTCGACGGAAACAGGGCGCAGGCTGCCGCCGAAGGTGCCGACCGGCGTGCGTACGGGTGCGACTATCGCTGCTCTTCTCATTTCGGATTCCTTTACATGGAGTCTGGTTGTTGTTGTTCGCCGCGTCGTGTGCCTGCGTACCGTCAAACCGCTATCGCATCCCGCCGCGCATGGTGTTGCGCCGCCAGCTGTTCGCGCCATTCTGGCGGCGCGATGGCGAGCATGCGCTCGGTGCGCTGGGCGAGCGTGAGCCCGCGCAGATCGGCCACGCCGTGCTCGGTGACGATCACCGCGGCGTCGCTGCGCGGCGTGCTGACCGGCCCCGAAAGACGCGCGACGATGCGACTGCCATGCCGCGTGCTGGCTGCGAGCGCGACGATCGCGACGCCCCCGTGCGAGCGCGCCGCGCCGCGCATGAAATCGAGCGCCCCGCCCACGGCGCCCACATAGCGACCGCCGGCAGCTTCCGCATTGACCTGCCCCGTCAAATCGACTTCGAGCGCCGAGTTGATCGCCACGAACCGGTCGAGGCTGCCGAGCACGTCGATGTCGTGCGTATAGGCCGTGGCGCGAAACTGAATCTGCGCATTGCGGTGCGCATGCGCGTAGACCTTGCGCGTGCCCATCATCGTGCCGGCCACGCTCACGCCTCGATCGCGCGACTTGCGAGCATTCGTCACCACACCGGCTGCGATCAGATCGACCACCGCGTCACCGATGGTGCCGCTATGCACGCCGAGATCGCGCCGGTCGCGCAACTGCGCGACGATGGCCTCGGGCAGCGCGCCCAGCCCGAACTGGATTGTCGAGCCGTCTTCGATCAGGGATGCGGCGTGCTGCGCGATGCGCCGCTCGATGTCGCCGGCCTGCGTGGCAGGCGCTTCCAGCGGCGCGCGGTCGGTATGGATCAGCACGTCGAAATCATCGCCGCACAACATGCGCTCGCCGAAGGTCCACGGCGCCGCCGCATTTACCTCCGCAATGACCACGCGCGCACTGTCGATCAGCGGCACGAGATACTCATGGGCGATCGAGAGGCTGTAGCGGCCCGCCTCATCGGCGGGGGCAACTTGCAGCAGCAACACGTCGATGCGGTTCGGACCCGTAGTCAGCACGCTGCGAAACTGCGAGTAGTGACACGGCAGGATGTCGAGCACGCCTTCGCGTTCGAGCCGCCGGTTCGTACCCGATGCGCCATAGGCCATGAAGTCCACGCAGTCGGCATACGCGGGCTCGAGCGTGTCGGACCACGACGCGCCCACGAACACGCGAAAGCGCCCGCCTATCGCCTTGCGCTGCGCCATCAGCAGCGCGGTGAGCGTGCACGGCTCGGCTCCGCACTGGCCCCATGCGAGCGTGTCGCCCGGGCGCACGTACTGCGCGAGATCGAGCTGCGCGGCGTCGACGATGCGCGCCGCGCGCGGGCCGCGCGTCATCAGACGGGGTCCCAACTGAAGACATCGGCGGAAACATCGAGCGTATGGAACGATTTTCGCAGCGCCGGCATGGCATGCTCGGCGATCGTCTCCGGCGTCCAGCCTTCGCCGCGATGCACCGAACGCACGGGGCGCGGCTGGCTCATCAGGAAGATTTCGTTGTTGCGGACCGCGAAAATCTGGCCCGTCACGTCGGCGGCCTGTTCGCTCGCGAGGTAGACGGCGAGCGGCGCGATCTTCGCGGGCGTCATCTGCTTGATCTTGGCAACGCGTGCTTCCTGTTCCGGCGAATCGATCTTGATAGAGTTGATCATGCGGCTCCAGGCGAACGGCGCGATGCAGTTCGAACGGATACCGAACTTTTCCAGATCGAGCGCGATGGATTTCGACAGGCCCGCAATGCCGAGCTTCGCGGCGCTATAGTTGGCCTGCGCGAGATTGCCGATCAGCCCGGACGTGGACGTCATATGCACGAACGCCCCGCTGCGCTGCTCCTTGAAGTGGTCGGCGGCGGCGCGCGAAACGTAGTAAGAGCCGTAGAGGTGAACCTTGAGCACGGCGTCCCACTCCTCTTCGCTCATCTTGTGGAAGAAGCGGTCGCGCAGGATGCCCGCGTTGTTCACCACGCAATCGATACGGCCGAACACGTCCAGCGCGTTCTGCACGATGCGGGCGGCGCCAGCGGCGTCGGCCACGCTGTCGGTGTTCGCCGTGGCCTGGCCGTCGAACGCCGTGATCTCGTTCACCACGGCTTGCGCGGGGCCGTCGTTATGGCCCTCGCCGGTGAGCGTGGCGCCCACGTCGTTCACCACGACTTTCGCGCCGTGGCGCGCCATCATGAGCGCAATATCGCGGCCAATGCCGCCGCCCGATCCTGTCACCACCACGACCTTGCCGTCCAGCATTCGTTGCGTCGTCATCGTTTTCGCTCCTCCAGCCCGCGTTGCGCCGGGCATTCATTCGATTTGAATCGTGATGCGGCAAGCTGTGCCGTTCGTGTTGCAGCTTGACGCATCGGCCAAAGCTGCACAATTTGGATATGCCGAACGCCTGTTTCGGCCAGGATTAACCCGTACTATCGCTAATGGCGTGCGTTGCGCTGCGGCGCAATAATGGCTGGAGTCTGCTCGCCCCTCATGTTTTTTGCATCCCTCTAACGAACGAGCTGACGGACATTGGAGTCACGGCAAGTCAACCCATGCATTTCGATCTCGTCGACCTGAAGCTCTTCACCCACGTAGCCGAGGCGAGCAGCCTCACGCGCGGCGCGGAACGCGCGCACCTGTCGCTGCCCGCGGCGAGCACGCGTATCAAGAATCTCGAAGAACAGGTGGGCGTGAAGCTCTTGAGCCGCACGAGCCAGGGGGTCACGCTAACGGGCCCCGGCGAGACGCTGCTCGCCCACGCGCGCCGCGTGCTCAAGCAGCTCGAGCAACTCACGGGAGACTTGCAGGAATATTCGCAGGGGGTGAAGGGCCATGTGCGCGTGTTTGCGAACACCACGGCGATGAGCGAGTTCCTGCCTGCCGTGCTGCGCACCTACCTCATCAATCATCCCGACGTGTACGTGGACATTCACGAGCGCCTTTCGCCCGATATCGTGCGCGCCGTGCAGGACGGTACGATCGATATCGGCATCGTGGCCGGCAATGTGCGCACCGAGGGACTGCAGGTGCTGCCCTACCGGCGCGACCGGCTCGTGCTCGTCACCGCGCTCAGCCACCCGCTTTCGCAAGCGAGCGAGATGGCGTTTGCCGATACGCTCGACTACGACTTCATCGGGCCGCCCGACGAGAGCGCGATTTTCTCGTTTCTCAAGCGCGCCTCGTCGGATCTGCAACGCACGATACGCTGGCGCATCCAGATCGGCAATTTCGAAGCCGCGTGCCGCATGATCGAGGCGAACATCGGCATTGGCGTGCTGCCCGAAGGTACGGCGCGCCGCCACGCGCAAACCATGTCGCTCAAGATCGTGCCGCTCACCGACGAGTGGGCCGTGCGCAAACTGCAGATCTGCATGACCGACCGCGATGCGCTGCCGCTGTTCGCGCGCAAGCTCGTCGATCTGCTGGTGGCCGACGGCATCGGCCGCCTCGAATAGCCCCATGACGCGGCGCGCGTGCTGCGCGCCGCCCCTCTCGACTAGCGCCCGCCGGCCGCCCGAATCATGTTGCGCGCAATGACGATCTGCTGGATCTGGCTCGTGCCTTCGTAGATGCGGAAGATGCGCACATCGCGGTAGAAACGCTCGATGCCATAGTCGGACATATAGCCCGCGCCGCCGAAAATCTGCACCGCGCGGTCTGCCACCCGCCCGCACATTTCGGATGCGAAGAGCTTCGCGCACGCGGCCTCGGTGCTCACGTTCTGGCCGGCATCGCGGCGGCGCGCCGCGTCGAGCACCATGCAGCGCGCCGCGTAGAGTTCGGTCTGGCTATCGGCGAGCATGGCCTGCACGAGCTGGAACTCGGCGATCTTCTCGCCGAACTGCTCGCGCTCCATCGCGTAGCGCAGCGCGTCGTCGAGCATGCGCTGCGCCACGCCCATGCAGATCGCCGCGATATGAATACGCCCCTTGTCGAGCACCTTCATCGCGGTCTTGAAGCCCACACCTTCTTTGCCGCCGATGATGTTTTTCGCGGGCACCTTCACGTCCTCGAAGATGACGTCGCAGGTATGCGCGCCGCGCTGGCCCATCTTCTTGTCGCGCTTGCCGAAGTTGATGCCGGGCGTTTTTGCGTCGACGATGAACGAGGTGATGCCGCCCGCGCGCGGCTCGTCGGGATTGGTGCGCGCCATCAGCGTAAACATGCCGGCCTGCGGCGCATTCGTGATGAAGCGCTTGGTGCCGTTCACCACGTAGTGGTCGCCGCGCCGCTCGGCGCGCGTCTTGATCGATGCGGCGTCCGAGCCCGCGCCCGGCTCCGTGAGCGCGAAGCTCGCGATGATCTCGCCGCTCGCAAGCTTCGGCAGCCATGTTGCCTTTTGCTCGTCGGTGCCGTCGATCACGATGCCCTGCGAGCCGATACCTACCGTCGTGCCGATGATCGAGCGAAACGCGGGCGAAGTCTTGCCGAGTTCGAACATCACGAGCACTTCTTCTTCCATCGTGAGATCGAGCCCGCCGTACTGCTCCGGGATGGTCAGGCCAAAGAGGCCCATGGCCTTCATGTCATCGACGATATCGGCCGGAATTTCATCGGTTTCGGCCACGCGCTCTTCGTTCGGCACGAGACGCTCGCGCACGAAGCGCGCGACGTTGTCGAGCAGAACGTTCATCGTTTCCTGGTCGCGAATCATGGTGTATGCCCTGCAATCGTTGATCGGGCGGCACGACGCCGCCCGTGAGGATGACAAATCAGGAATGCTCAGTGAGCGCGCACGGCACGTTTGGCCATTTCGCGCAGTGGCTGCTTTTGCAGCTTGCCGCTGGCCGTGGTCGGAATCATGTCGATGGTCACGATTTCCGAGGGGCGCTTATAGGCCGAGAGCCGCTCGCTCAGATAATGGGCGAGATCGGCCGTGTCGATCGTCGCGCCGTCCTTCGCTTCCACGAACGCCACGACTTCCTCGTTACCTTCGGCGTCGCGCCGCCCCACCACGGCGCTCTGGCGCACCGCTGCGTAGGTGTTGATGACCGACTCGACTTCGATGGGATACACGTTGAAGCCCGAACGGATGATGAGATCTTTCGAGCGGCCCACGATGAAGAGCGCGCCGTCCGCGTCCAGCCGGCCGAGGTCGCCGGTCTTGAGCCAGCCTTCCGCATCGAGCACTTCGGCGGTCAGGCCCGGCTCGCGGTAGTAACCGTGCATGACGCCGGGACCGCGCACCCACAACTCGCCCGCTTCGCCGCGCGGCACATCGTGACCGTCGGGCCCGACCACGCGCAACTCGGCACCCTCGACGATCTCGCCTGAAGACACGTCCTTGCGCGGACGGTCCATGCGTGTGATGAATAGCGAGCCCGCGTACTCAGTCATGCCGTAGCCGTGATGCAGCGGCATGCCGAAGAGCGCTTCGACCTGCTGCTTGAGCGTGGGATCGAGCGGACCTCCGCCCGTGTACAGGTATCGCAAACGGGGCGCATGTACCGTGCCGCCGTGCTCGCGCACATAGGCGACGATGCGCGTGAAGAGCGTCGGCACCCCCTGCAGGATGGAGATTTCGGAGGCGGCGAGCGCTTTCACGACCTCCTCGGCCGAAAAGCGCGCGGCCAGATGCAGGCTCGCGCCCGCCTCGAAGGTGGCGAGCAGCAGCGTGGCGAGTCCGAAAATATGCGACATCGGCATGACCGCGTACGCGCAGTCCGCCTGTGTCATGTCGCGCGATGTCGCCGAGACATGCGCGAAATGCAGCAGGCCGCGATGCGTGGCCATCACGCCCTTGGGCTGGCCCGTCGTGCCCGACGTGTAGATGAGCACCGCGACCTCGTGCGCGAGCGCTTCGGCCTCACGCACGGCGTTGAGATCGGGCGCGGCCATCATCAGCGGACCGAGCCCGGCGGGCGCGATCTCGCGCGCGCGATAGCGCACGCCATGACGCAGCGCGTCGGGCGAAGCACCATGCGTAAACAGTATGAGACGCGGCCCGCAATGGGCGCGAATCGTCTCGATCTCTCGTTCCGAGAGCCGCGCATTGACCACGGCCGGCCACGCGCCGATTTCGGATAGCGCGAACAGCAGCGTCACCACGGCCGAGCAGTTTTCGGCCACGACGAGCACGCGGTCGCCCACGTCCACGCCGTGCTCGCGCAAAAACCGCTGCGCCTGCCCCACGTCGCTCCAGAGCTGCCCGAAGCTCGTCACCTTTGCTTCTTCGCGTATCGCCACGGCTTCGGGCGACGCCTGCGCCCAATGCCGCGCGATATCGCTGATCTTGCGCGCCGCTCGCCTCACCACTGTCACCTCCCGTCGTTGCTCTTTGACTGCGTACGGCGCGCCGTGGCACGCCGCATCGCGACAGGTATCAGTGTGGTTCAGGCGCGGCCTGCCAACAATTCGTTTTCGATAAAGCCGGCATTCGTCTGCCGAGAAGTCGGAATTCACCCCGATGGCCGGGGCTTCGAGGTGATTATCTTCTCGACCGGGAGCGTGCTCGGCGGGCGCTCAGCCCTCGTGAGTGACGCGTGCGAGGCGCCGGTGCGGCCCTGCGCAGGCGCTGCCGCCAGTCACTCCATCTGCGCCGTCGCACGCTCGCCTCCCATCGTGCCCCTGGAAGCGCTATTCGCCCGATGAATCGCCACGATGCCCGCGAGCGACACACAGGCCGGCACGGCCGCCGCGAGAAAGAGCGCCGACGACGACCACTGCAGGTGCAGGAGCGCGCCGCCCAGCACCGGGCCGACGACCGAGCCGATACGCCCCACGCCGAGGCTCCAGCCGATGCCGGTCGAGCGCAGCGAGGTCGGATAGTAGGTCGCGGCGAGCGCGTTGAGCGCGGGCTGGCCGCCGATGATCGTAAAGCCCGTGACGAAGATCGCCACGAACATCGCGGCCACGGAGACCATCACGGCGGGATTGCCGATGGCGGCCGTCGAGACGATGGCGATCAGGAACGTCGTGGCGAGCACGCGCGTGAAGCCCGCAAGGTCGATGATGCGCCCGAGCAGCAGCGTGCCGATCACACCGCCGCCCCACAATGCCGTGCCGGCGAACACGGCGGTCCGGGTCGAATAGCCGGCGTCGCGGATCACGGTCGGCAGCCAGTTCGAGAGGAAATACATGGCGAGCAGGTTCGCGAAGTTCACGACCCACAGCAGCACGGTCACCCGCGCGCGCCCTTCCTTGAACAGCTCGACGAACGGCACGCCGCGCGAGCGCGTTTCCACGCTCGTGAACTGCACGCCGGCCGGCAACGCGAGCGCAGGGGCCACGCGGGACAGATTGCGGCGCACGCGCGCCTGCGTGCGCTCACCACGGCCGCGAAACAGGAGGAACTGGATCGACTCGGGCAAGGCGAGCCACATCAGCACGCCGAGCACGAGCGGAATCGCGCCGCCCACGAAGAACACGGCGCGCCACCCGAACGCGGGGATCAGCGCCGCGGTAATCAGGCCACCCACCACGCCGCCCAGCGTGAAGCCGCACGAGACGATCATCATGAGCGTGACGCGCATGCGGCGCGGGCTGTACTCGCCCGCGAGCGCCATCGCGTTCGGCATGATGCAGCCGAGACCCAGCCCCGCGACGAAGCGCCAGGCCACCAGTTGCGCGATCGAATGCGCGAAGCCCGTCGCGACCATGCACGCGGAAAAGAACAGCGTCGCGCCGATCAACACCGGGCGGCGGCCGATCTTGTCGGCGAGCGTGCTGAACGTGAGCGAGCCCACCAGCATGCCAAAGAGGCCCGCACCGAACACCGGCGAGAGCGTCTCCTTCGCGATGCCCCACTCGCGGATCACGACCGGCGCCACGTAGCCCATCGCCTGCACATCGAAGCCGTCCATCACGAGGCACAATGCGCACAGCGTGACCACGAGGAGCTGATACGGCCCGAACCGGCTTTCGTCGATGATGCCGGTAACCTCCACCGCCTTGTTCATGCAATGTCTCCAATATTGTTTTGTCGTCTCGATCGCTCTACGGCGATTAAAGTTCGAGTACCAATCGCCCGCTTTTCGCTCGCGAGCAACAGGTCATCATGCGGGTTTGCGTGTCGCGTTCGGCGCGCGTGAGCACTACGTCGCGATGGTCGATCTCGCCCGCCAGCACGCGCACCTCGCACGAGCCGCACAAGCCTTCTTCGCAATCGCTTTGCACGTCGATGTTCGCGCGGCGCAGCGCGTCGAGCACGGTCTGGTCGGCGCCCACGTTGAGTACGAGCCCTGAGTCTTTCAGCTCGACTTCGAACGCCTGCTCCCGCGAGGGGTCGAGCTTGCCGCCGGTCGCCGCGAAATGCTCCACGCGCAGTGCATCCTCGGGCCACACCTCGCTGCACGCTTCGAGTGCTTCAAGCATGCGCGCCGGGCCGCACGCGTAGACGCGCGTATGCTCGTCGACGTACAGCGCGGCAAAATCGTTGCGCGAGCCTTCGTCCGAAACGTGCAGATGCAGGCGCTCGCCGTGCAGCTGCGCGAGTTCGTCGACGAGCGCCATCGTCCTGCGCGAGCGCCCGCTATAGTGCAATTCGTAGTCGATGCCCAGTTCGCGCGCGCGGCGCGCCATGGCGCTTACCGGCGTGATGCCGATGCCGCCCGCAATGAAGATCGCGCGCCGCCCCTCTTCGTCGAGCCGGAAGTGGTTCCGCGGGCCGCGTATCTTCAGGCGCATGCCTGCGTGCAACGTGTCGTGCACCCAGGCCGAACCGCCGCGGCTTTGCATTTCGCGTAGCACGGCGATCTCGAACGCGCCCGTGTCGGCGGGGTCCGAGCACAGCGAGTACTGGCGCGAGATGCCGGTGTCGCCGCACTCCACGTCGATATGCGCACCCGCCGCCCAGCGCGGCAGCGCGCCGCCCTCCGGCGCGACGAGGCGCACACGGACGATGCCTTCTGCCATGGCGTCCACACGCTCGACCATCACAGGCCGCGAAAGCGCGTGCGCCGACGGCTCGCCAATGCGCACCGCCACGTGCGCGCCGAGCAGCGCCGGATTCGCGCGCTCCGGGTTTTGCGCGGGGTCCCATTCCACGAAGACATGCTCAGGACCCCGGAACGACGTGTTGGGCACATACGTGAACGTCTGCTCGGCCAGACGCATGTGCGGCAAGCGGCGCGTGAATTCTTCGAGGAAGATCTGCATCTCCATACGCGCGAGGTTCTTGCCCATGCACTGGTGCGAGCCATAGCCGAACGTGACGTGGTCGCTCGCGTTGTCGCGGCGAATATCGAACAGGTCGGCATCGGCGAAATGGCGCTCGTCATGATTCGCCGAGGACGTCACGATGAGCAGCTTCGAACCCGCCGGAATGTCGATGCCGCCGATTTGCACGTCTTTTGTTGCGAGGCGCCGCCAGGCCGCTACCGAGCCATTGTGGCGCAAGCACTCCTCCACCGCGTTCGGAATGAGGCTCGGGTCCTCGCAGATCTCGCGCCACGCATGCGGGTGCTGCAGCAGCAGCTTCATCGCGTTCGCCGTGGCATTGGCCGTGGTCTCGTGCGCGGCCACGATGCCGGCCATCATCATCGAATGCAGATAGGAATCCGTGACGACTTCGGGATGCGTCTTCTGCTTGCGGATGCCATATTGCATCCAGCCCGGGCCGTCCGGGTTCTGGCGCATCTTGTCGAGCACCTTGCCCGCGAACCGCCAGAAGTTGCCCACCGCGTGCGCCACTTCGACCTGCTCTTCGGGGCGCGGCCGCCCCCACGTATTGACCGTATGCGCAATCGAATACTTGCGCAGCAAGTCCATGTCCTCCTCGGGCACGCCCAGAAAATGCAACGCCACGGTGAGTGGCACTTCCCAGAGCATCTGGTCCACGAGGTCGGCACGCCCTGCGTCGATGAAACGGTCCACGTACTCGCGCGTGAGGCGCCGCACCATCGGTTCGTGGTGCTTGAGATGTTCGGGCGTGAACGGCTCCATCAGCGCGCGGCGGCGCGGCATGTGGGCAGGCTCGTCCTCGTTCACGAGCGTTCGGTTCATGGCGTAGCCGTACGAGTCCAGCACCGCGTTCGCCTCGGGACCGGTGGGCGTGATCTTTTCGAGCGCAATGGAGGGCGAGAACGTGAGGTTGTCGCGAAAGATCGCCTTGATGTCGTCGTAGCGCGTGACCACCCAGTAGCCAAGCTGCGGGCTATAGAACACGGGTTCCTGCTCGCGCGCCCAGCGCACGTACTCGGGCGGGTCCTGCTGGTAGCCGTCGCTGAAGGGGTCGAATGCCGCGGCATTGGCACTGACCGGGCAGCGCGACGTGGCGGCCGACGTCCGGTTCGCGGCGTGGGGAAACGGGCAGCGGCCCGTCGCTGGGGAAGGTGTCTCGCTCATATGCCTCTCCTGCATCCTGCGTGCATTACGTTTTGCGTAACTCTAGTACGCATTGCGTAATTACGAGATAGGGGTTAACGTGCAAGCTCAGCAGGCACTATGCCGCCCCTACGCGCCCTAAAATCCGCGTGAACCCAACCGATATCCCAGCGTCCCGTCCAGTATGGAAAGCAGGAAAACCACTCCCCGTCGCACCACGGCCAAAGTGGCCGACGCTTCGACGTCGCCCAAAGTCGCGCAAGAGACGAAGGCCGTAGCCGCGCCGCGAGAGCGCCGCCAGCGCGTGCAATCCGCGCAAACCGGCATGGCCGTGCTCAAGGGTCTCGCGCGCCTGGGCGGCCGCGCGAGCCTCTCGGGTCTCGCCGCCTGCGTGGGCGAGAGTCCCGCAAAGGTGCATCGCTATCTCGTGAGCCTGATCGAGGAAGGCCTGGTCGCGCAGGACACCGCCACCCAGCAGTATCGGCTCGGCGTCGAGGCGATGATGATCGGCGTGGCCGCCATGCGTCAGGCCGATCCGGTGCGCATTGCGGAGCCCGCGCTCGTGCGCCTGCGCGAGACGCTCGAAGTGACGTCGTTCGTCGCGGTGATGGGCAACAAGGGACCCACGATCATCCGTTTCGAGGAACCGGGGCTGCCCGTGACCGTCAACGTGCGGGTGGGCTCGGTGATGTCGCTGCTATGGTCGTCCACGGGCCGCGTGTTTCTCGGCCTGCTCGACGACACGCGCGTGCTCGCGCAAGCTGAAGAAGAACTCGCCCACGCCGATGCTTCGTTGCGCGCGCAACTGAGTGCGAGCGATCCGATCGGCACGCTGCGGCGCGACGTGCAGCAAGCGCGCTGCGCGAGCGTGCGCGACACGAATCTCAAGGGCATCAGCGCCGTTTCGGCGCCGCTCTTCGATCACACCGGCAAGCTCTGCGGCGTGCTCACGGCGCTGGGCGCCACGGGCGGCTTCGACGCCACGGCCGAGGGCCCGAACGGTCGCGCCGTACGCCGCGAAGCGGACGCCGTGAGCGCCCTCCTCGGCTACGTGGCGAGCAGCGCTTAACGCTTCGTCAGCGCATAAAAAACCCGGTTCAAAACTGACCGGGTTTTTCCTTTTTCTGAACGACGTTAGCGAGCCACCGTCTTTGCGTCCGCGTCGGTGAGGGTATCCAGGAACGCCATTACGTCGCGGATATCCGAGTCTGACCAGACCGGTTTGCCGCCCAGGTGATTCGTCAGCGGCTCCGTCCTGGTATCCACATTACTGCGCAGATTCTTCGGCAGGTCGTCAAACTTCACGACGTGGCCGTGCGCGTCTTTCGAATACCACTTCTCCGGGTTCGTGTCGCGCTCGACATAGAAGCGTAACGAATCTTCCAGCGTATGGTACATGCCATTGTGAAAGAAGACGCGTCGCGTGGCGACGTTGCGAAGCGTGGGCGTGCGGAACATCCCGCAGAACCACTTCTGCTGCTTCGCCTCGTCTTGACGCAGCGGCCCACATAACCCCATGTCGAAGAAATTCGGATCGCGGTTGGCCGGAATTTCCATGTTGCGTGGCACACCCAGCGTCTGAAAGTTGTAATCCGTCAATGCCGGATGCGCGCCGTGAGCGCCTTTGTTGATCAGGTGACAGCTTGCACAGTTGCCCTTGTCCGGGTCGCTGAACAGCGCCAATCCGTGCGCTTCCTGTGGCGTGAAATGCTCCTTGCCGTCGAGCACCCGGTCGAATTTGCTGGAGTACGGCGCGAACGACAGATCGTTGAACTGGAATGCCTGCAATACCTTTCCGAGGTCCGCCAGCGCCTGCGTCGGCCGCGAGAAAATGTCCTGACCGAATGCTTCGCGGAACTGCTGTGCGTAGGCGCTTTTGCTCAGCTTCTGCGCCACGTCATCCGCGCTGCTGTTTGCCATTTCATCCGGATTGAGCAGGGGAAATGCAGCCTGATCCGCGGGGGAGTTGTAGCGTCCATCCCAGGTGTATCCGCCGCTGGGCTGATTGTCGCCGTCCTCGAGACGCTCTTTCAGGCTATTTGCCTGCGTGAACGTCCAGTAAGGCACAGCACGCAGATAGCGCAGCGACGGCGCCGAGCGCAGTCCGGCTCGATCGAGGTTTGGACCACCCAACTGGACTGCCAGACCGTTCGGCGGCCCATAGGCATTCGCGGGGCTGTGACAGGAGGCGCATGACTGCTTGCCGGAAGCCGACAGCGACGGATCGAAGAACGCTGCCTTGCCGATGGCTGCCAGATCAGGCGCAGGTGCTTTGACCGTGGCTGCCTGAGCGTCCGGTGCATGTTGGTCGCATGCGCAAAGCAGGCAAATGCAAAGGGCCGTTGTGAGAACAGCCCTTAGAGGAAATTGGCGCATGACGGATCAGGAAAAGAGCCCGGTTCGAGCCGAGAACCGGGCCAGGACAACAAAGTTCTTGTGAGACCGCTACGGATTAGCGGTTATCGATGTTGGCCGATGTGAAGATCGGCTTGAGCGATGCATCATCTGCGTAGCCGAGATACGAGCCGATGCCGAAGTTGTCTTCGAGCGAACGCAGCAGCGCGTAGTGGTTGTAGCCCGTACCATCCACGTGACCGCCCTTGATGAACGGCGACAGCAGAAGCGTACCGATCTGATCGCCACCGACTCCGAGGTAGTTCAACGCAATCGACACGCTCCGCACGGATGCAGGCAGCGTCGCCGGGTTGATACCGAGCAGGGCTGCTTGAGCCACCGGCAGCGTGGACATCGTGACCTGTTCCGGACGCGTCACGTTCGGACCCGTTTGCTGGTTGCAGCCCGGGCACTGGTTGCCCATTTCCGGCTCCAGCAGGGAAAGCGTCGTGCCATCTGCGCTGAGCGACGTTGTCGGCGTCAGTCCGGTCACGACGCCTTCGTCCGTCGTGATGATGATCAGGCCGTCCTGCTTGTAGGCGGGCGAAGCCTGAATCAACGGGATCGTGTTCTTCAGGAACGCGTCGATCGAAGCCAAACCGCCAGGCTGACCGTTTTTGCAGCCCTTGCCCGCCGCGCCCGTACCGTCACCATCATGGCCGTCGTTACACAGGTTCGGCGTGATGAAGGAGAAGTTCGGCGTAGTGGCAATCGACTGAAGATCCGTTGCCAGGTTGTCTTGCAGGTTGACCACGTGCGCGTCGCAGTTGGCCAGATCATCGATGGTCGAATGGAAATACGGGAACGGATTGTGACGCGTTGCGTACTCATCGCCTGCCACGTCACCCGAAGCCGAAGGCGCCTGCGCGGCCTGCGTGCCGTCCACAGCCTTCGCCGGGTCCGAGCCCGCAAGCTGCGCGGTACGGCGCGGGAACGAACAGGTTCTCGTGCCGTCACGGTTCAGGTCGTTGCCCATGTCCTCGTTGTAGCTGCGCCACGTGAGCTTGGCCTGTTCCATCTGGTTGCCAATATGCTGCACGCGAGCCGGGAACACGCAGCCGCCGCTCGCGTGGCCGTTTGCGTCCGTACCTGCCTTGAGAACCTTGGGGTTCGCCGAGTCGTTGCCGGCATCCACGATATCGGACCATAGCTGGAAGCAGTCCGTTTCGGTGTCGTGCGTCGACGGCTGACCCGACACCATCGATATGTAATTGTCCAGCGAAACGTGGCCGGTGCCGTAGTAGTTCGAAAGGAACGTGCCCTGCGGCATCAGCGATTTCAGGTACGGGTCCTGGTTCGAATCCGAGGCCGTCGTGCCGTACGTCGATTCCGCACTCTTGTTTTCGAGCACGATAACCCAGACGTGCTTGATCGCCTTGCTCGAAACGACGGTTGCAATGTACTGATCGCTCGCGGCCTTCACCACGTTGTTGCCGTTGGTATTGAAGTCGCCCAGCAGGGCGTCCGGCGTCGTGCCGATCTTGTTCGCCAGTTGCGTTTGAGCATCCGACTGCGACAGGCCGCTGTCGATCAGTTGCGAAAGCTGCGTCGTGATCGCGCTGACGGAACCGACGCCACGCGGCGAACGGAACGTAGCCGTCCCGTTGAACGCCGTGCCCATGTTCTTGCCCGATGCGTCGTTCTCCGTGGCGCCGCTCAGGTCGGCCACGATGTACTTCCACGACCCATTGCTCGTATCGGAGATCGAGAACTTGCCCTGGGCATCCGAGCGCGCGACCGGCTCGCCCGGGTCGCACTTGCCGTTGTTGTTCACATCCAGGCAGACTGCCGCATTCTGGATATAGCTGCCGAGCACCTGACCGGTGACCTTCGGTCCGCCATCTGAGCCGTTGCTTCCGCAACCAGATAACCCCGCCAATACGCCGATGCTCGCCAGCATCGCGAGCGCACCCCTGCGCGACTTTATTTTCTTCACAACCGTCCCTCGTTATAAGTCGGACACACCCGACGGATTTTGACTCGCGGAAAGCTTATGAAAGTTGTGTTACACGCTTGTTAAGAAGTTGTTGGGTAAACATAAAATGACTGCGTTTTACGGCTCCACGTTCGAAAGTCGTTCAAAATAATCATGCTTGCGCACACAACCACATGCCGCACGGGGTGAGGCGCCGCTATCGCGATTCCCGGCCCGCCGCGGTGCAACCGGCTATCATGTGAATTCACACCGTAGATGGAACGAATCAATCACATGGCTTCCCCCCAGGAAAACATCAGCATGGCGGTGTTCTGCGACTTCGAGAACGTCGCGCTCGGCGTGCGCGACGCGAAGATCGACCGCTTCGATATCAAGCCCGTGCTGGAACGGCTCTTGCTCAAGGGCAGCATCGTCGTGAAGAAGGCCTATTGCGACTGGGAGCGCTACAAGGGCTTCAAGGCCGCGATGCACGAGGCGAGCTTCGAGCTGATCGAAATTCCCCACGTGCGCCAGTCGGGCAAGAATTCGGCCGATATCCGGCTCGTCGTGGACGCGCTCGATCTCTGCTATACGAAGTCGCACGTGGACACGTTCGTGATCGTGAGCGGCGACTCCGACTTTTCGCCGCTCGTCTCGAAGCTGCGCGAGAACGCCAAGAAGGTGATCGGCGTGGGTGTGAAGCACTCCACCTCCGACCTGCTCGTCGCCAATTGCGACGAATTCATCTTCTACGACGACCTGGTGCGCGAACTCGAGCGCGAACAGCACACGCACGGCAGGGGCAAGAACAAGGACGGCGGCGGTGCGAAACGCCAGGGCGGCGACGAACGACAGCCGAAGCAGGACGGCGACGAGCGCAAGTCGAAGGCCGTGGCCTTCGCGATCGAAACGCTCGACGCGCTCGTGCTCGAGCGTGGCGAAAGCGGCAAGATCTGGGCTTCGGTGCTCAAGAGCGCCATCAAGCGCCGCCGGCCCGACTTCAACGAAACGCGCTACGGCTTTCGCGCATTCGGCAATCTGCTCGAAGAGGCGCAGTCGCGCGGGCTGCTCGAAGTGGGCCGCGACGACAAGTCGGGGACCTGGGTGTCGCGGCTGAACCCGCCCCCGCTCGCGGCTGCCGCCGCCAGCGTGTCAGCGCCGGAAAGCACGGCGGCGCGTGCCGAGGAGCCGCGCGGCAGGCGCAAGGGCCGTCGCAATGGCCGCGGAGGCGGCGCGGCGGACGTGCGCGAAACCGCAGTCGAGCAACCGGCCGAGACGCAAGGCGAAATTCCGTTCGAGCCGGTCGAGGCGCTTGCGCAACCAGCGCATCGGCACGAAGCCGAGCCGCCCTTCCCCGCCCTGCCATTCGACGCGAACGAGAACACCCACTCGCCGCAAGAGGCCTACGAGGGGCATGCGGCGCCCGAGCCGGCCGCCGAGGTCGAACCCACCGCGCCCGCCCCCGCGCGAGCGCGCAAGACGGCAGCTCGCAAGAGCCCCGCGCGCAAGAAGACAGCGAAGAAAGCGGCAGAAACACCGGCCAGTTCCGTTGACGAACCGGCGAGCCCGGCAGCAGCGCCGGCTGAGCCCGCTGCCAGGAAGGCGCCGTCGCGCGCGCAGCAAGGCCGCAGCGGAAGAAAGCTGACAATGGCGTGACGCGCGCCGCTCTAAGTGGGCGGCGCGCAGCGCATCGGTCAATCGCCGAACGGATTCGCGGGGCGTTTGCCCTTCGCAGGCGGCGCATCTTCACTCGCGGGCGCAGTATCGCCGAAAGGATCCTGCTTGCCCGACGGCCCCGCCACTCCAAACGGGTTCGCGGCCTGCGCGGGTTTCGATCCACCAAATGGGTTCTCAGCGCCGGCGCGCTTCGCTCCCCCGAACGGATCGCACGTGCCGGCCTCCTGGCCGACATCGTCCTCCACGGCTTCATCCTTTGCCTGCGTGAGGTTGTACTCGGCCTGCACCTGCTCCAGCACGCGCGCCACGCTCGCTTCGAAGCCAGCCGCGTTGTGAAAGTGCTGCATCGTCCAGTTGCAGCCGCTGCGGTCGGGCTCCTGCAACTGCGGGCGCGGCACGCCGATCTTCACGCCGTCTTCGACCACCTCCTGCAGCTTGTGGATGCGCCGATGCACTTCCTCCTGCAGCCGCGAAGCATTGAGCGTCTTGCGCAACATTGCAAACCTCCTTTCCTGTACGCGTCACGTCGCGCGAGTCTAGCGCAATGACTCGCTCGCGTCGCTACGTGGCCGACGCGTTCATGTGCGCGAGCGCATCGCGCATCGAATCGCTCGGCACCACGAGTTGTCCCGTGAACGGCGTATCGAGGTCGGCGATCACGTAGACGGCCGACGAAATCGACACCGCACCAAGGAAGATCAGCACGATCGCCAGCGCGTTATGCGGCGCGACGAGCCCGAAGCTCAGGAAGATCAAAATCAGCCAGAGCGCGAGCATCTTGAAGAACGGCCGCGAAATCGTGCCATGCGCCTCTTCGATCAGACGCCACCGCGTATCGGTCACGCGGTCGAACATCTGTGAGAGCGGGCCCACGAGCGCCTGGTGATAGGCGTCGCGTGGCGCGAGCATTTCGATTTCGTGCCCGACTGAGTTGAGCAGCGCGCCGAGCGGCCGGCTTTCGAGTTCGTCATTGCCGACGCCCGGATCGTGTGGATAGTAGTTTCCCGGCGGCGGCTTTTCCTGCGCCCAGGTCGAGGCGATGGCGCTTGCCGTATACGCGCGCAGCAAGGTGCGCGCCGCGGCCGCGTCGGGACCGTATTCGCGCAGGCGTTGATCGAGCTGAATCAGGTCGGCGGCGTAGGCGCGCATGTCGTTGGTCGCCGTATCGAAGCTCGATTTCGCGGACGCGGTGAGCAGGCTCAGCACGAGCGCCGCAAACGTCACCAGCATACCGATCACGAGTTGCACGAGCTGCACGGTTTCATGCTTGCGATGCTCCTCGGGCAATAACGGCCGCAGCAGCACGCCGAGGCCCGTACCGCCGAGCAGCAGCGCGAACACGAGCAGCGCCGACTGGATTTCGGTCATGGCGACGGCCTGCGCTCCCCGGCTGCGGCGTTTTCCATCGGCGCGACGGTGTCGGTGTGCGGCGCTATGGGTGCTGGGGGCTGCGCATGCGCATCGGCGCCGCCAACGCTCAATGCGTCGATGCGCGTATGAATCTCCTTCGCGTGCGTCTCGCCCGGCACGAGGTCCGGATGCGCCCGCGGCACGGCGAGCTTCCACGCGGCGTCCAGCTCGCGCCGGATCGAATCGTAGATCTCCTTCGAGATCGAGCGGTCCTCGTACATGGCCTGTACGCGTTCGCGCCCTTCACGCAGCGCGTACAGCAGCAGCATGCGCCGCTCGAGCACGTCCGAAGCCTGGCCGAAGCAACGGCGCACGTCCGCGAGCCCATGCTCGGCCGTCGCGATGCGCGCCTTGAGGATCGTTTTGAGCAGCGCCGCGAGACGCTCGCCCAGCAGCGGCGTGAGGCTGCGGTCGTTGAAGACGATCAGCTGATGCAGCACCACGCGGCGACACATCAGGAGTTCGAAGCGATCGGCGAGCGCGTCGCCGTATGGCTGCCGCACGCGCAGCCAGCGATAAAGCAGCCGCGCGACACGCATCTCGATCGTATCGGCCAGTATTTTTGCGGCCGCGCGCTGATAACCGAGCCGCCCGCCCACGCGCGCCTCTTCGATCATGGCATCGGTGTTGCGCATCATGGCGTCGAGATTGCGGATCGTAATGATGCCGCTGCCATACTGCGGAATGAGGTCGCGCTCCTTCGCCGCGAGCGTCACGAGGCCGATGACGAGACGCTCGCGGTCCGAGAGCGCCGCCTCGAAATCGAATGCCGTCGCGCTGATGTCCACGCTGCGCCGGAACGTATGGCAGGCCTGGTCGGCGATCGCATCGGGAATGTGAAAGGTGCGTGCCGCCATATGCACGCGCTCGGATACGCCGATCGACGACAGCTGCACCGCCTTTTGCTGCAGCGCCTGCTCCTGGGGCGACAGCAGATCGAGGCGCAGCCGCCGGATCAGCAGCTTGAGCGACGTGCCGTTCACAATCAGGCTCACGAGCACGAAGCCCGTCGCGAGGATCGCGACGAAGCGGCGCGTGGAATCGGGCAGCGCCGTGTCCTGCGCGAGGCCCAGCGCGAGCACGAGCGTCACCGCGCCGCGCAGTCCACCCCATGCAATCACGAGCTTGTAGGCCGCGCTCACGGGCTCGGTGAGCCGCAGGCGGCTCAGTAGCGGCAGCATGCCGAACACCACGACGACGCGCGCCGCGAACGCCGCCACCACCACGACGGCGAGCGCGACGAGATCGATCCATTGCGCGTCACGCAGCGTGGCCGGAATCTGCATGGCCGCGAGCAGAAAAATCGCTGCGCCCGCCATGGCCGCGATCTGTTCCCAGATCAGCTGCAGATGCTTCCAGTTCACAGGCGACAGGCGCGTGCTCCCGAGCCCGCTGATGACGAGCCCGGCCGCGACCACGGCTACCACGCCCGAGACGTGCAACATCTGGTCGGCGAGGAGATAGAGCGGATACGGCAGCGCGAAACTGAGCGAGATCTCGGCTTTGCCCTCGCCGCCCAGCGCCGGCAGGAGCCACGCGAATGCGCGCCCGGCCAGCGCCCCGACCAGCAGCCCGCCGCCGAGCGCGATGCCGAGCGCACGCAGCGCGGCCGTTGCCGAGACATTGGCCGCGTCTCCTGTGATCGCGGCGATCAGCACGCCGGCGATGGCAATGGCGGCCGCATCGTTGAGCAGGCTCTCGCCTTCTACGAGGCGCACGAGCCGCTCGGGTGCGCCCACTTCGCGGAACACGGCGAGCACCGCGGAAGGGTCGGTCGTCGCGATCATCGCACCGAGCAGGAGGCCGTCGGCAAGCGGACCGAGGCCCGTGAGCCGGACTGCGCCGCCCACCATGCCGGTCGCCACGAACACGGCCACGACGGCAAGCAGCAGAATCGGCGCCGCGTCGCCGAGCATCTCGCGCACGTTCACGCTGAGCGCGGCCTGGAATAGCAGCGGCGGCAGGAAGATCCACAAGTAAGCCTCAGGCGGCAGCCGAGGCGCAAGCGCGGGCATCACGAAGTTCGCGGCGAGCGTGGGCCAGGCCTCGCCGCTCACGAGGTAGATGCCGCCCAGCGTGAAACCCCAGCCGGCGAGCAGCACCGATTCGGAAATCGACCAGCGCAGGCTCACCGCCTGCACGAGCGCGATGCTCGCCAGCAGAAAGCCGCTCAGGAGAAGGACGTGGATGACCATGGCGTGCAACCGTCACGGCGCCGGCAGCCACACCACCGTCAACGACCTCACCCCTTGTGCCCCCTGGATCAACACGCCTTCGATATCGGCCGTCGCGGACGGCCCTGTGACGAGCGCCGCGTAGCGCGCGCTGCGAAAATCGTCGCGCCGGTACGCGTCCTGCAGCCCCGCCACCAGCTGTGCGGGATCGAGCAGCACCACGAGATGCTGCACGATATAGCCGAGCGCGTTCACCACGTACTCGCACTCGCTCAGCCATAGCGATCCCGTTTCCGCCACGCCGAAGCGTGCGCGCACCACGCCCACGTCGACGTCTTCGAGCGAGGCCGGCTTCGTGACGGCGCTGATCTCGCGCGTGCCCTGGACCTCCGGCGTGGCCGACGCGATACGCGCCTCGCTGCCAAAGCGGCGCAGGATCATGGCGCGCACCTCGGCCCCGCTTTGCATCTGCGTGTCGCTGCCGCCCATCAGTTTGAGCGCGGCGCCAAAGCGCTCGCGCAGATCGCCGGCGGGCGCTTCGAACAACGGCACCTCGGGCAACGGTTCGTGCGCGGGTTGCGCGGCGCGCACGCGCGCGAGAAACGCCTCACGATCCGCCATCGCCGCCTCCCTTGCGGTTTTTCCGGTACCACGCATGGAACGTCGTGTGCGGCACGTGCGGCAGATCGCGCTGCTTGCCCCAGATATTGAGCGGGTTGTAGAGCATGAAGTTGGGCAAGCGCCGCAACGCGCCCTCGAGCGATTTCACCGTGCCGCGATAAAGCGTCGGACTGCCGAGCAACCGGCCAGCCATCTTCAGCACTTCCTGCTTCACGAATGGCACCTCGTGCTGTGCCGCGATGACCTGTCGCCACTGGTAGATCTGCTCGTGAATATTGATCTTCACCGGGCACACGTTCGTGCAGCTGCCGTTGAGCGTCGAGGCGAACGGCAACGCGCTGAAGCGTTTGAGGTCGAAGGTCGGATTGATGATCGCGCCGATCGGCCCCGCATAGGTGCTGCCGTACGAAAGCCCGCCGCTGCGCCGGTACACGGGACAGGTATTCATGCATGCGCCGCACCGAATGCACTTGAGCGAATACCAGAACTCGGGCATGGCGAGCCGCTCGGCCCGGCCGTTGTCGACGAGCACGAAATGCATTTGCGCACCGGGCCGCGGCGCGCGGAAATGCGAGGTGTATTGCGTGATTGGCGAGCCGAGCGCGCTGCGCGAGAGCATGCGCACGAATACGCCGAGATCGGAAAGGCGCGGAATCAGCTTCTCGATGCCCATCGAGACGATGTGCAGCGGCGGCACGTTGGCGGAAAGGTCCGCGTTGCCCTCGTTGGTGCATACCACCACCGTGCCCGTTTCCGCCACCGCGAAATTGCAGCCGGTCATGCCCGCCGTTTTCTCGCGCACGAACCACGGCCGCGTATTCATGCGCTGGCTTTCCGCCAGATAGTGAATGTCGTTGTTGTGCGGGTCCGTGCCGATGGTGCGGCCGAACACTTCGGCCACGTCGTCGCGCAGCTTGTGCACGGCGGGCACGACGATATGGCTGGGCGGCTGCTTGTCGAGCTGCTGGATGCGCTCGCCAAGGTCGGTCTCCATCACCGAAATGCCGCGCGACTCCAGATACGGACGCATCTCGCACTCGTCGGTGAGCATCGACTTGCTCTTCACGAGCGCCGTCATGCCGCGCTCGCTCAGGATGCGATAAACGATTTCGTTGTGTTCCTCGGCCGAATCCGCGAAATGGACCTGCACGCCATTGGCTTGCGCCGTGCGCGTGAAGTGGTCGAGGTAGTCGGCGAGATGCGAGAGCGTATGCGCCTTGATTTGCGAGGCGAGCGTGCGCAGCATTTCCCACTCGGGAATGGCATGCGCCTGGGCGTCGCGCTTCGAGCGCAAGTCCCATAGACGCTTGTCGTGGAAGGCGACGTGCTCCGGCCGCGAGAGAAACGTGCCGGCGAGCTTCGCGTGTTCGACTCGCTTCATTCGCGCGCTCCGTTGAGCACCTGGGCAATGTGGATGAAGCGGATGTCCGCGCTCATGCGCTCGGCGCAGCCCTGCTGGTGCATGAGGCAGGACATGTCGGCGGAAACGATGTATTGCGCGCCCGCGCTCACGTGATCGACCACCTTGTCCTGGCCCATGCGCACCGACACCGCCTCTTCGGTCACGGCGAACGTGCCGCCGAAGCCGCAGCATTCGTCGGGGCGCGCCGGCTTCACGAATTCGATGCCCTTCACGTGTTCGAGCAGCGCGAGGGATTTCGAAAACGTCGGACCCGCGATTTCCGAAACCGAAGCTTCCTTCAAATGGCGCAGCGCGCTGCAGCTATTGTGCAAACCCACGCGCCAGGGAAATTCGGCCCAGGGGAATTCGCGCGCGCCCAGCACGTCGTGCAGAAACTCGACGAGTTCATAGGTGCTCTCGCGCACCTTACGTACGGTCTCGGTCTGCTCGATCGCGGTGAAGTGGTCGCGCACGTGATTCACGCAGCTCGCCGACGGGCCGACGATATAGTCGTAGCCCGCGAACGCGCGCGCAAATACCCGCTCCGCGCCGGCTGCCTCGGCCTGCGCGCCGCTGTTGGCCATGGGCTGGCCGCAGCAGGTTTGTTCGAGCGGATAGTCCACCTCGCAGCCGAAACGCTCCAGCAGTTCCAGTGTGGCGATTGCCACCTCGGGGTAGAACGCGTCGATGAAGCAAGGGACGAACAAGGCAACTTTCATGCGCGGGCTCACACGAAAAGCGGACCCGAACATTCTACTGCCGAACGGCGCGGGCGTCGCGCGAAGCGTGTATGCGCTGCGCGTTGCCGCGGTGCATCATGCTGCGCCGCGGCTTTTCACTCAGAAGTTGTGGCGAATGCCCGCGATCACGGCAAGCTGCTTGTCGGTGCTCGAATTCACGAGGTTCGGAATCTGCGCCAGATTCTGCGTCGCCCCGCTCGCGGCATCGATCCCGAGACCCGCCCCCGACGACTTCTGGCCGATCGCCACCGCATAAACTGCCGTGCGCTTGGAGAGGCTGTAGACCGCGCCCAGATTGATCTGGTGAAGCCGTGTGGATGAGCCGCCGTCCGGGTGAGCGTCGTTGAAGATATAAGCGAAGCCGAACTGCAGCGCGGGCGAGTATTGCCACGACGTATTCAGCTCGGCGATATCGAACGAGATGTCCGCGCCCTGCGGCCGTGCCGCATCCGCGAGATATTGACTCTGCGAAAGAAGCGTATGGGTATAGCTGAGCGCCACGCTAACCTTGTCGAACGCGTACGAGCCGCCCGCGCCGAAAATGCTCACGCGCTGCGCGTTCTGTAGTTCGCAGTACGACGCATTCGGATTGCTGCAACTGAAGTCGCCGATATAGCCGCTCTCCCCGCCCAACGCCGCCTGCAGCGGATTGCGCAACTCGAGGTAGCCGGCAGAAAGCGAAAGCGGCCCGTTGGCGTAATTCGCCGCCACCGACCAACCGCGGTTCTGCGAGAAATTCCCCGCCACGCCGCCGAAACTGAACAGACCGCCTATCGTGAAGCCGCCGAAACTCGGGCTCACATATTTGATCGAGCTATTGAAGTTGAACGCTTCGTTGAGATTGTCCACGTCGCCGAAGTGCGAGCCATAGAGCGTTGCCCAGTTGTTGCTCGACACATAGGCGCCCAGATCGTCGGAAAACGGATCGTACTGGCGACCCAGCGTGAGCGTGCCGTAGTGGCTGTTCGCCACGCCCACCCAGGCGTTGCGGTTGAAAAGCGTGCCGCCCTGCAGGAGTGCGCCGTTCTGCGAGAAGAAGCTGTTTTCGAGCGTGAAATTGACGCTCGTGCCGCCGCCAATGTCCTCGCTGCCCGTGAGACCCCAGCGCGACGGCACGAGGTTGCCGCCGCCCAGTTGCCAGTTGGCGTGGCCGCTCGTGCTGCCGTCTGCGTGCGTGGTCTGCTGGTTGGTCGAATAGATGAGGCCCGCGTCCACCGTGCCGTAAAGCGTGACTGAAGATTGCGCGAGTGCGCTCGTCGCGAGGGCGCACGAAGCCAGCGCCAGCGCTGTGCGCTTGACGAGATTTGCCATGTCGTTGTCTTGTCGAAGAGAGATGGGCCGCTGCGCTGCATGCGCGTGCGCGGCCGAAGCGCGGCGCCGGGAGCGCGCCGCACGAGTCAGGAACTGCGGGAATCGAGGGCTTGACGCGAGACGCGTCCCGGGCAAGTCGTTATTGGCCGAAGCGCGCGTAGATGTCCGGCCGCGAACGCTTGAGCACGAAAGCAATCAGCACGCCGATCAGCGCCACCGCGAGCACGACCCATGGGAACGCACGTACGACCGGGCTATCGGAACCGGCGAGCGCGTCGAGATTGCCGATCAGCACGATGCCGATGGAGAGCAGACCGCAGCCGCCCAGCACCGGCGCGAGGAACGCGTGCCACAGTCGCGTGTCCTTCTTCGTGGCGCGGAAAAACGCCGCCACCGAAAAACTCGTGACCGCCTGCAGCATGACGATGCCGATGGTGCCGAGCGCCGAGCCCCAGCTGAACACGATGTTGAACGGATCGCTGCCCGCGAGAACGAAAAGGCCCACCGGCACAGCGACCGAAAGTGTCTGCAGATAGCTCGCGAGATACGGCGATCCATACTTCGGATGCAGGCGATCGAGCACCGCGGGAAGAATCCCCTCACCCGCAAGCGCGTGGATGTAACGCACGATCGTGTTGTGGAACGACAGCAGGCTCGCGAAGATGCTGGAAAGCAGCAGGAAGCTCATCGTCGTGGTCATCGCGCCGCCCAGGTACTTCGTCGACTGGATGAACCAGAAGTCGCCCGGCTGTTTCGTCGCGACGTCCGTGACGTTGCTGATGCCATAGGCGCAAACGATAGCCCACGTGACGAACGCAAAAAACACGAGAATCAGCGTGACGGAAACATAGGTGGCGCGCGGCACCGTCACCTTCGGGTCGCGGCACTCCTTGCCGTAGATCGCCGTGGCCTCGAAACCGATGAACGACGCGAGCGCGAACATCACCGCGATGCCGAGGTGGCCGCTGAAAACGTGGCGCGGCGAAAACGGCGCGAGCGTCAGGCCATCCGGTCCACCATGATGAATCACGATCGCGAGGCTCAGCAGCAGCAGGATGCCGAGTTCGAGACACATGAGCACGCCGAGCAGGCGGCTGTTCAGGTCGATGCCGCGAATGCCGGTGAACTGCACGACGACGAGGCACGCGAATGAATACGCGTACCACGGCAGCGAACTATGCAGCAGTGGCCCGAGCACCACCGTGCAGAAGAAACCGAACAGGCCGTACAACGCGATCTGGATGCTCGTGTACGAGAGCAGCGCGACGAGTGCGCCGGCCATGCCAACAGGTCGGCCGAAACCCGCCGTGATGTACGCGTAGAACGCGCCGGCACGCACGATGTGGCGGCTCATTGAAGCGAAGCCCACGCTGAACACGAGCAGCACGACGCCCGCGATCACGAATGCGCCGGGAATTCCCGCGCCATTGCCGAGGCTGATGGCGGGTGGCACCGCGCCCAGCATGCCGGTGAGCGGCGCCGCCGCGGAAATGACGAGAAAGACGATCTGCCAAAGCCCGAGCAGGCTGCGCTGTGAGTCCACTGCCGCGTTGTCTCCAACGAGGTGAGCGGGAGAAGAATACGGTTCGTTCATCGTTGCCTCTGCGGGTGTCTGTTCTGGGTTCGCCGTACGACACGATGAAGAACCGCGTGCCTCCGGCGCTCGACGAATCGAATTTCCCGATTCGGATTGAGCGCATGGTAGGCAGCTAATAAACTCGCCGACTTGGCGCAACGCGCCAATTACTCGATAAAGTGCGCCAAGGCTGGAGCGGGTTTTCACTTAACCGCGCTGAAGCGGTCGATATTACCTTCGGTATCCTGATTAATGCCGCGAGCCGGGAATCCGTACTTCAGCCCACAAGCTTACTGAACGCCGTCAATTCTCTTTCACGATTTGCGCGCTAGCGGGTTCGCTTGGCGCCTGCACGGCCCCAGTTGCGCGTCGCACGCCATAGCACGGTGGCGTCGGCATAACCCACGGCGCGGGCCACGGCAGCGTTGGTCATGCCCTCCTGCTCGCGCAGCACCGCCACGCTGCGCTCGCGCTCTTCGCGAATGATCTGGCGCACAGAGGTCCCGGCGTCGGCGAGATGCCGCTGCAAGGAGCGGTCCGAAAGCCCGAGGTCCTTGGCGATATCGCCGACCACGAGCTTTTCGCGCGCGAGCCGGCGCGTCACGAGATCGCGCACCTGGTCCACGAGCGTATGCGGAATCGTGTCGCGCGAAATCAGGTCGGTGGCGTGGCGCTCCATCATGCGCGCCATCTGCACGTCGGCGCTCTTGAGCGGCGTGTCGAGATCGTGCGGGTGCAGGACCACACCGTTGGCCGGCTGCTGGAAGCGCACGGGCACGCGAAAGAGGCGCAAATAAGGCTTGAGGTCCTCGGGCGCGGCGTGCTCGAAATGAATCTCGCACGGCGTCCATGCTGCGCCTCGCACCTGGCGAATCATGTGGCACATGGCGGAGACGCTGTACTCGGCGTCCTGCCGGCGCGGCCAGATTTGCGTATGCGCGATGCGATAGCTCCACATCGGCCATGCGTTGTCGCTCACGAGATCGACGGCCGTCGCGCTTTGCCACGAGCCGAGCGTGTCGGTGAACTTACGGATTGCGGCGCCGAGTGTAGGCGACGACATGAACACGAGGCCAGCCGGCCCCAGTTCCGTGAGCTGCAATTCGGCGCCTAAGCGCAGGCCGAGAAAGGGTTCGTCGAGGACCTGCGCCGCGCGTTCGAACGCGCCCACGTAGCGCCCGAGCGCCACGATTTCATAGGGATTGGAAAGCTGCCGGCGACTCAGGCCGAACTCGGCCAGCAATGCATCGCAGTCCGCACCGGCGGCGTCGAGTGCACGCACGATGGGACCCATCACGGCACCGCGAATCATCGGGAAACCGCTATTGACAGGCACTCTTTTCATGTCTCGCTCCATTAGGGCCTGTACGCGCCGACGGTTTTAACAGTCGACCGTCTCTGGCGCACTCTATCGCCCCTTTGGCGCGTTTTGCAAGCGCGAAAAAAATACGGCGTTTCTACGATTGACCCATCGATATCGCATGAGACGAATGCGGATTCTTCATACCGTCCCATGCCCTGTTGCGCCCAACGCCATCCTTACGAAATGCTTATGAACACGAATCCGAACGCGCATCCGCTCGACCCGTTGAGCCTCGCCGAAATGCAGCTGGCCTGTGACATCGTGAAAGCCGCCGAGCAGCTCGATGATTATGGGCGCTTTCCTGTCACCGAACTGTGCGAGCCGCCCAAGGCGGAAGTGCTCGCGTACAAGCATGGCGATTACTTCTCGCGCCGCGCCTTCGTCATCGCGATCGATCGCACCCGCAGCCAGACGCTCGAATTCGTGGTGGACCTGCGCGAGAAGAAAGTGGAATCGCGTAAGGCGCTCGCCTTGCAAAACGCGCCCTATGGCCAGCCGCCCGTGATGATCGAAGACTTCATGAACGCGGAGCGCATCGTCAAGGAAGACGCAGCATGGCGCGAGGCCGTGAAAAAGCGCGGCCTCACCGAAGACGAACTCGAGCGCGTGCAGGTCGATCCGTTCTCCGCCGGCGCGTTCGACCGCCTGAACGAGAATGGCCGCCGCCTCGTGCGCTGCGTGAGCTACTACCGGGAGTCCCTGACCGACAACGGTTACGCGCACCCCATCGAAGGCGTCGTCGCCGTGGTGGACCTGCTCGCGCACAAGGTGATCGAGCTGATCGACGACGGCCGCATCATCCCCATTCCGCGCGCCAGGCACAACTACGACACGCCGAGCCTCGGCAAGCCGCGTGACACCGTCAAGCCGCTCTCAATCAGTCAGCCCGAAGGCCCGAGCTTCACGATAGACGGCTGGCAGGTTAGCTGGCAGAACTGGAAATTCCGCGTGGGTTTCACGCCGCGCGAAGGGCTCGTGCTGCACCAGATCACATGGGACGACGGCAAGAGCGCGCCGCGCCCGATCGTCTACCGCGCGAGCGTGACCGAAATGTGCGTGCCCTACTCGGACCCCACCACGAACCATTACTGGAAAAGCGCGTTCGATGCGGGCGAATACGGACTCGGCAAGCTCGCGAACCAGCTCGAACTGGGCTGCGATTGCCTCGGCACGATCCGCTATTTCGACATTCCGTCCGCCGACGACTTCGGCAACGGCTTCACCATGAAGAACGCCGTGTGTCTGCACGAAGAGGATTACGGCACGCTCTGGAAGCACTACGAGTTCCGCACCGGTGTGTTCGAGATGCGCCGTTCGCGCCGCCTCGTGATCTCGTTCTTCGCAACAGTGGGCAACTACGATTACGGCTTTTACTGGTACTTCTATCAGGACGGCACGATCCAGCTCGAATGCAAGCTCACGGGCATCATCCAGACTTCCGCGGTGGCGGATGGCGACAGTTACCCGTGGGGCGGCATGGTCACCGAGAACCTGGGCGGCCCGACGCATCAGCACTTCTTCAACGCGCGCTTGCACATGATGGTGGACGGCGAGAAGAACTCCGTCACCGAGCACGAATTCGTGCCGCGCGCGATGGGTGCCGGGAATCCATACGGCAACGTGTTCGATACGACCAGGCGCGTGCTCAAGACCGAGCAGGAAGCGGCGCGTAACGCCAGTGGTCAGACGGGGCGCTTCTGGAAAGTGGTGAACCCGAACGTGAAGAACCGCGTCGGCGCGAATCCAGGCTACAAGCTCATCATCAACGACTCGCCGCTCATGCTCGCCGATCCCGACTCGAAGGTGCGCCAGCGCGGCGGCTTTGCCACGCGCCACGTGTGGGTCACACCGTACGACACGACGCAGCGCTACGCGAGCGGCGACTACCCGAACCAGCACGCCGGCGGCGACGGCCTGCCGCGCTATATCGAGGCGAACCGCAACGTAGAGAACGAGGACATCGTGCTGTGGCACAGCTTCGGTCACACGCACGTGTGCAAGCCCGAGGATTTCCCCGTGATGCCGGTGGAGTATGCGGGCTTCATGCTCAAGCCCAACAACTTCTTCTACGGCAATCCCGCGATGGACCTGCCGGGCGGGCGCGATCCGCACAGCGTGCAGGACCGCGCAGACGCGCCCGAAGCAAAATCGTGCTGCCACAGCAAGCAGTGAGCGCGCGATGATGCCGCGCGAGCGCCGCCTTGATGTAATGCACGCCGCACGCCTGCTGTGCGTCTGGGCGTCGATCACGGGCGGCGCGAGCGCGCTTGCGGGAGGCGTCATGATCGCGGCGATGCCGGCCGGCGCGCCGTTTGCCGCATTCGCCGCGAGCGCGCTTGCCCTGCCTGCGATGGCGTTGATTCCGGGCGTGCTTGCGCGCAGCTTCGCCACGCACCCCACGGTGCCGATCGCGAGCGCACTCGCACTCACGATGGCGGCAATGGGCGCCGGCGCGCACGCAGGAGCAACGCTCGCGCAGACGCCGCTCATCCTGGGCGGCGTCGCCTTGATCGCCGCGGCGTGCATGCACTTGCGGCGCACGCGCGATAGCGCGGCAAGGTCGGTGCATACGCACGCAACGGCGCCCGTGTGGCGCAACGGCATGCTGCTCATCGCACCCGCGCTGCTTGCAGGCCTGTCGAGCGGCGTGCTCGCGCGCTTCCAGTTTTTTGCGCTCTGCGGCGGCACTGCGATGTCCGTGACGAAGGTTGTGACATCACTCGCCGTGGTGAGCCTCGCGGGCTGGCTCGCCGATCGCGTCGATTACCGACGCGCACTGCTCGTGCTCTTCGTATTGCGTGGCGGACTGCTCGCCGCGCTGACGTTCGATTGCCTCGCGCCGTGGGCTGCGCTTGCTGCCCCCGCATTCGCCGTGCTCGACTACCTGACGCTCCCCACGCTCATACGCGGCGGGCGAGCGTCGCGCGCTTTGGGTATCGGCTGCCCGGGCCTCGCACATCACGCGGGCATGCTGGCAGGCGCGGCGCTCGCCACCACGTCATGGGGCTTCGGACAGGGCTTTTACGCGCTGTTCATCGTTGCGGGCGCGCTCAATCTTGCATGCGCATACGCATCCGCAATGCCACGCCGATTCCGTGCACACACGCCCTACCCTGCGTCAGCCGCCCTCGCTACGGGCAGCACAATCGACTTACGCTGAAACACTCACCGAAAAACGTTCGCATCACTACCGAAATCAGGAGACGGTATGGACCGCCAGGACTTCACGCACACGATCCGCACACAAATGTTCGTCGACGGACGTTTTAGCGAAAGCGGCAACGGCCGCACGTTTGCCGTATTCAATCCCGCCACGGGCGCGGAGATCGCGCAGGTCCCCGACGCCAGCGACGCCGACATCGACGCTGCCGTCATTGCCGCGCGCCGCGCCTTCGAAGCCGACACGTGGCGGCGTATGGCGCCCGCCGCGCGCGAGCGCCTGCTGCTCAAACTCGCCGACCTCGTCGAACAGCACGGCGACGAACTTGCTGCGCTCGAAACGCTCAACCAGGGCAAGCTGCTCGCCTTCTCGAAGATGCTCGAAGTGGGCGGCAGCGTGCAATGGCTGCGCTATATGGCCGGCTGGGCCACGAAGATCGAGGGCAGCACCGTGGATCTCTCGCTCGCTTTCCCGCCCGGCGTGCGCTATAACGCCTCCACGCGGCGCGTGCCTGCGGGCGTGGTCGCCGCGATCGTGCCGTGGAATTTCCCGCTGCTGATGGCGGTCTGGAAAATCGCGCCCGCGCTCGCCTGCGGCTGCACCGTGGTGCTCAAGCCCGCCGAAGAAACGCCGCTCACGGCCATCCGCCTCGCCGAGCTCGCGCACGAAGCCGGCTTTCCGCCGGGCGTGTTCAATGTCGTCACGGGCCAGGGCGAGACGGCGGGCGCAGCGCTAGTTCGTCATGCGCAGGTGGACAAGGTCACTTTCACGGGCTCGACCGAAGTGGGCCGCCTCATCGGCAAGCAATGCGCGAGCGATCTCAAGCGCGTCTCGCTGGAACTGGGCGGCAAGAGCCCCGTGATCGTGCTCGACGACTGCGATCCGCAGCGCGCGATCGAAGGCGCAGCCGGCGCGATCTTCTTCAATCACGGCCAGGTCTGCACGGCAGGCTCGCGCCTGTATCTGCCGCGCGCGCGTTTTGAGGAGATCGTCGATGGCATCGCTAAGGTTGCGCGCGCAACCGTGCTCGGCTCGGGTTTCGATGCGGCCGCGCAGATGGGCCCGCTCGTTTCGGCGCGCCATCGCGCCAAGGTCGCCGGCATGATCGCGCAGGGTCGCGCCGAAGGCGGCGAGGTCGTGGCGGGCGGCGGCGGCGGCAATCGGCCCGGCTTCTTCATCGAGCCCACGGTGATTGCGAACGCGACCAACAAGCCGCTTACCGTCGTGCGCGAAGAGGTGTTCGGGCCGGTGCTCGTCGCCATGCCGTATGACGACGTCGAAGAAGCCGTCGCGGCGGCGAATGCTTCGGAGTACGGTCTGGGCGCGAGTGTCTGGACCAACCAGATCGACCGCGCGCTGCGCGTCGTGGACGGCGTGCAGGCGGGCACGGTATGGGTCAACACGCACAACATGGTCGACCCGGCATTGCCTTTCGGCGGATTCAAGGCCTCGGGTATCGGGCGCGAGCATGGCCGCGCGATCATCGACGCGTACACGGAGACGAAATCCGTCTGCATCGCCTACTGAGCGCCGCCGTGCAGCATTGTTAATCGAAATGGAATGATGAAACCCGGCGGCGCGCAATGATCGCCGCCGCGGTTTCGTCCATGATCGAGCCCGTTCTCACCACTTACGAGAAGGACTCCGATCATGAATGCCTCCACGAATTCGCGCGGCGTCGCCATCGTCACGGGCGCCTCGCGCGGCATCGGCGCCGCCATTGCCGAACGTCTCGCGCGCGACGGCTACGCCGTCGTCATCAACTACGCTTCGCGCAGCGCCGAAGCCGAGGCGCTCGTCGCGAAGATCGCGGCGGGCGGCGGTCGCGCGATTGCGGTGCAAGCGAACGTCGCGAAGGCCGACGACGTGCGCCGTCTCTTCGACACCACCGCCGAAACGCTGGGCCAGCCCACACTGCTCGTGAATAACGCGGGCATCATGAAGACGGTGACAGTTGCCGATTCAACCGACGCGATCTACGACGAAACGTTCGACATCAACGTGCGCGGCACGCTCAACACGCTGCGCGAAGCGGCGACGAAACTCGCGGATGGCGGCCGCGTGATCAACTTCTCGACCTCCGTGCTCGCGATGAATCTGCCGGGCTACGCGCTCTATACGGCCAGCAAGGCGGCCGTGGAGACGATCACGCGCGTGTTCGCACGCGAGCTGCGCGGCCGCTCGATCTGCGTGAACGCGGTGGCGCCGGGGCCGGTGGCGACAGAGCTGTTCCTCAGCGGCAAGACCGAAGAACAGGTCCAGCATTTCGCGAACATGCCGCCGCTGCAGCGCCTCGGGCAACCCGACGACATTGCAAATGTCGTGTCGTTCCTCGCGGGCCCGGACGGCGGCTGGGTCAACGGCCAGGTGCTGCGCGCGAACGGCGGGATCGTCTGACACGCCGCCCGGCGTGGCTTCGCGGCAGAACCCGGGCGGGACGTGGTCTCAGGGCAAACCGCTGCGGCGTGAAACCGGCGGTCCCGGCCGGTGCTACACTCCGTGGTCGAAAAACGGTAGAAAGACAGAGCCGGAGGCATGGCGCGCCGGCTCATATTGCGCCCTCAACCACTCCAGACCATGTATCTGTCCATCCTCGCCGTCGGCATTGGCGGCGCGCTCGGCTCGCTGTTGCGCTGGGTTCTCGGGCTACGCCTGAATGCCCTCTACCCTGACCTGCCGCTCGGCACGCTTGCGTCGAACATCATCGCGGGCTATGTGATCGGCGTCGCAGTCGCCTATTTCGGGCGCATGCCCCAACTCTCCGCCGAATGGCGCCTCTTTGTCATTACCGGCTTGATGGGCGGCCTCTCCACGTTCTCGACCTTCTCAGCCGAAGTTGTTTCGCATCTGCAGCACGGACGTTTCGGCTGGGCCGCGGGCGAAATCGCCATTCACGTGTGCGCCTCGGTCGTCATGACGATCCTTGGCATTGCAACGGTATCGGCACTGGTTCGCTGATCGGCAACGAAAACGGCCGCGTTCGCCATTCGCGAAACGCGGCCGCATTAGTGATGCGACGGGAAGATCAGGCAGGACGCTGATACCCGCCCAGCAAACCGTTCTTCGAAAACACCCACTGCCACAACTGGATGTCGCGCGCACGGAACGCTCCGGCGCACGAAAGCAGGTAGTAGCGCCACATGCGATAGAAGCGCTCGCCCATCTGCGCCTTGAAACGCGGCCACGCGGCCTCGAAATTCGCGTGCCAGGCCATCAGCGTGCGGTCGTAGTCGGCGCCGAAGTTATGCAGGTCTTCGGCCACGAACAGGCCGCCCGAAGCGTCGGCGATCTGGCCGATGGTCGGCAGCTCGCCGTTCGGGAAGATGTATTTGTCGATCCACGGATCGGGCGTGGTGTCGCGGCGGTTCTTGCCAATGGTGTGCAGTACGAACAGACCGTCGTCGGCAAGACAGCGGTGCGCGACTTCCATATAGGTGCGATAGTTCTTCGGGCCCACGTGCTCGAACATGCCAACGCTCGCAATGCGGTCGAACTTCTCGTCGAGCAACCGGTAGTCCTGCAGGCGGAATTCAACCGGCAGATCCTTGCAGCGCTCGGCGCCGAGCGCGGCCTGCTCCTTCGAGATCGTCACGCCCACGCACGACACGCCATAATGTTCGGCCGCGAACTTCATAAGGCTGCCCCACCCGCAGCCGATGTCGAGCAGGCGCATGCCAGGCTTCAGGCCCAGCTTGCGGCAGATGAGGTCGAGCTTGGCGTCCTGCGCCTCGTCGAGCGTTTTTGCGCCGCCCGACCAGTAGCCGCAGGTGTAGGCCATGTTCTTGTCGAGCATGGCCTCGTAGAACTCGTTGCCGATGTCGTAGTGCTGCTGGCCCACTTTCCATGCCCGGCGCACGGTCTGGCGGTTCATGAGGCGCGCCTTGAGCGCGTAGAAGACGAGACGGGAGGGATCGATCTGGTCGTCTAGATGCGCGCGCAACACATGTGCGAAGAATTCGTCGAGTTGCTCGCAATCCCACTGGCCGTCCATGTAGGCCTCGCCGAGGCCCAGGTTGCCGAGCGCCAATACGCGCTCGGGTAACTGCGGATCGCGGATGCGCATGTCCCACGGCCGTGTGCCGTTGAATTTCACGTCAGCGCGCGCCAATAGCTGGGCTATAAACCGCCAGGCCCCGGAAACGGTGGCCTCACGAACGGGTTGAGCTGCTTCGAGATCAGTCGTTGCCATACGTGCTCCATGCGGCAGGAGTCGGGTCCTTGGTACCTTGCTCCGATGCCATTCAAGAGGTTGCTATCAAGACATTCGTCGTCGCGCGCGCTGCGAGAAACTCTATGATGCACCTACTTCAAAAATTGTGCAGGAACACGCACAAGCCATACGGGGCGGGCCATAATCGCAAACTCGACGAAACCCATCGCCCTGGCGCCAGCAAACGGCGCGCCCGAACTGGAGATACCGACAATGGCCTACGACGACAAGAACATCTTCGCGCGCATCCTGCGCGGCGAGGCACCCTGCATCAAGGTGTACGAGGACGACGCTACGCTCGCGATCATGGACGTCATGCCTCAATCCGAAGGCCACCTGCTCGTGCTGCCGAAGGAAGGCGCCGAGTTCATCTATGAGCTTTCACTGGAAGCCGGCGCCGCCGCGATGGCGACGGTGCAGAAGATGGCGGTCGCGATGCGCAAGGTGCTTGCGCCCGAAGGCCTCTTGATCGCGCAGTTCAACGGCGCCGCCGCCGGGCAGACCGTACCGCACGTGCACTTCCACCTGATTCCGCGCCGCGCGGGCGAAGAACTGCGCCCGCATGCGCGTGAAATGGCCGACATGGCGCAGCTCGAAGCGCTGGCCGCGCGCATTCGCGCTGCACTGTAAGCAATATGTATTGCTAACGTTAGCTATTCTTGACGCTTAAACGCCGTCGAATTGCACGAATTCGTCGAGCGGGACCCGCGCCGAGCGCCACTGGTTGATGGGCGCGTCCGGGTCTTCGTGACCGATCGCCATGCCGCAGAACACCATGCGTTCGCGCGGCAACGCGAGAAACTGGCCAACGCTTTGCGCGTAGCGCGCCCAGCATTCCTGCGCGCAGCTATGCAGGCCGGCTTCGCGCAGGAGCAGCATCACCGTCTGCAGGAACATGCCGAGGTCGGCCCATTGCGGCGGCCCCATCTGACGATCTACGCTGCAAAAGAGCGCGAGCGGCGCGTCGAAAAACGCGTAGTTGCGCGCGAATTGCCGTAGCCTGCCCGGCCGGTCCTCGCGCGCGACGTCGATGCTGCGGTAAAGATCCTCGCCCACCCGATAACGACGCTCGCGATATGGCGAACCCAGCTCGCGCGGATACACGTCGTACTCCATCGGCTCGCCCGCAGGCACCTGCGCAATGCGATCGGCCATGATCGACTTGAGCTTCGCGAGCGATTCGCCGCCCACGACATGAACATGCCACGGCTGCAGATTGCCGCCCGAAGGCGCGCGCGCAGCGGTATCGAGTACCCGGCGAATGACGGCGGGGTCCACCGGATCGGGCAAAAACTGGCGCACGGACTTGCGGCTCGTGACGGCTTCGCTGACCTTCAAGCAGATTCTCCTCGGGGGATCGACGAAGCATTATCGGCGATCCCCTGCGCGGCTGCCGACGCTCGCCGCGTGGCTCCGTTCTGGCGTCAAAACTTGTGACGGATACCCACTACGACAAGCGCCTGATTGTCGGCGCCCGAACTCACGCCGAAGTCGCCGATCGATGCCTGCGCAACGACACTCGAACCCTTTGCGTCGAGCGTGCGGCCACTCGCCTTCTGGTAACCGGCGAGCGCGTAGAGATCGGTGCGTTTGGAGAGCGAGTAGTCGCTGCCGAGGTTCACCTGGTTGTAGTGCGCTGACGAGGGCCCGGTGAGCGACGTGTAGTTGTAGCCCGCGCCCGCGCGCAGAGCCGGTGTGATCTGGTAATTCAGGAACGCCGAGCCGCTATTGAATTTGGCGGTTTGGTGGAAGGTCGAGTACGCATCGTTTGCGTATTGGGTGTTCGAGTAGGCCAGCCCGAAGCTCAATGCGCCCACCGCATAGCTGCCGCCTGCGCGCACGATCTGGATGGAGGTTGCGCTCGCAAAGCCCTGATTGATGACCGTGTTGAAGAGGCTATCCGAGCTGCTCGTCCAGCTGCGCACGCCGGCAGTGAGCGTGCTGCCGCCATTGGCGAAGAAATAGCCGGCCGCGAGCGAGAGCGGCCCGTTCGAGTAGGCGGCGCCGAAGCTGTAAGTCTGGCCGCTGCCGCTCGCGCCGGCCACGCCGCCAAAACCGTACAGCGCCTCGAACTGCAGCCCTGCGACGAGCGGGCTCGCGTACTTGACCGAGTTGCTCACGCGCAGGCTGTTGTCGTAGTTGTCAAGGTCGCCAGGCGTGCCGAACACGCCGCCGAACGGACCGTCAGCGGTGAGCGGCTGCACGAGATCGACGAGCGGATCGTACTGGCGGCCGAGCGTGAGCGTGCCCCACGTCGTGCTGGCAAGACCGACGATCGCCTTGCGCCCGAATTCGCGGCTGCCCTGCCCGAGCGCGCCGGTACCCACGTTGAAGCCGTTTTCGAGCTGGAAGATGGCGGCGAGGCCGTTGCCGAGATCCTCGGTGCCGCGCAGGCCCCAGCGGCTGCCCGAAAGGTTGCCGCTGCTGAGCTTGACGAGCGTGGACTGGTTCAGGCCGTTCGCGCCCTGGGCGTTGTGCACGTAAGCGAGGCCCGCGTCGACGATGCCGTAGAGTGTGACGCTGCTTTGCGCGTGGGCACTCGTGGCGCTAGTGGCGCCCGACGCGGCGAAGGCGAGCGCGAGAGCGGCGGTTAGCGGGCGGCGTGTGAAAGAGGCGTTTTTGTTGTTCATGCGGGGCGTTCCGTTGCGTGTGGTGGTTGTCGCTACGCGGTCCTTGCGAGGCGGCTGCAAGGCCGGTGCGGCAACGTTACGGAATGCCCGGCAAGCGGGGAACGAACGATTTCTGCGTTGCTTAGGGTGCGCGAGGGACTTTGCAAAGCGCAGATCGTGCCAGGCGCTGCGCGAGCGCTTTCCTCCGGCGCGCGGAGTCTGCTATAATTCGCCTCCCGCCGGAGAGATGGATGAGCGGTTTAAGTCGCACGCCTGGAAAGCGTGTATAGGTTAATAGCCTATCGGGGGTTCGAATCCCCCTCTCTCCGCCAGAACAAAACGCCGAAACCCCGTAAGCGCAATCACTTACGGGGTTTTTGTTTTTCCAGCCCATCAAATACCCGGCAGAGAGGGGATAACGTGCGCGAGGCACGCTCAAACACGCTCAATTACACCCGCTCACAGTGCAATACTTGTTGTACACGAGCCCTTTGCCATCCATCCCCGAGATCGTTCGCGTGCCGTTGCCGTAGTTCGTGATCGTCTCGGTCCACGTCGACCCATCCGCAGCCTGCCCGGTGATGAACGTCGTGTCGCCAATCGACGCGCCGGTCTGCTCCCAGGCCTCGCCCGGCAGCTTCTGCTGATACCCGTTGACGGTAGACGTATTGCCGAAGCGCTGCACCGTGTACGAATTGCCCGATTCGTCGACGCAGTTCTGGAAGGCATCGTTGCCCCAGCATTTGGCAAAAGCGGCGGGCGCCGTAAAGGCGCCGAAAATGATCAGGCTGAGTGCAACGCGCTTCAATGATTTCCCCGAGAAAACGCCCTTTTTCGGCTCGATTCACCGCGAGTCCGAGGCCGGCGGCGCGCGAAATTGTACCGTAGCCGCCAGGGCGATCTACGGATGCGCCGGACACGCGTGCATCGCACGCTCCCGCTAGTTATCGGACAAAAAACGGATGACTTGATGGGCGCAACGAGAACAGCAGCGCCGCCGGTCGTTGAACACGCAACGTTGGAAGGAAGTCCGAATCGACCAGAACAGGCAAGCAGAAAAAGGCGTCGGGCCGCAGCCCGACGCCGAATTCCCGCGTACTGCTTCGAGGACCGGCGCGGGAACGAGAGGACTTCAGTATCGCCTCGCCCGCCCGTTTTTTAAGTGCTCGACCGCACACCGGCAATCAGGTCCCCACTCTCACGGATGGCGGATATAGTCCACCAGCGCGAGCGTATACGCGTCCGGCTTGCGATCGATGAGACTCACGCCGATCGCCACGAGAAAGCCTGCGGGCACACCGAACACGCCAGAGCTGATGGGCTCGATGCCAAACCATCGCGGGCCCGCGAAGCCCGTGAGCTGCGTGAAGAACGGGTACGTCGAGACGATGTAATAGACGCACACGGTCAGGCCCGCGATCATGCCGGCCACGGCGCCCAGGCGCGTCGTGCGCTTCCAGAACACGCCGAGCACAAGCACCGGAAAAAGACTCGACGCCGCGAGCGAAAACGCCGCGCCCACCAGAAAAAGAATGTTGCCCGCGTTGAGCGACGCCACATACGAGGCAAACAGCGCGACGCCGAGCAGCAGGATCTTCGACATCGTCACGCGCCGCTGGCTCGACGCGCCCGGACTGACCATGTGGTAGTACACATCGTGTGAGAGCACGTTCGAGATCGTGAGCAGCAGACCGTCTGCGGTCGAAAGCGCAGCCGCGAGCGCACCCGATGCGATGAGCCCCGACATCACATACGGCAACCCCGCGATTTCCGGCGCAGCGAGTACGACCATGTCAGGCTGCATCTGGATATCGCTCCAGCGCACCACGCCGTCGTTGTTCATATCCGCAATGCTGATGAGGTATGGCTCGACGCGCCGCCATTGCATGACCCATTGCGGCAGATCGTCGAAGCGCTGCCCCACCAGATGCGTGAGGATCTCGAACTTGATCAGCACCGCGAGCACCGGCACGGTCAGATAGAAGAGCGCGACGAAAAACAGCGTCCAGCCCACCGAGCGCCGAGCCGAGGCCACCGAGGTCGTCGTGTTGTAGCGAGTGAGGATGTGCGGCAGGCTCGCCGTGCCAAGCGAAAGACACAGGAGCAGCGACAGAAAGTTGCGTTGATGAATGCGCCGCTGGGCATCGTCGTCGGCGGGAAACGGTTCGTTCATCGGCACGGGCGGCGCGGCGCGCTCGAGCAGGTCGTCGCGCTGGCGCGTCCACACCATGCGTGCGGCATCCACGTCGCGCGGGAAGGCGCTCAATTCACGTTCGAGCGAATCGATATCGCGCAGCGGGCCGTTGTGGCGGCGCAGGTTCGCGAGCGATTCGACGAGGTGCGTCTTCTCCGCAACGTACGACTGCGGCAGCGTGTCGAGCCGCGTCTGCCATTGCGCCGCGCGCTCGCGGTAAGCGTCGCGCACGGTGGCTTCGGTGCTTGCACCGCGCACGTCATGCTCGAGCGCTTCCACGCGCTGCATCACGTTGCCGTAGTCGACTTGCGGCAGCCAGCCGAGGCCGTCGCGATGCGCGATCAGCGAAACCGGAATCAGAATGGCCGCGATGAGAATGATGTATTGCGCGACCTGCGTCCACGTCACGGCGCGCATACCGCCGAGAAACGAACACACGAGAATGCCCGCCAGCCCGCAGAAAATGCCGATGGCGAAATCCACGCCGATGAAGCGCGTGGCGATCAGCCCCACGCCCTGGATCTGCGCGACGAGATAGACGAACGAGCAGAGGATGGTCGCGAGCACGGCGAGCGCACGCACGAGGTTGCTCGAAAAGCGCGTGCCGAGGAAGTCGGGGATCGTGTAGCGCGCGAGCTTGCGCACATACGGCGCCAGCAGGAAGGCGACGAGGCAGTAGCCGCCCGTCCACCCCATCAGGTAAGCGAGGCCGTCGTAGCCGCTCGCGTAGAGCGAACCCGCAAGGCCGATGAACGACGCCGCGGAAAGCCAGTCGGCGGCCGTCGCCATGCCGTTGAAGAACGACGGCACACGCCGCCCCGCCACGTAGTATTCGACGAGGTCCGAAGTACGCGAAAGCAGCCCGATCACCGCATATACCGCGATCGGCACGAACAGGAACACATAGCCGATCCACATGCCGGGGCCGGTGGAAAGCTCGATACGCCACATCACGTAGACGAAGGCGAGAAAGCCGAGCGTGTACAACGCATAGGAGCGTATGAGCCGGTGCGCAAGCCTCATCGTTGCTGTGCCTTGCTGGCTTCGCGAATGGCGATGTCGGCTTCGAGCGCGGCTTGCAGTACGCGGTCGGCGCGCTGCATCAGCACGATATAGATCGCCACGAGCAGCACGTAGAGCAGGATCGCGCCTTGTGCGCCGAGGTAGAACGGCAGGCTGAAGCCTGCGAAGCGCAGGTCGGCGAGCTGCCGCGCAAAGAGCGGCGCGACGAACGAGACCAGGAAGCCAATCGTCATGAGCACGGCGATCAGCGCGAGATTGAAGCGCCAGTAGCGCCGATGCGCGCGCGCCATCGCCTCGCTCACCGGAGGTGGCTCAGGCAATGGATTGAGATTGTTCTGCGGAGTCGTGTGTGGCGCGGCCATGCGCCTGTGTAGCAAAAACGCGTAGGGCCGGCAATCCGGGGCAATGCGGGGATCGATGCGGCGCGCGGCGCCAGGCAAGGCGCCGCGCGAGCCTCGGCGTTTAGAGCGATTCGCCGAGCTGGTCCAGAATCGCCGGGTTTTCCAGCGTGGAGACGTCCTGCGTGATCGCCTCGCCCTTCGCGAGCGAGCGCAGCAGACGGCGCATGATCTTGCCCGAGCGCGTCTTCGGCAGGTTCTCGCCGAAGCGGATGTCGCGGGGCTTGGCGATCGGCCCGATCTCCTTGCCCACCCAGGCGCGCAGATCGTTGGCGAGCTTCACGGCCTCGTCGCCCTGCGGACGCGTGGCCTTGAGCACCACGAACGCCACCACGGCTTCGCCGGTGGTGTCGTCGGGGCGGCCCACCACGGCGGCTTCGGCCACGAGCGGGTTCGCGACCAGCGCCGACTCGATCTCCATCGTGCCGAGGCGGTGGCCCGAGACGTTCAGCACGTCGTCGATACGGCCCATGATCGTGAAGTAGCCCGTGTCCTTGTCGCGCACGCTGCCGTCGCCGGCCAGATACAGCTTGCCGCCGAGTTCCTCGGGGAAGTAGCCCGACTTGTAGCGCTCGGGTTGTCCCCAGACGTTGCGGATCATCGCGGGCCACGGACGCTTCACGACGAGAATGCCACCCTGCCCGTTCGGCACGTCCTGGCCGGTTTCGTCGACGATCGCGGCCATGATGCCCGGTAGCGGCAGCGTGCACGAACCCGGCACGAGCGGCGTCGCGCCCGGCAGCGGCGTGATCATGTGGCCGCCGGTTTCGGTTTGCCACCACGTGTCGACGATCGGGCAGCGCTTGGCGCCCACGTTTTCGTAGTACCACATCCACGCTTCGGGATTGATCGGCTCGCCGACCGTGCCGAGAATGCGCAGCGAAGAAAGGTCATAGCTCTTCGGGTGCACCTTCGCGTCGGCTTCGGATGCCTTGATGAGCGAGCGGATCGCCGTGGGCGCGGTATAGAACACCGTGACCTTGTGCTTGGCGATCATGTCCCAGAAGCGGCCGGCGTTCGGGTACGTGGGCACGCCTTCGAACACGACCTGGGTCGCGCCGATCGTGAGCGGGCCATAGGCGATGTAGCTGTGGCCCGTGATCCAGCCGATGTCGGCCGTGCACCAGAACACGTCCGAGGGCTTGTGATCGAAAGTCCACTTCATCGTTTGCGCGGCCCACAGCAGGTAGCCGCCCGTGCTGTGCTGCACGCCCTTCGGTTTGCCCGTCGAGCCCGACGTGTAGAGGATGAAGAGCGGGTGTTCCGCGCCCACCGGCACCGGCGCGCACGTGTCGCTCTCGGCTGCCGAAAGCTCGTGCATCCACTGGTCGCGGCCTTCGTGCCATGTAACCTTGCCGCCCGTGCGCTTGTAGACGATCACGCTGTGCACCGCTTCGCAGCCGCCCATGGCGAGCGCTTCGTCGGCGATGTTCTTCAGCGGCAGCGCCTTGCCGCCGCGCATCTGTTCGTCGGCGGTGATGAGCGCGACCGCGCCCACGTCGACCATGCGTTCGTTGAGCGACTTTGACGAGAAGCCGCCGAACACGACCGAGTGCGTCGCGCCAATGCGTGCACAAGCCTGCATCGCGACCACGCCTTCCACTGACATCGGCATGTAGATGACCACGCGATCGCCCTTCTTCACGCCGCGTTTCTTCAGCGCATTGGCGAAGCGCGACACGCGCGCGAGCAGGTCCTTGTAGGTGACGTTCGTGACGGTGCCGTCGTCGGCTTCGAAGACGATCGCGACGCGCTCGCCATTGCCCGCCTCGACGTGGCGGTCGAGGCTGTTGTACGAGGCATTGAGTTCGCCGTCTTCGAACCATGTGTAGAACGGCGCCTTCGATTCGTCGAGCACCTTCGTGAAGGGCTTTTGCCAGCTCAGGGTTTCGCGCGCGAGGCGCGCCCAGAAGCCTTCGTAATCGCGTTCGGCTTCGGCGCACAGCGCCTTGTATGCGTCCATGCCGGACACCGTGGCGCCAGCTACCGTTTGCTCGGAAGGCGCAAAGACGCGGCGTTCCTGAAGAACCGATTCAATCGCAGACATCGACAACCCCTTGGTGAAGATGAAACGTCAAACTCGTGGACACGCATGAGCATCTTCAATGCCCGTGCGCGCCGTCTCCGTGCGCCGCCGCCCGCATGCGGCACGGCGCTATTGGCTTGCGCCGGGAGCCGCCATTGTGGCATCCGGCATGCATGGGCGCGCGATACAGGCACGATCGTGCGCGATCTTCGCAAACTACCCATGCCGGCAAGATTAAGCGTAGCAACTTACCAGCCACTTACGCGCGCCCATGCAGACCACGCAGCGGCGCGCCATGGCACGCAAGTAAGCAGACATTTAGAATGCTAACTGAACTGCGCACCCGGATTCCAGCTTGAATCGCTATTCCCTGTTTCTCATTGCCTCGATGCTGCTCGTGGGCAGCAACGTCGGCATCGGCAAATCGATTGTCGCCTTCATTCCCGTTCCCCTCTTCGCGCTGCTGCGCTTCGTGATCGCGCTCGCGGTACTGGGCCCGCTCCTGCGTCGCTCCAAAATGCAACAGGTGAAGCGCGGCGAATGGATCAATCTGTTCCTCCAGGCGCTGTTTGGGACATTCGGGTTTACGCTGCTGATGCTCGGCGGCGTGCATCGCACGAGCGCGGTCGCGGCCGGCGTCATCACGAGCACGATCCCCGCCGTGGTCGCCCTCTTCTCCTGGCTTTTCCTGCGCGAGCGCCCCGACGCACGCGCACTCGCTTCCATCGTGCTCGCCATTGCGGGCATCGCGGTCATCAATTTCGCGCACGTGGGCGGCGGTGGCGACACCGGCGCCAGCTCGTTGATCGGCAACCTGATGGTGCTCGGCGCGGTGTGCTGCGAATCGCTCTATGTGATCCTGTCGCGCCGTCTCACCCAAACGCTCGCGCCGCTCGACATCTGCGCGTACACACACCTGTTCGGGCTTTTGCTGATGCTGCCCGTGGGTCTGCCGGGCGCACTGTCGTTCGATTTCGCGAGCGTCCCTTCGGGCATCTGGTGGCTGGCGCTCTGGTACGGACTTTCGGCAAGCGTGTTCTCGTTCTGTCTCTGGATGATGGGCATACGCCATGTGCCGGGCAGCATCGCCGGCGTGTTCACGGCCGTGCTGCCGGTCGCGGCAGCCGTGTACGGCATCGCGTTTCTCGGCGAGCGCCCCACGCCCGCGCACGGCATCGCCCTCGCCTGCGTGGTGGTCGGCATCGGCCTCGCGAGCCTCAAGATCAGGCGCCTGCCGCCGGTGGCCTCGTGACCATTCCGTAATGCGATTGAAAGTATCGGGCGCGGGCGGCGCTGCCGCAATCCCGGCGAGCCCTTCCTGCGACGCTGTACAATAGCGCCCGCCCGGCCCCTCGCGCGCGCCTTCTGGCCCTAACCAGACGGCCCCGCTTGAGCAGCCCCGCTTAGGCAGCCCACTTAGGCAGCCCCGCCCGAATTCGCCATCGTGATTGCCCATGTCCGCCGCACGCCCCCAGCCGCCTTCCGCCGCCGCCCCGGGTAAAGCCCGTCGCCGCATGCGTCCGTTGCCCAGCATCATCTTCATGAGCCGCTGGCTGCAGGTGCCGCTCTACCTGGGCCTGATCGTCGCGCAAGCCGTGTACTGCGTGCTGTTCCTCAAGGAGGTCTGGCACCTCGTGAGCCACGCCACCACGCTCGACGAAACGAGCATCATGCTGGCCGTACTCGGCCTGATCGACGTGGTGATGATCTCGAACCTGCTCATCATGGTGATCGTGGGCGGCTACGAGACCTTCGTCTCGCGCCTGAATCTCGAAGGCCATCCCGACGAGCCCGAATGGCTCGACCACGTGAACGCCGGCGTGCTCAAGGTGAAGCTCGCCATGGCGCTCATCAGCATTTCGTCGATCCACCTGCTCAAGACCTTCATCAATCCGGACGCCGCTTCGGCGCATACGGTGATGTGGCAGGTGATCATCCACGTGGCGTTCCTCGCCTCCGCGCTAGTGATGGCGTGGATCGACCGCATCACCACGCATACGCACCCCGAACACTATCAGGAGCTCGCCGCGCGCCATCCAGCGCCAGGCGGGCACGCCGCTGCGCGTCGAGCGGTTCCCGAGCACGCCGAATCCGACTGAACCGCGCACACGGCAGACATGATTCAAAACACCCGCCCCCACAGAAGCTAGCCATGACCGTCATCAAACAGGAAGACCTCATCCAGAGCATTGCGGATTCGCTGCAATACATCAGCTACTACCATCCGCAGGACTACATCGAGGCGCTCGGCCGCGCCTACGAACTCGAAGAGAGCCCGGCCGCGAAGGACGCGATCGCGCAGATCCTCACCAACAGCCGCATGTGCGCCGAGGGCCGTCGCCCGATCTGCCAGGACACCGGCATCGTCACGATCTTTGTGAAGGTCGGCATGGACGTGCGTTGGGACGGCGCCACGATGGGCGTGACCGACATGATCAACGAAGGCGTGCGCCGCGGTTACCTGAACCCGGACAACGTGCTGCGCGCCTCGATCGTGAGCCCGCCCGAAGGCGGCCGCAAGAACACGAAGGACAACACGCCGGCCGTGATCCACTACGAGATCGTGCCGGGCGACAAGGTCGATGTGCAGGTCGCAGCCAAGGGCGGCGGCTCGGAGAACAAGTCGAAGTTCGTGATGCTGAACCCCTCCGACTCGATCGTCGACTGGGTGCTCAAGACCGTGCCGACGATGGGCGCGGGCTGGTGCCCGCCGGGCATGCTCGGCATCGGCATCGGCGGCACCGCCGAAAAGGCGATGCTGATGGCGAAGGAATCGCTCATGGAATCCATCGACATCCAGGACATCATCAAGCGCGGCCCGAAGGACTGGATCGAAGAGCTGCGCGTGGAACTGCACGAGAAGGTCAACGCGCTCGGCATCGGCGCCCAGGGCCTGGGCGGTCTCGCCACCGTGCTCGACGTCAAGATCATGGCCACGGCCACGCACGCGGCTTCGAAGCCCGTCGCGATGATCCCGAACTGCGCCGCCACGCGCCACGCGCACTTCGTGCTCGACGGCTCGGGCCCGGCAAAGCTCGATGCGCCCTCGCTCGACGCATGGCCGAAGGTCAACTGGGAACCGAACACGGAAACGAGCAAGCGCGTCGACCTCAACACGCTCACGCCGGAAGAAGTCGCTTCGTGGAAGCCGGGCCAGACGCTCCTGCTCTCGGGCAAGATGCTCACGGGCCGCGACGCGGCGCACAAGCGCATCGCCGACATGCTCGCGAAAGGCGAGAAGCTGCCGGTGGACTTCAAGAACCGTGTGATTTACTACGTCGGCCCGGTCGATCCGGTGCGCGACGAAGTGGTCGGGCCGGCAGGTCCCACCACGGCCACGCGCATGGACAAGTTCACGGAGCTGATGCTCTCGCAAACGGGCCTCATTTCGATGGTCGGCAAGGCCGAGCGCGGCCCGGTCGCCATCGAGGCGATCAAGAAGCACAAGGCGGCTTACCTGATGGCGGTGGGCGGCGCGGCTTACCTCGTGTCGAAGGCTATCCGCGGCTCGAAGGTCCTCGCGTTCGAAGACCTCGGCATGGAAGCCATCTACGAGTTCGACGTCCAGGACATGCCGGTGACGGTCGCCGTGGATTCGTCGGGCACCTCGGTCCACAAGACCGGCCCCGCCGAATGGCAGGCGAAGATCGGCAAGATTCCGGTCGCCACGGTTTGATGTCTGCCTGATGCCTGTTTAAAAACCGGGGCCGCGCGCCCCGGTTTTTTTTGCATCACGCGAGGCGTACTGAGATTAGTTCCCAGCACTGAGTAAATCACCGATATACACCGCAATTCAATGTGGATTCGGCCTTGGCTTTTGTGTATTGAGCGTTTATTGTTGGAAACCAGTCACCGCCCCACAAAGAAAGGAAAGACTATGCAAGGCGACAAGAAGGTCATCGAATATCTGAACGCGCAGCTCAAGAACGAGCTCACGGCTATCAATCAGTATTTCCTGCATGCCCGCATGTACAAGCACTGGGGCCTCGAGAAACTCGGCAAGCATGAATATGACGAATCGATCGGCGAAATGAAACATGCCGATATGCTCATCGAGCGTATTTTCATGCTCGACGGTCTGCCGAACCTCCAGGACCTGCATAAGTTGTTGATTGGCGAAGAAACCAGGGAAATTCTCGAGTGCGATTTGAAGCTCGAACAGATTTCCCAGTCCACCTGCAAGGAAGCCATTGTTTATTGCGAATCGGTGCGCGACTTCGTTTCGCGAGAGATTTTCGTGACGATTCTCGAAGACACCGAAGAGCACATCGACTGGCTCGAAACGCAGATCGACCTCATCGGCAAGATCGGCATCCAGAATTACCAGCAGTCGGCCATGGGTTCGGTAGAATCCTGATCGCGCGCCTCGCGCCCGCGCGCATCCGTCCGCCTTGCGGGTGCGCCTCAACCCTATTGCGCCCATCCCCGTGAACCTTCCGGCCTCATCCAGCGCTGCGCCCATCGGCATCTTCGACTCTGGCCTCGGCGGCCTGTCGGTGCTGCGCGCCGTGCGTGCGCTACTGCCCGCCGAGCGGCTAGTGTATGCCGCCGACTCGCGCTACGCCCCCTACGGCCAGCGCGACGACGACTTCATCGCCGACCGCACGCTCGCGATCTGCGAATGGCTCGTGGCGCAGGGCGCGAAGGCGCTGGTGGTGGCCTGCAACACGGCGACGGCGCAGTCCATCGCGCTCGTGCGCGAGCGGCTCTCCATCCCGCTCATCGGGGTGGAGCCGGGGATCAAACCGGCGGCGCTGGTTTCCAAATCGCGCGTAGCGGGTGTGCTCGCCACCCAGGTCACGCTGCGCAGCGCGCGCTTTCAGGCGCTCGTGGAGCGCCACGCAGCCGACCTGCGCGTGCTGTGCCAGCCGGGCCATGGCCTCGTGGAGGCCGTGGAGCGCTGCGACATCGGTTCGGCCGACTTGCTCGCGCTGCTGCGCGCATACGTCGAGCCCATGCTCGACGCGGGCGCGGACACGCTCGTGCTCGGCTGCACGCACTACCCGTTTCTCGACACGGCGATCCGCTCGATCGTCGGGGAACGGATGACGCTCGTCGACACGAGCGTCGCCATCGCGCGGCAGCTCGAACGCGTGCTCGACCAGCACGGCCTGCGCGCTAGCGGCGAGCCTGCCGGCGCGGGCGGCGACGAGATTCGCTTTTGCTCGACGAGCGACGGCGCGCACCTGCACGAACTGGCGGCCGCGCTGCTGGGTCTCGACGCCCCTGTCGAGCGCGTAGTCATCCCCTCGCGCCGCTCGCGGGAACTGGAAGCGAACGCCGCCTGACGCACCGGCGCCTCACACCGCGCGTGATACGAAGTTCGCGATTCGCGCCTCGCCCGGAAGAGCGCGTTTCAACCCCGTTTCCGCCTATCTGACTCACCCGCCTCGTTCCGCTTGGCTCCTGCCAGGAGTCTCCTGGTGAGCTCCCGCGGCAATGCTCAATCCTGCTGACAGTCACGCAACGGCTAACCGCTAGCGGGCCCGTCAAACGCCTTGACGAGCGCTCTACAAAGGCTTGCCTTTTCCTGACGCAAAGCAAAACCCCTGCTAAGCATCCGGTTTTGTTACAAAAAATCCGCCTACGCGCTTGCCAAACCCAGCAAACATAATGATAATAATTCGCATTAACTCTCTCTATTGCGGTCCATCATGATTGTCTGCGTTTGCAAATCCGTCTCCGACCGGACGATCCGCGCCTCCATCCAGGAAGGCATGGATTCTTTCGACGAGCTGCAGTTCGAACTCGGCGTCGCGACCTGCTGCGGCAAGTGCGAAGAATCCGTTCGTGACGTGATGGCGCAAAGCGGTGTCTGTGCGAGCCGCTGCGGGGTCACGCAACCGGCGCACCCCGCCGTGGTCCCCCATGCGGTTCCGCTCACGTTTTACGAGCGCAAGGCTGCCTGAAGCCATGACGCGCATCCGGCCACCGATGCGCGTCCGCCCCGTCCGCCCGTTTAGCCAAAGGTGCCTCAGGCGCCACGCGCCGCGGACGTCAAATCGCCGCCGACAGCAAGCCCGTCTCCCGACCAGCCAGCTACCGCTCGTACCCCTCAAAGGAGGTCGTGATGGAATTGCTGCTCGGATTCGTAACGACGTTGTGCATCTCGCTGTTGATCTTTCGCAAATAAAGCTGCCCGACACGACGCGTAGGTTTGCCTGCGCGCCGTCGTCCGCATGGCAGCCACGCTAAACATGCAGGCTTTCCAAACCACCGCTGGCACGCTGCCGTCTCCCTCCGTTCGCATCAACCGCCGTGTCGTCACCGCGAGCGCGATCGTGGTCGCGCTGCACGCCGCGCTCATCGCCGTCGTGCTGATGAAGCGCGAACCCGTGACGACCGCTTCGGCCGCATCGGCGTGCGCATCCACGATTTCCATCATCCCCACTGGCGCGACGACGTGCGCATGATCCTGCGCGCCGCGAAGCGCGCGCCGGCCGTCATCACCCACCAGA
>NZ_JBFRCN010000056.1:0-66229 GCF_040965835.1 Paraburkholderia sp. BR10872
CCATCAGGCGCGACTCTCATCGTGGCGCGGGGAGTGATCCCCACAACGACGCCGGATAGATTTAGGCAAGCCAACCACAACGTCAACGATCAAGGTTGCAAAAACGGGGGTGACCATAGATTTTTTTATATTCGCCGCGCATTGTTCCGATTTATTTTTCGAAACCGACAGGCTGATTTCTGATAGAAAGGTATACGTAAGGATTGAGCGAAGCCGCCACCTTCAACGGAGCCTCGACCCATGAATCTGCCGAAACGTATGCTCGTTGCCAACGTCGCCTGGGCACAGGAAATCGCCCGGCGCGATCCAATTCTTCAGCACGCTTGCCACAGGGCAAAAGCCCCAGGTGCTGTGGATCGGCTGCTCCGACAGCCGCGTGCCCGCCGAAAGCGTCACGCACTGCGCGCCCGGAGACTTGTTCGTTCACCGCAATATCGCGAACCTTTTCCATCCCGACGATGACAACAACATGAGCGTGCTCGAATACGCGCTGCGTGTGCTGCGAGTCGCGCACATCATCGTTTGCGGGCACTACGGCTGCGGCGGCGTACGCGCCTCGCTGCTACCGCCCGCCGACGCCCTGCCCCATGTGAACCGTCGCATCGAGCCGCTTTGCGCGCTCGCGCAAACGCACCGCTCGACGCTGGCGCGCCTGCCATCGGAAGAGGCACGCATCAACCGCCTTGCCGAACTGAACGTGATCGAACAGGTGCGCCTGCTGCGCGAGCATCCGCTCGTACGTGAGGGCGAACCCGCGCCGCTCGTGCACGGCTGGATCTTTTCGCTGAACGACGGCCAGCTGCGTGAACTCGCGTCGGGCTACGACGTTGGTTCAGCGAAAGCAACCGCCGCGGCCTGTGCTAATCCATTGCGCATTGCACAGCCCACGCACGCTTGAGGCGCACGCCTCAAGTCGCGTCAGGACCGCCGCCGTCGAGTCCTCCACCCTTCTTTTCTACCCGCTTCCATCATGACTTCGAAAGCTTCACTGTCCGCGCTTGCGCGTGACCTCGCCGCCGGCACCGTCGTCTTTCTCGTCGCCCTGCCGCTATGCCTCGGCATTGCCAGGGCTTCTGGGGCCGAGCCGTTGGCCGGCCTCGTTTCCGGTATTGTCGGCGGCATCGTCGTCGCCGCGCTCAGCGGCTCGCGCCTGAGCGTGAGCGGCCCCGCCGCTGGCCTCGTCGTGATCGTCGTGGATGGCATCGCGCGCCTCGGCAGTTTCTCTGCATTCCTGATTGCTGTGCTGCTCGCCGGTGTGCTGCAGTTCGGCTTTGGCATGCTCAAAGCCGGGCGGCTCGCCTCGTATGTGCCCACACCCGTCATCAAGGGCATGCTCGCCGCCATTGGCCTGATGCTGGTCATCAAGCAGATCCCGCTCGCGCTCGGACTGACGTCGGGCAACGAGACCGGGTCTCTCACTCACGCGCTCGAGTCGATCTCGCCCATCGTATGCATGGTCACTGTGATCTCGCTCGCCATTCTCGCGGGTTGGGAAACACGCGCATTGCGACGCTTCACATTGGTGCGGCTCGTGCCCGCACCGCTCGTCGTCGTGCTTGCGGGCGTTAGCGCGACGCTGGTTTGTGGCTCGCTCGGCTCGGCATTCGCGTTGCCGGTCGAACAACGCGTGGCACTGCCTGCCATCGAATCATTTGCGGCCCTCGGCGACGCTCTTCAGTTCGGTGAATTCGAGCTGAGCGTCGCGCGCTTTGCCGACCCGGAGATCTGGATCGTCGCCCTGACGCTCGCCATCGTTGCAAGTCTCGAGACGCTGCTGAGCCTCGAAGCGGTCGAACAGATCGACCCGCAGCGGCGCGCCGCGCCGCCCAACCGTGAACTCAAGGCGCAAGGGGTCGGCAATATCGTCGCCGGCGCGATCGGCGGACTACCCATTACTTCGGTCATCGTGCGCAGCTCGGCAAACGTGCATGCCGGCGCGCAAAGCCGGCTCTCTGCGATCGTGCACGGCGTGCTGCTACTCGTCAGCGTGTTTGCACTCACCGACGTGATCAACATGATTCCGCTCGCGAGTCTTGCGGCCATCCTCATTCACACCGGCCTCAAGCTCGCCAAACCTTCGTTGTTCGTCGCGCTCGCGAAACAAGGCGCGGCGCCGTTCGCGCCATTCATCGTTACGATCGCCAGCGTGCTCGCCACCGACCTCCTCACGGGGATCATGCTCGGCGTGCTGTGCAGCGCGGGGCTCGCGCTGTGGGCGAATCTGCATCGGCCGATCGCGCTCGCGCGGCACGACGATCATTTCCTGGTCTCCTTTCGCAAGGACGTATCTTTTTTAGGCAAGGTGCCGCTCAAGCAGATGCTCGCTCACATCCCGGATCGCGCGACAGTGATTGTCGACACCTCGCGCGCCGATTACATCGATTACGATGTGCGCGAACTGCTCGACCGTTTCATTGCCGAAGCTCCGTTGCGGTCGATCGCGGTGGAAGTCCGCCATGCTGCAGCCGTGCTACCGCCTGCGACTCGCTCGGGCATTTGAGCGCTCGCCCAGCGATGCCTGAGGGGTGCATGGCGGACAGCCCGGAACGCGCCATTGGGTTTTGGGTGCTTCCTCGGGAAGCCGACCGCTGCCGCCGAACTGCTTGCTGCCCAGCAGTGAGCAGCGCCATGACCCGCAGGTACGCGCACAGCCACCATGCGGCTATCAGATCCTGTGATCGCCCGATGCCGGGGAATTTCGCGATGGCGACGACTCACACTCAGGCGCGCACCTCGATCCGGTTGACCACGCCTCCTACGGTGTCCAGACACCACGCATCCATCTCTGCCTGGCGCCTCTCAGCTTCGGTCGCTACACGCCCCGCAAGCGTAATCCGCTTGCTCTCCACGTTGATTGTGATTTGTTCTGCGTGAACGCGCGGATCGGATTCGAGCACGAGAGCGAGGGCCTCGTGAATCTCTTCGTCGCCATCCGCTTCGGCCGGCACCAACTCCAGCAGATTCGTCACGTCCCGGCACCCGCCGACCCACCACGCGATCACGCTTGCGAGCCGTCGATGCGACAGGCTCATCACCTGGCCCGTCAACGTCACGACGCCACCTTCCACGGTGACCTCCACAACGCCGCCGCCCTCCTCGCCGGCCTGGTCCATGGTGCCGCGCAGCATTTCGAGCTGGTCTTTCACGCGCGCACATATCACACAGTTGCGGAACTCCACCGTTCGCAAAATCCGTTCGCAGATCCGCGTGCGCAACTCGCCGTCGCCAATCGGCGGCTCAGCGCTGACGCGCAGTCGGTCAATGAGGGGTTCGCCGTCGCTGTAAGTCCGGGTCAACCGAATAAACCGCTTCTTGGACGCTATGTCCGGCACTTCGCCTGCAACCGTCAAGGCACCGCTGTCGCGGCTGATGTGAATGGGGAAATTGTGGAGTTTCAGGTGCGATTCGCGTTCGAACGCCGCCATCACCTGCTTGAGGATCGCATCAGGGCGTTGCATGATTTGCCTCGCGCAAAGGGGAACGAAGCAGCCACCTCGATGCCCCGCAGTACAAAACGCGTCACGCGAGGCGGGCGCCGCCCAATTCATTATAGTTATTGCGCCCACCCTTCCCCTCAGCGTTGCACGTGTGATCAGACGTCGAAGTACAAATAAAACTCCCACGGATGCGGACGCAGCCTGATTGCGTCGATCTCATGCTTGCGCTTGTACTCAAGCCACGTATCGATGACATCTTCAGTGAAGACATCGCCTCTGCGCAGAAACTCGTTGTCGGCCTCGAGCGCATTCAGCGATTCGTCGAGCGAACCCGGCACCTGACGGACGTCCTTCGCTTTCTCGGGGGGCAGGTCGTAAATGTTGACGTCAAGCGGATCGCCTGGGTCTGTCCTGTTTTCGATGCCGTCGAGCCCGGCCATCAGCATTGCTGAGAAGGCGAGATACGCATTGGCCGACGGATCGGGACACCGGAACTCGACGCGCCGCGCGTTCGGCGAATCGGAGTACATCGGAATGCGCGCGGCCGCCGAGCGGTTGCGTTGTGACATCGCCAGATTCACCGGCGCTTCATATCCGGGCACGAGGCGCTTGTAGGAGTTCGTGGTCGGAGCGCAGAACGCCATCAGCGCTGGCGCATGCTTAAGCAGGCCGCCGATATACCATCGACACATGTCAGACGTAAGCGCCCAGCCATGCGCATCGTAGAACAGATTCTCGTCGTCCTTCCACAGGCTTTGATGGCAGTGCATGCCGCTCGCATTGTCGGCGAAGAGCGGCTTCGGCATAAACGTCGCCACCTTGCCGTGCTGGCGCGCGACGTTCTTGCAGATGTACTTGTAGATCATGACGTTGTCGGCCATCCGCGTAAGCGTGGAAAACCGCATGTCGATTTCGTTCTGCCCCGCTGTCGCCACCTCGTGGTGATGCACTTCCACCTGCACGCCGGCCTGTTGAAGCAACAACACGATCGTCGAGCGGATGTCCTGCAGTGTGTCGTGCGGCGGCGCCGGGAAATATCCTTCCTTGAAGCGAGGCTTGTAACCGAGGTTGCCGCCGCCATACGCGCCTTCGTCGCGGCCCGAATTCCAGTCCCCTTCGGCAGATTCGACAAAGAAGTAGCCGCTATGGGCATCCTGGCCAAAACGGATCGAATCGAATATGAAGAACTCGAGCTCGGGCCCGAAATAGCACGTCGTCGCCATGCCGGTCTGCTTCAGGTAGGCTTCGGCCTTCTTCGCGATGTAGCGCGGGTCGCGCGAGTACGGCTGATGCAACACCGGATCGATCACGTCGCAGATCATCGAGAGTGTGGGCGTTTCGCTCACGTGATCGATGAACGTGGTCGTGGGATCCGGCTTGAGAAGCATGTCGGATTCCTGAATTTCCTGAAATCCGCGGATCGACGAACCGTCGAAACCGATCCCGTTGGCAAAGAGGTCTTCGTGCACCTCGGGCAGCGTGATCGAAAAGTGCTGCCAGAGACCGGGCAGATCCGTGAATTTGAGGTCGACGATCTGAATCTTGTGTTCGCGCAGTAGTTCGATAACCTGTTGCGGGTTATCAGGACGCGCGACACGATAACTGCCGGCGTCGACGGTTACATCGAACGCCGGTGCACCTCGTGGACTGGCCATGGGGACTCTCCCTGCGCAGCTACTGATCGTGTGCGAGCGCTTCGAGACGGGCGTAGCCCGCGTCTTTCGCCGCGCGCTCCGTCGCAAAGGGCTCTTCGGCGACGAGCGAGCGCCGCACTTCGCGCGCATCGAAATCGACGAGCGAGATAACCCACACCCAACCGCCGATCTGCTCGGCCGTCTGCACGAATGCGCGCACGTTGCCTTTGTCCTTGGTGCTCATTTGACCTCCTCACGAGATAAACACAAGGGGAACATGGGTGACGCCAGACTTGACGGGCAGTCTACGCCGGGACCAGGCCCCTTTGTTTCAACCAGTCCAGATTGAAAAGGCGGGAGCGGTACAACTCGCCGCCGTCGCACAGCAGTGTGACGATCGTATGCCCCGGCCCCATCTCCCGGGCAAGCCTGACAGCAGCCGCGACGTTGATGCCTGTCGAACCGCCGACATAGAGCCCTTCTTCGCGCAGCAATCGGTAGACCATGGTGACGCATGACTGGTCGTCGATCTGATAAGCGTCATCGATCGGCGTGCCGTCGAGGTTCGCGGTAAGGCGGCTGGAGCCGATCCCCTCGGTAATCGAGCTGCCTTCCGCGTGAATCTCGCCCGTCTTCACGTAACTGTACAAGCCGCTGCCGTACGGGTCGGCGAGAACGATCCACAGATCGCGGTTCTTCTCCTTCAGGAAGCGGGCCACCCCGGCGAGGGTGCCGCCAGTACCGGTCGCGCTGACGAACGCATCGACCGTGCCAGCGGTATCGCGCCAGATTTCTGGGCCGGTGCTCTCGTAGTGAGCCTTGCGATTGGCAAGGTTGTCGAACTGGTTCGCCCAGATCGCGTCGTCCAGTTCCTCCGCGAGCCTTCCGGCGATCTTCTGGTAGTTGTTCGGGTCCTTGTAGGGGGCGGCCGGTACCGGGTGGACTTCCGCACCCAGGACGCGCAACAGTTCCATTTTCGCGGGAGACTGGGTCTCGGGAATAACGATGACACAGCGATAGCCGCGAGCCGCGCAAATATGGGCAAGGCCGATGCCGGTATTGCCCGCAGTCCCTTCCACTACCGTGCCGCCGGGCCTAAGTTCGCCACGCTGCTCGGCGTCCAGAATAATGGACAGCGCCGCCCGGTCCTTCACCGAACCACCCGGGTTCATGAATTCGGCCTTACCGAGAATCTCGCAGCCGGTTTCGTCGCTGAGACGAGCGAGCCTGATCAGCGGCGTGTCGCCTACGCACCCGACAAAACCCGTCCGAACATGCATATCCTTTCCCCTGCAATCGCAAGCCTGGCATCAGGCCACTCTCACACTGGAAGCATAGGCAAAGATCCGGCGCACTTCCCGACGTTTGAGTGCAGTCGGTGAAGATGACCGGGAAGGGGATACGCCGACTCACTCGCAAAAAGCTTGCCAACGATCAGGGCACGCCGATCATCGCCCGGTCAGCAGCCGAAGGATCTTCTGCACGATGCGTTCGTGCAACTCGAGCGCCTCACCGAGCGTGCTTGCGCCAAAGCTCTCGTTGTCTTTTCGCGCTTGCATTCCGGCGATGCGCGTCACGAAGAGCGCGGGCTCGGCGGTCCGCGCGTCAGTCACACCGCGAAATCGCGTCGTGACCGTCACGCCGGACTCTTCGAGCAGCGTGCGGCGAAAGATCAATTCGTTTTCGGCCATCCAGCGCGACCACTCGCTGCGGTCGAACACCGCAACAGGCCTGTTCTTCGCGTCGAGGATGTAGAAGCGTTCGCACTGGGGCGGGATCGGGCGGGTTCTCATCCATTCCGATCCGGAAGGTGCGAGCAGGAAGCCGATCGCCTCCCGCCACCGGCTATCGTCGACGTGGCCAGGCCAGTCGTTATGCTCAGCCGCCTGGGAAAGTAGAGAAAATGTTCCTGCAACATGACGACGCCTGTCAAATGGATCGGCACGCGAAGGCGAGCCTCAGTTCGATTCCCGTGAACAATGCGCCGGTCAGGGTTTGTCCGCAACCCGGACTGCCCGATCGTTCGTCTGGAGCACGTGGATCGGGCGAGCGATGCGCTGTGAAGCGTCCCCATGCGGCATACTCGAGTCCACGATACCCGAAGGCGCAAAGACATGGTTGCCGACCTCGCACACTCCTGGTTGACGTTCAGCGCGGCTGTAGCCGCTGCAAAGGCCGCCGGCCGCCCGCTTGTCGCGCTCGAGTCGAGCATCATCGCTCACGGCATGCCCTATCCGGAGAATATTCGCACTGCGCGCGAAGTGGAGGCCCTGGTCCGCGCGACGGGAGCCGAACCCGCGACGATTGCACTGATCGGGGGGCGAATTCACATCGGACTTGCTGACGACCAACTGGAACTGCTCGGCCGCTCTGAGCATGTACACAAGGTTAGCCGCCGCGACCTGCCGGCCGTGCTGGCCGCCGGCGGGCTCGGTGCCACGACAGTGGCTGGCACGATGATATGTGCCGCGCTGGCCGGCATCGAGGTCTTCGTCACGGGAGGCATTGGCGGCGTGCACCGGGGCGCGCAGGAAACCTTCGACATCTCGGCCGACCTGCAGGAATTGGCAAAGACCTCGGTGGCGGTGGTGTGTGCCGGTGCGAAGTCCGTCCTGGACATCGGGCTCACACTGGAATACCTGGAGACTTACGGCGTGCCGGTGCTCAGTTGCGGGCAGGACAATTTCGCGGCGTTCTACACGCGCGATAGCGGCTTTCGGGCGGACTTCCGGCTGGACGACGCAGCGGACCAGGCGCGCTTCATCCGCACCAAGTGGAACCTGGGCCTCGAGGGCGGCGTAGTGTTGAGCACGCCGGTGCCGGAGGCATCAGCAATGCCGTCCGCAGAGATCGACGCGCTGACTCAGCAGGCGCTGACTGAGGCCAGGGCACAAGGCATCACAGGTAAGGCCGTGACGCCCTTCCTTCTGTCTCGCATCACGGCACTCACGGGTGGACGCAGTCTGGCGACGAACATCGCGATCGTGAAACACAACGCCGAGGTCGGGGCACGACTGGCGCTGGCGTTGGCACACAGGTTGTGCACTGGATGTCGCGACGAGCGTTCCATCTCGCAGGGTCAATCGGGCTAGCGCTCGCTCGCGAGCCATGCACGCCATCCGCCGAATCCGGAGATATCGGTTCCCGACTTCACGCCATAGGGTTCGCACAAGAAGCCGGTCACCCACGAGCCGTCCGACAATTCGACCTTCCCCAGCACCAGCGGAGACGGCACGGTTGCCATGAACGAGCCTAACTCGACGCTCGGCATGTCCCAGACTTCGACCGCGATCTCGGAGCCGTTCCCGGCAACTCGCCACAATCCCGGGCGTCGGGTGCCGTCCGCGGAAGGCGGCAGCGCGGCCAGCCGATAATGGGCAGCCGTATGCGTTACCTGCATGCGTCGCGCGCCTCGCGAAACCAGGTCCTTGTTCAACGGCAGCCCTTGCATGTGAGCACCGCACACCGCGACGCGAATCCGGTCGTTGGCCGCGACTCGCCTGGCGGAAGGCTCCGGGCGGCTTCCGCCAACACATTCGATGCCACTCGCCGTCTGCAACACATCGGCAACCCCCAGCAGATACTGGTCGGCGAACGCGCGGCCAAAGACCGTCACGCCCCACGGGAGCCCGTTCTTCATGAACGCTGTCGGCGTGGCGACGGCCGCGTAATCGAGCAGATTCATGAAGTTCGTGTAGTAGCCGAGCAATGAGTTCGGCCCAATCGGGTCCTTCTCCAGTTCAGCGAGCGTCACAGGGCGCGGATACGTCGGCGTCAGCACGAAGTCCAATGAATCGAGCACCGCATCGCAGATCGCCTTCAACGCCTGCAGACGATACTGCGCGCGAAACAGTTCGACCGCCGTCGCGCCCGGCGCCTTGGCCAGCACGTTCCGAATAACGGGAAGCACGGCGTCTGGCGTCGCTGACATCAACTCTCCGGCCACGCTGTAGCGTTCCGCAACCCACGGGCCCTGATAAAGGAGATTAGCGGCCTCGACAAAGGGCTCGAAATCGATCTCCACTGCCTCGCCGCCTGCTGCTTCCAGACGCGCACGCGCGCTTGCGAACAATTCCGGACTCTCAGCGCATCCCGCAAATTCAAGACGCGCCGGAACCCCGAACCGGAACGAGGTAGGCTTGCCGAACCCGCTTGCCGAGTTCCATTGCGGGTTTCTGCGACTGTATGCATCGCGAACGTCGGTTTGTGCGGTCAATGAGAGAAGCTCACTGGCCTCGCCGGCCGTTGCCGTGAAGTAGGTCACGCAATCGAGTGTGCGGCAGGCCGGGACGACACCCGCCGTCGACAGGATGCCTTTGGTCGGCTTGAGTCCGATGAGATTGTTCAGGCCGGCAGGCACACGTCCCGACCCCGCCGTGTCGGTACCGAGCGCGAAACTCGCCACGCCCAATGCAACGGCAAGCGATGAACCCGCGCTGGAACCACCCGACGGGTAGTCAGGATGCACGCTGTTGCGGCATTTGCCGTATGGCGAACGCGTGCCGTTCAGACCCGTCGCGAACTGGTCGAGATTGGTCTTCCCGATCGGGATGGCGCCAAGCGAAATCAGCTGGCTGACGAGCGTCGCGGACTCCTTTGGCATGTACGCAAAGCCGGGGCACGCGGCGGTCGTTTGGACTCCTGCAAGGTCGATGTTGTCCTTGATCGCGAACGGGACGCCGTACAACGGCAGACGCTCGAAGTCCTGCTTCTCGAGCCAGTCGAGGTATGGCGCGACTTCGCTTTCGGTCAGTAGATGAATGAAGAGATTGAACTCCGGATTCAGCGCGCTCGCTTTTCCGAGCAGTTCAGTCACGAGCGTGCGCGGCGTGAGGCGCCCGTCACGATACGCGCTGCGAAGCGTGGAAAGCCGCAGATCGAATGTCGGCATGATTTTCTGTCCTTGTACTTAATGGCGTTCAATGACTGCGACTCGTTGCCCTGCGCGCACGGGCGAGCCGGGGGCCACGTAAATATCGCCGACGGTCCCCGCACACGAGGCGAACACCGAAATCTCCATCTTCATCGACTCGACAATGAGCAATACGTCGCCCGCGGCAACGACGTCTCCCGTCTTCACCTTCACCTGCCAGAGGCTGCCGGCGATTTCACAGTCCACGGAGACCTGCCCGTCTTCCAACGGAGCCAGTTGGGCGTCCTCCGCGTCCGGTGCCTCGATTGCCTCTTCAGGGGTGCCCGCTTCGCGCCAACGCTCGCGCTCGGCCTGGAAGGCCGCCTGCTGTCGCGAACGAAACTTGCCGATGCTGTCGGCTTCGCTCTCGAGAAACGCTTGATAATCCGGCAGCGAGAGTTCCGACTCTTCAATCTTCAACGGATAACGCCCAAGCGGAAAATCGGCGCGGATGCGAAGCAGTTCGTCGGCCGACACTTCGTAGAAGCGAATCTGGTCGAAGAAGCGCAGCAAATAGTGCTGACCGGCGAAATCCGCGACCTTGCGATAGCGATTCCACATCTGCAGCGTGCGGCCGACGAATTGATAGCCGCCGGGCCCTTCCATGCCGTACACGCACAGATACGCGCCGCCGATGCCGACCGAGTTCTCCGCGGTCCACGTACGAGCCGGGTTGTATTTGGTCGTCACGAGGCGATGACGCGGATCGAGCGGTGTCGCAACGGGTGCACCCAGGTAGACGTCACCGAGACCCATCACGAGATAGCTCGCGTCGAACACGATCTCTTTGACGGCATCGATGGATTCGAGGTCGTTGATCCGGCGAATGAACTCGAGGTTGCTCGGGCACCACGGCGCATCTTTGCGCACCGTGGTCATGTATTTTTCAATCGCAAGCTGGCACGCCGGGTCATCCCAGGAGAGCGGAATGTGCACGATCCGCGACGGCACGCGCAAATCCTTCTTCAGCAAGACCTGCTCCCACGCCTGACGTACGACATCCAGCAATTGCGCGAGCGCCAGCTGCTCCGGTCGATAGTGAATCTGGAGGGAACGGATGCCAGGCGTCAGATCAACGACGCCGGGAAGCGCCATGGCCTCGAGAGACTGCATGAGCGCGTGTCCACGAAAGCGCGAGACGAGGTCCAGCTCGGCGGGCCCAATCTCGAGCAGCAGATGCGTGTCACCGGACACGCGCGCAACGAGCCGCTCGCCGCCCGAACCCAGGTCGAGCACGATGGGCGAGGTCAGGGACGAGCGTTTGCAGGTCGACGCGTTCGACTCGACCTCCAGGCTTTCCAGTTCGCGGGCGCGTTGACGTGCGGCTTCACGCGCCTCTTCTACCTCCACCGGAACGAAGCGGATCTTGTCGCCGGCCTTCAGTTGCCCGATGTGCCAGAGGTCGGCCTCGATGATGGTCACCGGACAGACGAAGCCGCCAAGACTCGGTCCATCGGGGCCGAGAATCACGGGCATGTCGCCCGTGAAATCGATGGCGCCGACCGCATAGGGATTATCGTGAATATTCGACGGGTGCAGTCCGGCCTCGCCGCCGTCTTCGCGTGCCCATTCCGGCTTCGGCCCGATCAGGCGCACTCCGGTGCGGCTCGAGTTGAAGTGAACTTCCCAATCCGTCTCCAGAAACCTTTCGATGTAGCGCGAGCTGAAGTACTCTGGCGCGCCATGCGGACCATAGATCACGCGGAGGCTCCGCACGTCTTCGAGCTTCGGCACGGCATTCAGCGTCTTGCCAAACTGCGGATTCTCGAGCGGATAGAGGTGAAGTACGTCACCTGCGCGTATTGCGCGCCCGCCATGCCCGCCGAACTGACCGAGCGTGAAGGTGCTGCGGCTGCCGAGATACACGCCGACGTCCAGGCCGCCGCGTACGCACAGATAAGCGCGTGCGCCGGCGCCGCGAATGGTGCCGAGCGACAACGTCGAGCCTGCCGGGACAAAGAGGCTCGTATTCAACGGTTGCTTGACGTCGCCGAGCAGTACGGGAATGTCCGCCCCCGTGATGGCAACGACCGCGTCGGTATTGAAACGCAGCGTCGGGCCGCTCATCGTGATTTCGAGCGCGGCGGCATCGGGGGCGTTGCCAAGCAGGCGGTTGCCCAGCCGCATGGCGCGATCATCCATCGGCCCGGAAGGCGGAATGCCGACTGCCCAGTATCCGAGACGGCCGGGGAAATCCTGGACCGTCGTCTGCGTACCGCCGCTGACGACTTCGACCGTACTGGCCTCGTACTTGAGTCCCTCGAGGCACCGGGTCCATGGTTCGCCCGATGCAAACGGCTTGTCGTCCAGGATCTGACGCAGATAGTCGCGGTTCGTCTCCACGCCGTAAATGCGCGTGCTTTCGAGCGCGTCCTTGAGCGCGCTGCGCGCCTCGTCGCGAGTCTGGGACCAGGCGATCACCTTGGCGAGCATGGGGTCGAAGTACGGCGGCACTTCGCAGCCGGCTTCGATCCACGTGTCGATGCGTAGCGCGCGACCGTCGGCTGGCGGGAACGCGACGTCGGTCAGCAGGCCGGGGCTGGGCTTGAAGTCCCGGCCGGGGTCTTCTGCATAGAGCCGCGCCTGAATCGCATGGCCGCGCGGCGTCAGCTTCGCTGCGAGTTCATGCAACGGCTCGAGCGTGCCCGCTGCCAGCTCGATCATCCAGCGCACGAGGTCGACACCCCACACCTGCTCCGTTACGCCGTGTTCCACCTGCAGGCGCGTGTTGACTTCGAGGAAGTAGAACTGCTCGGCGGCGCTGTCGTACACGAACTCGACGGTGCCGGCGGAGCGATAGTCCACCGCCTTCGCGAGCTTCACGGCAGCCGCACAGAGTGCCTCGGAAATCCCGTCCGGCAAGCACGGCGCGGGCGTTTCCTCGAGCACTTTCTGGTTGCGCCGCTGCACAGAGCAGTCGCGCACGCCGAGTGCGATGGCATCGCCCTTGCCGTCTCCGAAGACCTGCACTTCAAGATGTCGCGCCCGCTCGATGTACTTTTCGAGGAAAACGCCGGAGTCGCTGAAATTGTTTTCACCGAGCCGCTTCACGGCATCGAAATGCGCACTGAGTTCGGCTGCATTCCAGCACACACGCATGCCGATACCACCGCCGCCGGCCGTGCTCTTCAACATCACCGGATAGCCGATGACTTCCGCCGCTTCCAGCCCCGCCATCAGGTCACCGAGCAAGCCGGTGCCCCTGAGCATCGGCACGCCCTCCTTCTCCGCGATTTCGCGCGCCGTGTGCTTCAGGCCGAAGGCGCGCAACTGCGCGGGCGTGGGCCCGATGAACGCGATCCCTGCCGCTTCGCAAGCCTCGCCAAAGGCGGCGTTCTCGGAGAGGAATCCATACCCGGGATGAATGGCCTGCACGCCCTCGCGGCGAGCGATCTCGAGGATTTTTTTCGTCTCGAGATAGGTCATTGCCGCGGGCCCGTCGCCCAGGCAGTGCGCGACGGGAGCCTCGCTTACATGACGGCTCGCTCTATCCGCCTCCGCAAAAACGGAGACTCCGGTGACATCGAGTTCGCGCAGCGTTCTGAGAATCCGGCACGCGATGGCGCCACGATTGGCGATAAGAATCTTCTCGAACATGGAAGGAATCTTGATTCAGAGGCGGGCCGTCCCGCCGTGGGAGATGCGAGCCGCGGTCGTCCACGGCCGTATTCGCGTCAGCGATCTGCCTGAGTCAGCGCTTCGCGCGTGAGCGTGAAATGACGTCCCGCGCGCACGAGCATGGCGAACGAGATCCAGCTGCGGAGATGCTTCAGTCCCATATCAGCAGCTCCGCGGGCGTCGGGTTGTAGGCGTTGCACGGATTGTTCAACTGGGGGCAGTTGGAAATCAGCACGATCACGTCCATCTCGGCACGCAGCTCGACGTACTTCCCCGGTGCGGAAATGCCGTCTTCGAAGGTGAGGCCCCCTTCCGCCGTCACGGGCACATTCATGAAGAAGTTGACGTTCGCGCCGATGTCCTGCTTCGAGAGGCGGCCGTCATGCGCGCAAGCGCGCAGGAAGTTGTCGCGGCAGCTGTGCATATAGCGCTTTCCCAGCGCATAGCGCACGGTGTTGCTCTCCTGTGCGCAGGCACCGCCGAGCGTATCGTGGCGTCCGCAGGTATCGGCAACGACGGTCAGCATCGGATTGCCGAAATTCGAGTACAACACCGAGCCGGCCGTCAGGTAGAGCCTTTTCTGCCGACGCAGCGTGCGTTGTGGGTCAAAGCGCTCGCGCGGATCGGCGAGGCTGTAGAACAGCGTATCGACCGCCTGGTTGCCCTCCAGATCGACGATGCGCAGTGTCTGGCCCGCCTTCACTTCGTGAAGCCAGGGCTCACCCGCGGCCACCGTCTCGCGGTAGACCGCGCTCTCGGGCTGTTTGTCGCTGACGACAAGCGTGCTCATCATGAAGTGGCCTCCGCTCAAAGAAAGAATCGCTCTGTGTTGATAAACCCGCGCACGTTTTCCTCGCATGCGGTACGGCACACTTCAGCCACGCCAGGCTGCGCCTCGCTCAATTCGAGTTTCACCGCTTTGGGCGCATATTCAGGGTTCGGGTCGAGCGGGTGCTGAATCGCGGTGAGCACGACAAGCGTGTTCATCGGCGCATACAGTTCGACGTAGTCGCCGGCCTTCGAGTTGTGGCTCACGAAATTCAGCTCTCCTTCGCTCGTGACATCAACGCGGCTGAAAAGATTGAGCGTCATCAGGAGGTCTGAGATCTCGAGGCCCCACTTACTCATCTCGACGAGCAAGTTGTCCGTGCCGTTCCGGTAGAACGCGTTGCGCAGTTCCTGATAACGGCCAGCACCGTACCGCGCCGTGACCTCGTCGGCGTTCGAGACACCGCCGATGCTGTCGTGCCACCCGCATGTGTCGTCGACGATGGCAGCGAGAACACGCCCCATATCGGAGTACAGGCAGTGCCCCGTCGTGAGCTTTGCAGTGTGCTGGCACTTCAGCGAATCCGGGAGGTTCAGTCGCTCGCTCTTCTCCGTTGCATTGACCATCATGACGCTGACATTGGCGCCACCGTGCAGGTCGGTCACGCGCAGCGATTGCCCGCGCTTCACGATGAGCGAGGTATGGCCCCCGCCCGGTACGGTTTCTTCAAGCAATAACTTCATGTTCGAGTTCCCTTCATGAGACCGCTTCGATGCTGGACGCGCCTTGAACCGCCGCGCGCGCCAGATGCACCGCGGACACCGATTCGCGGCTGCGGTCGAGTGGAATGTTGTAGGTGACACGGGCTCCGTAGGCACCCGGCGCCTGGGGGTCCACGCGGACCTTGTCGAAAACCAGCACACGGCTTCCCAACGTGAAGCCCTCTTTGAGGTCATGCGTAACCATGAAAATGGTCAGCTTCGCTTCGCGCCACAGGTCCGAGAGCAGCGTGTGCATGTCCTTGCGGATACCGGGGTCGAGTGCGCCAAACGGCTCGTCGAGCAGCAGGACGCGCGGCTTCATCATCAGGGCCTGTGCGATGGCGAGGCGTTGCTGCATACCGCCGGAGAGTTGCTGCGGGTACTTGTTCAAGGCCGCACCGAGCCCCACCCGCTCGAGCATGGCGGCCGCCTCGTCTCGCGCGGCGCGCCGCTGCGCCCCGAAGAGTCTGCCCGTGAGCTTCGCTTTCGGAAGCTCCAGTCCCAGCATCACGTTGCGCAATACGCTCAGGTGCTCGAACACCGAGTAGCGTTGAAACACCACGCCACGATGGGCATCCGGCTCGCCCGGCAGCGGTTGACCGTCCAGCAGGATCTCGCCGCGCGTCACTTGCTCCTGACCCAGCAGCAGCCGCAAAAACGTCGACTTTCCGCAGCCGGAAGCGCCGACCATCGAACAGAACTCGCCCTCCTGGATCGTCAGATTCAAACGTTCCAGAACTACCTGGCCGCCGTACTCTTTCCATACATTACGGACTTCGATCATCGCCCACCTCCGCCGTACCAGGGGAAGGACCACTGCGTGATGCGGCGAAGCAGTTCATCGGTGAGCCACGCGAGCAGCGTGATCCAGGCGACGTACGGCAGAATCAGATCCATGGAGAGGTAGCGGCGCACGAGGAAGATGCGATAGCCCAGGCCGTCCGTCGATGCGATCGCTTCGGCGGCGATGAGAAAGAGCCATGCAGCTCCGAGCGAAAGCCGCATCGCCACCAGCAGGCGCGGCAGGAGTTGGGGCAAAACCAGACGCAGAATCACCGTCCAGCTCGTGGCCCCCAACGTCTGCGCCTTGACCCACAGCTCGGCGGGAATCTCGCGGGCACGGGCGTGCAGGTCCCGAATGATCATCGGCGTGATGCCGAAAACGATGAGCACGACCTTCGATAGCTCATCGAGCCCGAAGACGATGAAAAGAATCGGCAGCACGGCCAGTGGAGGCACCATCGAGACGACGGTGATGAATGGCGAGAGCGTTGCGCTGACGAGCGGAAACGAGCCGGTCGCGATAGCGGCCACCAGTGCAATCACCGCGCTTACGACGAGACCGATACCCAGTCGTCGCAAGCTCGACAGCGTGTCGTCCCACAACAGATATTCACCCGTGCGCTTGTCTTCGGTGAATGCGACCAATCTCACGGCATCGCTCATTTGCGCCGCGCTCGGAAGCAGCTTGTCATCGGGATTGAGCTTGAGCCGCTGCGCAGATCCCGTGAAATACACGGCAAACAGCACGACGAACGGCAGCAGGAGCAGCATCATGCTGCCGATCCGGCTCGGATGTCGATTGATGAGTCGCATGGTGACCGCCTGGTTGTGGCTTCGAAATCAGTCTCAGAGCTTGCCCGCGGCCGCCATCTCGACGTAGCTCGGGTCGAAACGCAGCTTGACGTTGTTCTTGTCGCCGACGATCACATTCTTGTCGAATGCCATGCCCACGGAATCCGCGCTCTTTGCATCCTGGCCGAGCAGACCGTGGTCAAAGGAGAACTTCGCGACGCGCGTCATGATCTTCGGCATGTCCGGGCTCGTGACGAAAGCGACTGCCGCCTGAGGTGTGTAAAAGAGCGCGGTGGTCGACAGCTGCCCCCTGAAGTTCGCAAGGTCGGTACCGGAGGCCTTCGCCATCGACGTCAGCGCGCTGGTGCTCGCCGCCGAATTGCTGTGCATCAGCGCGACCATCTCGAACCATGCGCCGGTCAGTGCCTTGCCGAGCGCCGGGTTCTCCTGCAGCGTCTTCGTGTTGACGACCATCATGTCCATGATTTCGCCGGGAATCTTGCTCGAATCGAAGACTTCGGTAACGTTCGGCTGCGCCTTCAGATCGGCGAGCATCGGGTTCCACGTCACCGCGTTGTGAACAGTCGGCGTCGCGAATGCGCCCGAGATATCGGCGTCGGATGTGTTCACGACCTTGAGATCGCGCTCGCTCATATGGGCGCTTTCCAAGGCGCGCGCGAGCAGGTAGTGAGAGACCGAGAACTGCACGAGATTGACCTGCTGGCCTTTCAGGTCGGCGATCTGCCTGCCCTTGCCCTTCATGAGCACGCCGTCGTTGCCGTTCGAGTAGTCGCTCACGATCAGCGCAGTCGAATCGACGCCGCCCGAAGCCGGGATGGTGAGCGCGTCCATGTTGGTCATTGCGCAGCCGTCGAACTTGCCAGCCGTGTACTGATTGATGGATTCGACGTAGTCGTTCAGCTGGACGACATCGATCTTGATGCCGTACTTCGTGGCCCACTTAGAGATGATGCCCTGGGTTTTTGCCTGGCCCCACGGCATCCAGCCGGCGTAGATGGTCCAGCAAACCTTGAAGTCGCTGCGGCCCGCAGCGAACACGGAACTTGAAGCGAAGGTGGCGAGGGAGACGGCGGCGATGCCAAGACAGCGAACGAGCTTGCGCATGAGGTTGACCTCGAAAGGGACGGTTAGCAACGGCAGGGAGCAGCGCAAACATCGCGTTCTCTCCCGGGCTTTTATCCCGCCGTGTAACCTCGCCTGAGGTCGCCAGCTCTCGGACCAGCACCTGCGAGAAGCAGGCCGGAACCCTAGCTGTCCATTTCCAGATTGTCTGAACCGGATGCTGCGCCGGCTCCTTGCCCACTCCTTAAAGCGAGAAGCGTGCCAATGAACCCAGGCACGGCTTTGTGGCGTGGAAGGCGTTTCTTCGCCCTGCGCCGGTAACAACGTGCACTAATATGCGTCGCGGCGCACCCGTTTCGGGCACTGCGACGGGCCATTCGTATCGCGGTTCGAACCCAAACCGCGCGAATTCTATGCGGCCGACGGCAGTACGGGCTTGCGCCACGACCTTTCGTCGCCCGATGTGAAATGCCGTTTCGGGACTGGCGAAGCTCCCGGCCTTCGACCCGGTCACAGTGAACCTATGGCTTCAGCACGGCCCTGACGATTCCGCCGACGGCTTCTTTGGCACTGGCCGCCGCGTTCTCGTCGTATGCGATGGTTGTCCCGCGCTCGATACACGCATCGCTATAACTAAACGGTTGCTTCGTCGTGGCGTCGACGAGCAGTCCGTTTTCGACCTCGACCGTCCGGCAGTTTCGTGTGGTCTGCGCCTGCGATAGCTGCTGGGGTTCCCTGAGCGCTCGCGCGTCAAAGAAGTGACTGGCGCCGACGTACTCGGTCAACTGGACGTCATGCAGTTTCGTTCTCAGACGTTCCACATAGGCACGGCATGGCGCGACGGGATTGTAGTTGTCTGCAGTCCCCTGGAAAATACGCACAGGTTTGCCAACGACATCCTCGTCTTCGAGATACGTGGAGGTACAGTCGGGATAGAAAGCGACGAACGCCGCGAACTGGGTGCCGGGTTGGGCGTGCATCTTCTGGAACCGGCTCAGGCTTGCATAGAGCGCGTTTTGCCCTCCACGCGAGAAGCCCATGAGCATGATCCGGTTCGGGTCGATTCTCGGGTGCTTCGAAAGCGTCGCAATGGCGCGATAGGCATCCTCGGTCTGTGCCAGGCGGCCGAGTTGCGCTTGATCGTTGATCGTGTTGACGATACCTCGGCCGGAGAAGCTGTCGATCACGAAAGTCGCGACACCGAGCGATAGAAAATACTCCTCCCAGTCGGTGATGCTGCTGCCGATTCCGCCGGACGCATGCAGCAGGATGACGAGCGGAAGCCGGTCAGCACCGTTTCGGGGAAGCCGAAGTTCGCCAGCCACCGTAACAGGTTTGCCATCCTCGCGCCCGCTCAGAAATTCCTGGTCCGTGAGCGTCACGGACGGAATCGGGATGACCTCCATTCGCGTCACCTGCGCGCGTGAGGCGTTCGCGAGGCAGCTGCACACGCAGATCAATGCGATTCGGACGAGCAGAGTTTTGCTTGTTCTCGACATGACGCGCCTCTTCTTCAGTACTGGTTCGCGTGACTGACTTACGAAGTCCAGTATAGGCAGACGTAGTGCGAGAGCGGGAGATCAGTCAGGCAACGGCGGCAAGCCATCGAAGCGCGGTTCACGCCTGGCCTGCCAGCCTGCGATGGCTTCGGAGAGGTCCGCCGTATCGAATATGGCGCTCTGAAGCAGGGCCATGTGCTGCAGCGACTCCGCGGTTGCGTGGTCGCGGGCGAAGTTCATCGCCGTCTTGGTCCCCGCCACAGCCAGCGGCGATTTCGATGCGATGCTGCGGGCCAGCTCCATCGCATGGTGCTGGAGCGCATCGGCGTCGGGCAGCACGGCATTGACGAGCCCCACGGCGAGCGCCCGTTCGGCACTCAAACGCTCGCTCGTGTACGCCATCTGGCGCGCCACGCCCGCAGGAATGAGTTTGGGCAGGCGTTGCAGCACGCCCAGATCGGCCACCATGCCGATCTGCGTTTCCTGCAGGCAGAAGAAGGCGTCCGCCGTGCACACGCGAATGTCGCAAGCAACGGCAAGGTCGAGCCCGCCTCCGATGCATCCGCCCTGCACGGCGCAGATAACGGGGAAACGTGCCTTGTCGAGTACGTCGAAGCAGTCCATCAGATCTGCGAGAGCGCGCTGAAAACCGAGGCGTTTGCGTGGACTGCGGGTGTCGAAGTCGTTCGCTATGTTGGCGAACACCTCGAAATCCATGCCGGCCGAAAAGTGCTTGCCCATCGAACTGATGACGAGCACGCGGACCTCGCCACTCGCATCGAGTGCCTGCACCATTTCGCGCAGGCCCGTATAAAACGCGAGGTCCATTACATTGAGCCGGTCGGGACGGTTCAATTGAAGATGCGCGATGCCGGCTTCGTTACTGAGGCGAAAGTATTGATCGTTCATGGATGGCTCGCGGCTTTATACGCGGGGAGAACATGAGCCAGACGCGCGCCCATCTCGGCACCCAGTACCTGCAGTGCATTGAACGGCCGGATCATCACTTCGAACTCGACGATGAGGCCCGCCTCATCGAAGCGGATCATGTCGATGCCTTTGAGCTGCTTGTCCTGCACGGTCGCGCTGAACTCAAGCACGACGTTCAGCCCGTCGGCACTGCTGAACTGCCTATGATAGGTAAAGTCCCCGAAAATGGTGATCACCGTACGCAGCGCCATCAGCAAGGCGGGCGCGGGACCGTAGGGCTTGAACGCCATCGGCGAGCGAAAAACGGCCTCCGGATGCACGATGGGCTCCAGCCGGCTGAGATCCTTGCTGTCCACGAGCTCATGCCAGATCGCGAGGGACCGCGCGACAGCGGGAGAAAGATTGAGTATGGCGTCAGTCATATCGGGTCCGTTTTCAGGTCCTGGGGAAAACGCAGCGCGCTCACAACGAAGCGGCAAGCGTGGTGCCCTCATGGATGGCCCGCTTGGCGTCGAGTTCGGCAGCCTCGGCAGCACCGCCGATCACGTGCACCTTGCGGCCGGCGGCCAGCAACTGGTCCGCCAGCTCGCGCAGCGGCTCCTGTCCTGCGCAAACCACGACGTTCTCGACAGCGAGGGTTTGCGGCACACCGTCGATGCTCACGTGCAGCCCATCGTCGTCGATGCGCTGATATTCCACCGAGGAGGACATGCCGACGCCGCGCGCCTTCAAGGCCGTCCGGTGAATCCATCCTGTCGTCTTGCCAAGGTTCTCGCCAACCTTCGAGCGCCTGCGTTGCAGCAGATGCACGCTGCGAGCCGCCGGACTCACGACCGCCCGACGCAATCCACCGCGTTCGGCATAGTTCGTATCGACGCCCCATTCGGCGAAGAATTTTTGCGGATCGAGACTCGCGGACTCGCCTTCGTGCACGAGGTACTCGGCCACGTCGAAGCCGATTCCGCCAGCCCCCACAATGGCGACGTCAGATCCCACCGGCTTGCCGTCGCGCAGCACGTCCAGATAGCCCAGCACCTTGGCATGGCTGGCGCCTTCGATGCGCAGCTCGCGCGGCAGAACGCCGGTTGCCACGACCACCTCATCGAAGCCCTCCTGCATCAGCGCTTCGGCGCTCGCACGCGTGCCGAGGCGAAGCTCGACGCCCGTCAATTCGATCTGGCGGCGGAAGTAGCGCAGCGTTTCATTGAACTCTTCCTTGCCCGGCACTTTTTTGGCGATATTGAACTGGCCGCCGATCTCGGTGCTGGCCTCGAAGAGCGTAACGGCATGCCCGCGGCTGGCCGCGGTCACCGCGCAGGCGAGACCGGCCGGACCCGCACCCACGATCGCCACGCGCTTTGGCTGCGCGGCGGGCCGGATGACGATTTCCGTCTCGTGACAGGCGCGCGGATTGACGAGGCAGGACGTGACCTTGCCAGCAAAAGTATGGTCGAGACAAGCCTGATTGCAGCCGATGCAGGTATTGATCTCGTCGGCGCGGCCCTCGCGAGCCTTGCGCACGAATTCGGCATCGGCGAGGAATGGGCGCGCCATCGACACCATGTCGCACGCGCCGTCGGCGAGCAGCTGTTCAGCGAGCTCGGGCGTGTTGATGCGATTGGTGGCGACGAGCGGCACCGCGACCTTCCCCATCAGTTGCTGGGTGACCCAGGCCCAGGCGCCGCGCGGCACCTTGGTGGCGATGGTGGGAATGCGCGCCTCGTGCCAGCCGATGCCCGTATTGATGATGCTGGCGCCCGCCTGCTCGATAGCCTGTGCGAGCTGGATGACTTCCTCCAGCGTCGAGCCGCCCTCGACCAGATCGAGCATCGAAAGCCGGTAGATGATGATGAAATTGCGGCCGACGCGCTCGCGCACGCGGCGCACGATCTCCACCGCGAAACGTATGCGATTCTCGTAACTGCCGCCCCAGCGGTCAGTGCGATGATTGGTACGCATCGCGATGAATTCGTTGATGAGGTAGCCCTCGGAGCCCATGATCTCCACGCCGTCGTAGCCGGCATGTTGCGCGAGGGCTGCGCAGCGGACGAAATCGTCGATGGTTTCTTCAACCTCGTCGTCACTCAGCGCGTGAGGGGTGAACGGATTGATGGGGGCTTGCAGCGCGCTGGGTGCGACCAGCATCGGCTGGTACGAGTAGCGGCCGAAATGCAGGATCTGCATCGCGATCTTGCCGCCTTCCGCGTGAACGGCGCGCGTAATCGTACGGTGCCGCTCGGCTTCCCCCTCTGTCGTCAACATCGCGCCGCCATGCATGGGGCGCGCGCGTTCGTTCGGCGCGATGCCGCCGGTCACGATCAACCCAACTTCGCCACGCGCGCGCTCCGCATAGAACGCGGCCATACGTTCGAAGCCGTTCGGCGCTTCCTCCAGACCGACGTGCATGGAGCCCATCAGCACGCGGTTCTTCAAGGTCGTGAAGCCCAGGTCGAGTGGGCGCAGAAGATGGGGATAGTGATTGGTCATGTTTATGCAACTGGCTGTATGACGGCGAGGTCGATAATGCAACCAGTTGCATAGAGAATCAAGCGATTGCGAGGATTTCGAAAACCTCCTCTATAACGTCTCTTTGATCAGACGTGACTCGCGCACCCCTAGCGCGCCGCGATCCCCTGGGCTCCGGGCGGTACGCCGGTCACCGAACCGATCGGTTCGAGCGTGCCGTCGGGCATCACGCGAAAGCCGCTTACGGCGCCGTTGCCTTCCCGCACATAGAGGAATTTGCTCCGACTGCTGAGCGCCATGTCGAGCGGAGCGCTGAGCGTACCAGCAGCGGCATTGAGCAGGTTGATCTTCCCGTCCGCGGCAATGCGCAGACTGCTGATCGTGCCGCTACCGGCATTGGCAGTAAAGGCGAAACGTCCGTCGCCGGTCGTGACAAGCCAGCAAGGAGCGGCCTGGCCCAGCGGGATCGCCGCGCTGATCGACTCGAGATGTTTGCCGTCTTCGACTTCGTATGAGGAAACGGAACCGGACCCGGCCTCGGAGACGATTGCATATCCGCGTGTCGTGATGGAAAAGCCGAACGGCGTAACGCCGTTCGAGGCATGAGGGGTCGATGTCGAGGCGTAGCCGGTAAAGCCGACAGAATACGTGTCAATGAGTTGCGTGCCCTTTTCGGTCACCAGCAATTCGTTGCCTTCCGGTGCGAACCTGACTTGCGCCGGCTGGGCGGCGGTTCCGCCGGCCAGCGGCCGCTGCGAGCCGGGTAACGCAACGAGGCGCTTGCCGAGTGCGTCGACAAAATAGCCGCTAATGTTCGGCGTGCCGCCGGCGTTGAGCACATACGCGATCGGCCCCTTGACCGTCACGCTGACGGGCATCTGACCGCCCGACGGCTTTCTGTCGAGCAGCGTCAGTTTGCTGCCATCGATTGCGAAAAGCGAAACATCATTGCTGCCGGCATTCACCGCCAGCAGAAAGCCCGAGTCCAACGTCAGCGCGCCCTGCGAGCCCAACGGATCGGCGCCCGTGCCCGCTCCTTTTCCGCCGGTTTGGTAGGTAGCCGCGTAGGTCAGTGTTCCGTTTGTGGCTCGAGCATAGACGAGAACCGAGTTTCCGGAAGGCTGGTTCGACATGACGTAGACGGCCCCGGGCGGATCGACCTCTGAAGCGGCTTGCGCAAAGCTGCTTGAAGCGAATCCCAGCGCTGCGGCGAACGCGATGGTCCGCAAAGGAAACGATGAAGCGAACGTGACAAATGACATGACGAACTCCTTGCCTGGTAGACACGACTTCGTTAGGGGAACTGCCACTGCACTGCGCACTCCTTCTGCTCTCATAGCGTCGTTCGACGATATACAAAGCACACCTTAGTAATGGCGATGGAAAGACCTGTTAGCACCATCCCCGGCGGCTCAAGGCGCGCCGTTGGTCACTCGCGCCGCGCCGATGATCGCACCATCCGTCGACTGGATCAGGATTGCCGCCTGTTCACCGGCCGGCGAAGGAGGCTCGAGTTTCAACGGCGCGCCGGTCCATTCGCCGACGGCCTGTATCGAGCGAACGACGTTGGACTCCCTGAGCGTACGCCCCGTGTTTTCGCCTCGCCCGACGTCGGTGACATGCCCGGTGTCATAGCCAACCAGCAAGACCCGACCGTGGCCGGTGCCGCGTCCCACCATGACTGATAACGTCCCGCCGTGGCGCACACCACTCACATCCACCCCTGCTTCATCCGCTTTCTGCGCGATCGCGATCGCCGCCTCGGCTGCACGTCGATTCGAACCCACCAGTCCCTTCTGGCCGTCGATCACCATTTCGGGCGTGTAGGCGCTCTCACCAAAACGCGCGCTGTACTCGGCCTGGCGCTGCGTGGCGGCTTCCAGCGAGTAGGGGTCGCGCCAGCCCAGGCCGTCCCAGTACGTCACATGAAATGCGAGGGGAAGCACCTCCCGGCGCTCGCGAGATAGCTCAGACAGGTAGGCATCCGCGGGAGGACACGAGGAGCACCCTTCCGAGGTGAACAGCTCGACCACGACCGGCCTGGCTGACGCCACGACGGGCGCGACGAGAAAAAAGAACGCAATAGCAACGAGCCGAACGGACATGATCTGTCTCCAGAACGACAGGACTGCCTCTTAGTTCGCTCGGTTGCGCTTCCCGGTTACAGCTGGAAGGAATTTATTTCGTCGGGCCTCGCACGCCCTTACGGATTGTCCGTGTACGCAGCGCCTGGATCGAGATGGCGCGGAAGCGATGCAATGGCAGGCTTTGGCAGCGGCACGCTGTAGAGAAAGCCCTGCGCAATCTCGCATCCATGGGCATCGAGAAAGGCGGCCTGCTCTATGGTTTCGACGCCTTCTGCAACGACCCGCTGCCCGAGGCAACGTGCGATGGAAAGGATCGCTTTCACGAGTTCGGCATGGCGCCGATCCGTCGTGACTCGCTGCACGAACGTACGATCGATCTTGAGCGTATCAATCGGGAATCGGGTCAAATAGCTGAGTGCGGAATAGCCGGTGCCAAAATCATCGATCGCGATCGATAGACCCATGCTTTCAAATTCGAGAAGCGCGTTCAGAACCGAGTCGTCCTCTTCCAGCAGCAGACTTTCCGTAATCTCGAACTCCAGCCATTCCGGTCGACAACCGGTTTCATCGAGGACATCCTTGACCGTCAGTGCGAGGTCGCGCGACTGAAACTGTCGCGCGAAAAGATTGATCGACACCCTGTGGCGCGCGCCACGCCCGGTATTCCATTCGACGGCCGAGCAACAAGCCTCGCGAAGCACCCACCGCCCAAGATCGACGATAAGACCGGTTTCCTCCGCAAGCGGCACGAACTGATCCGGGCGAATGAAGCCTTCTCCGGGCCGATTCCATCTCAACAGCGCTTCCGAGCCGATGACTTGCGCACCGCGAAGCGTCACCTGGGGCTGGTAATACAACTCGAACTCGCCCAGATCGACTGCGCGCCGCAGCTCTGATTCGAGCGAAAGACGTGCCGTGGCCTCGACGGTCAGGTCCTTTGTGTAAAAGCGAAAGCCGCGGCGCCCTGAGCGCTTCGCAAGGTACATCGCGGAGTCTGCGTATCTCAACAAATCTTTCGCGTCGGTGCTGTCGAGCGGATGCAGCGCGATCCCGACGCTGCACGATATGAAGACTTCTCTGCCGTCGAGCAGGAAAGGTTCGTCGAGCCGCCGGATGATCCTCGCGGAAATTTCCTCGAGGATGCAGCGATCGGCAGTCTCCGGCAGCAGAACGGCGAACTCGTCACCACCAAAGCGGGCCACCGTGTCCCCCACACGCACGCAGGCAACCAGCCGACGCGCGGCCTCACGCAGCAACTCGTCACCGACCGCATGACCCATCGTGTCGTTGACACCCTTGAAGCGGTCCATGTCGATCATCATGACGGCCGTATAGTGGCCGTGCGTGCTGTTCGAGATTGCCTGACGCAATTGCTCGTTGAACAGGACGCGATTCGGCAGCGCCGTTAGCGCATCGAAATACGCCATCCGATGGATCTTTCCTCTGGAAGCGTGCAGTTCCGAGATATCCCGCCCTACGGCAAGGACGGTTTCCACCTTGCCGTCCGCACCCAGTTCCGCTGTCAAGCGGATCAGCTGGCACAGTTCTTTGTTTTCGTCAGGCCCCCAGACCAATTCGAATTCCCTGTCGCTTGCCGTGGCGAATACTTCCCTGAGCTGCTGCTCATAGAGGACGGACCCTGGCCCGCCTGGGTATTCAGCCGGTGTCCTGCCCAGCAGCGCTTGCGCTCCTCCAGTGGCGAGCGCTGCGAACGTTGGATTGACGTAGAGGCGCCGGCAATCCCGTCCGTAACGGGCGACCGTATCGGGCGAGTTTTCAACGAGGGTTCGAAACTCGCGTTCCCGGCGGGCCAGCTTTTCTTCGAAACGGCGCCGCTCACTCATGTCGCGTGCCACGCCGAGGACACCCGCCACCGTCCCCCCTGCACCGAACACCGGCAGACGCCGAGTTTCGAGCAAGGTCCGTTCGCGGGTCGACGGTGCGACCACCCAATCGTCGTTCACGCAAACATGCAGCGCATCGATTGCTGCCTTGTCGCGTTCCCGGAAGTAGTCCGCCAGCTCGGCATCGAAAATGTCGTAATCGGTTTTGCCGAGAATTTCAGCTTTCGGCCGGCCGACAAACTGCTCGAAGCTGTAATTGCAAAGCAGAAAGTTGCCGGCGGTATCCTTCAGCCACACCAGATCCGGAATGGTATGGAGCACGGTCATCAACTGGGCGCGCGCGTCGGACAGTTCACGCGCCTTGTCTTCGAGGCGGCCGTTGAGTTGAAGGATCTTCTCGTATTGAGCCCGCTGCTCGGACTCCGCCCGCTTGCGTTCGGTGATGTCCAGAATCGCACCGATCAAGCCGGCCTGGTGGCCCTCATCGTCGTGGAAGACCGCCTTGCTGAATTCCACATCGCGCACCGCTTTCGTGGCGTTCTGGACCTTGAATTCGTAGCGCTGGATGCCGCCTTTCGCGAACAGCTCCTCGTCCATGGCGAAATAGGTTTGCGCCAGCTCGTGCGGACTCGTCTCAAAGACGGTCTTGCCGATGAATCGTTCCTTGGGGACGCCAAGAAATTCTTCGAACGCCCGATTGAGATGAAGGTACCGCCCTTCCCTGTCTTTCGAAAAGACAGGAATGGGCATCGTATCGAGCAACGATTCGAGAAACGACTCGCGTTCACGGAGCTTTGCCTCCGCACGTTTGCGCGCCGTGATGTTGAAATAGATCGCGAGTACCGCAGGAGCCGAGTCCGGTGTCGGATGGCTCACGAACTGCACGAGGTAATGCTCGCCATGCGTCTGCGGCAGGCCGGCGAATGGGAGTTCCAGTTCGCGCGCAACGCCGGTGATTGCGACTTCGCGAATGGTATCGAGGTACTGCTGCAATGCCTCGGACGAAAACATCCGGGCTTCGGCATTCGTCGCGCAGGCGCCTTCGGATGCAGCCCCCATCATCGCCACGGCTGCGCCATTCATGTCGCGCCGTTGGCCCTGCGCGTCGTAACGGATGACCGGCATAGGCAGGTTGCTGAGCGGCTCGCCGTACTCGCTTTCTGCGTCCATTCCAGGGTTTCTCATGCTGTCAAAGAGAATGTGTGCTCGTACAACGCCATCTACGCACGCGTTCCCGGAACCGGCAACTTCAACATCGCGCAACACGGCATGCCATCCATGCGGTAACGGCAGGATACGGAAATTCTGAAGGGCGTAAAAATGGGAGCCGAGGAATTTCCGGCACGCGCATGACGGGCATTGTCCGCGAATTTATGCAACGCTTGCGTGTGTTATCGATCACGCCTCACTCTGGCATCGCGCTCGACGACATCGATATGTTATATAGGCGCAGTGCCTACTCTCGCCGAACCCGCATGCCGCTCTTCGATCTGCGCACGGTCATCCTGATGTCTTCGGTCATGCCGGGACTCATGGCAATCGCGCTGTTCTCGCTGGCCCGAAGCTTTCCTCAGAACATACGCGGCGTCCGTCATTGGGCATCGGGTGCGCTGGTGGTCAGCGTATCGGTACTCCTCCTCGCGTTTCGTGGCAGCGTGCCGGACTGGCTTTCGATTCTGGTTGCGAACTGCGGAATCGTTTTTGGCGCGGGGCTGGGACTCGTTGGCACCCAGCTCCTCTATGGGTGCCAGCCCAGCTGGCGCTTCGTCTCGTTGCTCGTTTCCGTTGCCGCGGCCGGTATGACCTGGCTGTGGTTGGTCCATCCATCGATTGCGGGCCGCATGATCGTGATCACCGGGGTGCTCGCGGTGCTCTACGGCACGCACGGCGTGGTGATGCTGCGCCTTGGCCGCCCCAGCCGCACGGCGCTTGCCGTTGGCGCACTGCTTCTTGCCGAATGCGCAGTCGCAGCCGCACGCTGCATCTCCATCGGTCTTGCTACGAAGGGCCTACCCGATCTCTTCCATCCTGAATGGATGCAGACGTTCTATCTCACCGCGGGCGCCGCGTTTTCCCTGCTCGTGACAGTGGGTCTTCTGCTGATTGCCATGGAGCGCTTACGTATCCAGCTCGAGCGGCAGTCTTACCGCGATCCGCTGACAGGTTTGCTGAACCGCCGCGCGCTCGCGCTCGCATTCGAAGAGGAACGTGAACTGGCGAAGCGCAACGGGGCCGTGCTCTCCATGCTCCTGATCGACCTCGACCACTTCAAGCGGGTCAACGACGAGCATGGGCACGATATGGGAGACAACGTCCTGATCGACTTCGCGGAACGCGCCAGTGCGGCAATACCGGCGTCAGCCTGTCTCGCGCGCTGGGGAGGCGAAGAGTTCGCCGTGTTGCTGCCCGCACTCTCCCTGCAACAGGCTCACGAACTGGCCGAAGTGGTGCGCACGCGAATCGCTGAGCCCGGCTTCACCGCGCCCGTCATTCGATACACATGCAGCATCGGCGTGGCCTGTCTCGCCGCTGCCGAAGCAACGATCCAGCAGCTGGCGCGCGATGCCGACACGGCGCTCTATCACGCCAAGCATCTCGGCCGTAACCGCGTCGAGATCTGCGACCGCGCATTTGCTGCCTGAAACCGACAGGCAGCGTGGTACGCGACGAAATCAGTTCTTCACCGGGAAATACCAGAGATTGCGGTCGGTATAGCCGAACTGCCTGATGATCGATCCCAGCGTTCCGTCGGCGCGAAGTTCGTCGAGCGTTCGCGACACCGCGTTATTCAGATCGATGTCGCCCTTGCGCAACGCGTAGCGCGCGTATCCATACTCCTGCGGCAGCGGCCTGTAATCAGCCACCATTTGCATTGCGCCAGCTGGATGCTGCTTCAGGAATTGCCCGATCTTGATGTCGTCTTCCATTGCAACGTCGATGCGCCCAGCGATCAGATCGGAGAACTCCGCCTCGCTGCTCGTGTAGAGCTTGAGCTCCTTGAGGTCCTTGCGCCCTTCGAGCAACTGGTGATTGAAGCTCCCGCGCACCGTGCCGACGGTATGGCTTGCAAAGTCGTCCCAGCCATGAATCTTCGACGGATTGCCACGCTGCACCGCGATGCCCGATCCGTACCAGTATGCCGGGCTCGTGAATGCGACGACGCGCAGCCGCTGCTCGTTCTCGTGCAGGTTGTCGACGATGACGTCGGCGCGGCCGGCGAGCAGTGCCGGAATCATCGCGTCGAACGGCACGATATCCCACGTGACCTTCGTGATCTTGAGCCGCTTCGTGATTTCGCGGAAGATGCGCACGTCCGCGCCGTCGAACGTGTGTGTTTTCTCGTCGCGGAAGGTCGACGGCGGGTCGGCGGCGATCACGAGCGTGATGCCGTTCCTGATTGCGCGCGCATACGAGCCGTCTCCGCCTTCGAAGCGCACATCGCTGATTGCGCCGCTATCAGTCGCATGGGCGTTGGACAGCGACGTTGCAACGCCTATCAATATCGATGCAAAAACCTGCGTAGCCTTGCGCATGAAGCACCCCGAATGAGTTAGTTATCCACATGTGGCGAATCGATCGCGTCAATCGCGTTGCTGCCTCTCGCTCGAGGGCGCCGGTCATCGCGCACGCACTGCGGCGTTCGCCGGCCGCGTGGTGCCCATCTTGCGCTCGAGCCAATGCACGGCCAGGGCACTCGGCCAGGAAAACGCCAGGTAAAGCGCGCCGACCAGCGTGAATATCGTGACGTACTGGAAGTTCGTCGACGAGATGATCTGGCCGGTGAACATCAGCTCCTTGACCGTCACGATCGACACGAGCGAGGTGTCCTTGAAGAGCGAAATCGCATAGTTGCCGAGCGGCGGCACGACGATACGGATGGCCTGGGGAAGCACGATCAGGCGCATCGTCTGGCGGCCGGACATGCCGAGCGCCTTCGCGGCTTGCGTCTGGCTCTTCGGCACGGCTTCGATGCCCGCGCGATACACCTCGGCGAGATACGCTGAGTAGTTGATCGACAGCCCGATGACACCCGCCGTGAACGGAGCGAAGCGAATCCCGAACGAAGGCAGCACGAAGTAGATGTAGAACAGTTGCAGCAGCGCGGGCGTGCCGCGAATGACCTCGATATAGACCGACGCAATGGCTCTCGGCAGCCGCGCGCGGCTGATTCTGGCGATGGCGAGCAGCAGGCCGAACGGCAGGCTGAGCGCCAGGATGCTGAAGGTCAGCTCGATGCTCGTGAGCGCCCCTTTGAGCAGATCGGGCAGATAGCTGTTCGCGTCGTGCAGATCGAACAGATCGAAAAAGGTGGTCAGCATGAGGTCCTCGCCCCGTCGCGGGGGCACCGGTGATCCGCCAGGGAGATAGATGCGCGCTAGCTCGCCGCGCCGCGTTGCGGGACAATCTGCGCGCCGAGCATCCGGCTGATGCGCTCGGCATGAGCGCGCAGCGTGCGCCCCAGCGCGTGCAGGTCGTCGTCATCCAGCCCGTTCTTGAGCGTCGTCACGCTGATCGCAGCCACGCCTTCGCCGTCCCGGTTCGTGATTGCCGCGCCGACGCAAACCACGCCCAGATTGTCTTCTTCGTCATCGAATGCGTAGCCGCGCTCGGCGACGAGAATCAGATCCTTCATCAGTTCAGCGGGTGTCAGGCGGGTGTACTCGGTGCGGCGGGGCATGCCGGTATGCGCGAGCAGCTTGACAACGCGCGCCGGCGGCAATAACGCAAGCAGGGATTTGCCGAGCGCCGAGCAATGCGGGAGTTCGCGTTGTCCGAGCGCGGACGCGATCCGCACGATGCCGGGCGCCTCCACCCGGTTGATTGCGACGGCATAGCCGTTGTCGTCGAGCACCGCGAGCCGCGACGTGAGACCGGTCGTGTCGGTCAGCTCGCGCAGAACCGGCATCGCAAGCTGGGAGATGCCGACGTCTGCCGCCGCCCGGTCGCCGAGGTGCACGAGCGCAAAGCCGAGCCGATAGCGCCGTGAGCCGCCAAGGCGTACATCGGTGACGTAATGACGGGCGAGCAAGGTCTGCAATAACTCGAACGCCGTGCTCTTCGACACGCCGATTGCCATCGCAATTTCGGCAACGGTAAGCCCCTCGTTATCGCTGGCCCCCAGTGTCTCCAGGACATCGAGCGCCCGGCTGACGCTGCGAAGCGCGTTGCGCTCGCCAATGGTTTGGTCCGTTTGTGTCATTTGTATTTCGTCTTTTATCCGCTAGCGGGCGGTCGAGCGTTTCAGCCAGCTTAGCGCTGCCAATATTGACAGTCATCAAGGTGGAAACTACCATAAATAATGCGCCGAACGACGTTCGGCCTGGCCGAACAAAATATCTATTCGGCATACAGGACGCCTGATTCGTGGCGTGCCTCACCCAGGTAAATGACAACAGGAGGCCGTAGGGCCGGTGACGCGCTCGGGGCATGTATGCGCGGCGCCATATTCCGACGGCAAATAAAGATGGGAACAGTGTCAGAAAGGGGTTTGGACGGTGGCGGCCAACCGAGAAAGTCGGGTACCTGGTCGTCGCAAGCCGCTCACAGCGATATCCTCCACATCAAATCCGTGATTCAGCGATTGTCTGCAGAGGACCTGAACGAGTCGCGTTTGCCGCCGGCTTATTGGCGAAAGCGCTTGCAGGAAATCATGCAAAGCCATCAATTGTCGAAAAGCCAGTTCGACGAAATCGACCGGCTACTCGCGACATTGAAGGAGTAATGGCACACGGCATCGGCGATGGCTCACAGAGCCGTCTTGCCAACGACTAGCAGGCAAAAAGCGAATTCGCGGCGCGCACCGATTTACGGTCAACAGCCTGCAAGCGCCACTGCCAAGCTGTTTCTCTGCACGCGCTGTTGTCCGGCCAGCTCGCATCGCCATGGCCCGAGTGAACTTCCTGCCGTTCGTTCAGGCTCAGACCGCGCATGATGCAAAGGGGTGCATCGGTTTGCGGAGCGCATAAGACCGTCTCGTCGCCGCCGGCGCGGACGTCGCCCCACGAAGGCAGGTCGACGCCTTCATGTGACTCGCGCGACCAGCGTTTCTGGTCGAGATCGATCCACACAAGGGCGAATTCGTGATTGACTGCCGGGTCAGAACCATTGATCAGGATGGTCAGTCGCATGGACACTCCGTGCAGTGCGGCTAGTGAGTGGGATCGCGGCTCGAATCGCAAGTTGTCAGTCTAGGAGTTCCGCGATGGAACGCAAGCGGATTTTCCATATATTGGGAAAACTCCGTGGTGCGGATACGCACATAACGCGAAGGCCAGGCTGGGACCCGAAGACGTCGGCGTAGCTGCGGTTCGCCCAGGGGTCGGAATCAGTTCTCCGCATCCCGGAGTCCGATCTGGTCTATGCTCACGAAATCATATGATTTGAATCGGGGAGACGACGTGCTTACGTCCGCCAGGGGCGACAAGTTCTGGACCGCCGGCATTTTGCGCCGCATTTATGTTCTCAGGGTCCTCGGCTACGCGATCGGCTCCATACCCGTCCTGGCGTTGCTGCACGTGCAACGTGCGCCGGCGCTGCTCTTCGTTGGCGTCCTTGTCATCTGTCTCGTCTGGCCGCATGTCGCTTATTCGCGGGTACGCAACAACACTGACGACGCACTCCGCAAAGAGAAATGGAACCTGCTGTTCGATTCGGCGTTCGGCGGCTGGCTGGCCGCGGCGGTTCATTTCGAACCGGTTGCAACCGTCGTCATCCTGCTGATGTTTGCGCTCGACACCATGGCCGTGGGTGGTTGGCCGCTCTTCGTGGCCGGTGTGGGTGCGAGTGCGGCGGGCCTGATCGCCGGGGCCGCAATCTTCGGTATCGCCACCACGCCGCTGGACGTACGGATCGCGCCGGTGTGGCTGCCCATCATCTTCATCTATCCACTCCTGTTCGCCAAAACGACCCATGACGTGTCGACCAGGCTTCTCGATCGTTCGCGCCGTTTGCGCGAACTCAGCGAGTGTGACAGCCTGACCCGGCTCGCGAATCGTTCGGCGCTCAGCGCACGATTGCAGGCAGTCCTGACTGACCCCGCCCGCCACGGCGAATCCGTATACGTTGTTTTCCTCGACCTGGACACGTTCAAGACCGTCAATGATGCGCTCGGGCACAGCGTCGGCGATCAGCTGCTCGTCGAAGTCGCCGGTCGTCTGCGGGCCTGCGCCCAACCGGGCGACATGCTTGGTCGTTACGGCGGCGACGAGTTCATGATCGTTGCGCCGCGCGGGCGGGACGACGCGCGCTTCGATCTTCCCGATGCCGTACTCGCGGCAATTGCGAAACCAATGCTCGTCGGCGGGAACGAGCTCGTGGTGAGCGCCAGCGTCGGCATCAGCGTGTTTCCCGCGGACGGAGACAATGTGGAAACGCTGATCTCGTGCGCGGACATGGCGATGTACGCGGCCAAGAGTCATGGCCGCAATTGCTGGGATCGCTATCGGCCTGAAATGGGCGAGAACGCCGACGCAAAGCTCATCCTTTCGGCACGTCTCAGAAAGGCGATCGAAACAGGAACGCTGCGCGTGTACTACCAGCCACAGGTCGACATGCGCAACGGCCGCGTGCTCGGCGTCGAAGCTTTGGTACGTTGGCACGATGAGATATACGGCGACGTCGCCCCGGCCGAATTCGTCTCGATGGCGGAAGCATCGGGATTTGTCGCGATACTCGGCGAGTGGGTGCTGCATGAGGCCTGTCGGCAGTCGGCGCTTTGGAGGCACATGGGGATTGCGCCCGTGCGCCTGTCGGTCAATCTGTCGCCGCTTCAGTTGCAACGCACGGATATGGTCGAGACTTTTCAAACCATTCTGCAGGAGACAGGCGTCGATCCGACGATGCTCGAGCTCGAGGTCACCGAGACTGCATTGATGAAGCAACCGGAGATCGCCGCGCGCCGCCTTCACGAATTTCGCCGCGCGGGTATCCGTATTGCCATCGACGATTTCGGCATGGGCTACTCGAGCCTGAGTCAGTTGCGCGCGCTGCCGGTCGATCGCATCAAGATCGACCGTGCGTTCGTGCAAGGCATCGGGGAAACGGACACGGGTGCGATCGTGAAGGCGATGGTTACGCTTGCGCAAGCGCTCGGTTTATCCGTCATCGCAGAAGGTGTGGAGACGCTCGCGCAACAGGAGTTTCTGCTCGCGCTCGGTTGCATGGAGGCGCAGGGATTCCGCTTCAGCAGGCCGCTCGATGCAGAAAGCATCACGCGTGTACTCGCCGACGGCAGCCCGCTACCGCGGCCATCGCTTGCCACGCTCGGCGAAAACGTCATCGTCTGAGCGACGCGACGCGGACGAAGCCATCGAGATACTCGAGGAGCACGGCGCGGACATCGCAGTCCTGGTGACCGACTTCCGCATGCCGGTCAGCAACGGCGATCAACTGCTGCGCGAAGCCGCCCAACGCTATCCCCGGATCGTGCGGATGCTGGTGACCGCTTACGCCGACAAGGACATGCTGTTGCGGACCGTGAATACGGGAGGCGTATTTCGCATCATCGAAAAGCCGCTGCGGATCGACACGGTACGCGAGACGCTGCGCGAGGCGATTGCGCAGTGGACCGAGCGTGAAACGCGTCAGCATGAATTGCTGGCGATGGATGAAACGCTCGCGTTCCTCGCGCACGAGTTGAACACGTCTTTGGCGACGATCGCACTGATCGCGCAAACCACGACCGTCACCATGCGTTTCGGCACCCGCAAGGAACGCGCGAAAGCCACTGACGCGCACCGGCCGCTAGAACCTCAGTCCTCGCTCGATACACCCGGCTGATCGGCCGGGCTGATCGCAGCCACAAAATATCGATGCAGCGCGTCGGCCGAGCGGTTTCCCAGCGCGGTGGTCTGTTCGAACCAGTCGGTCTCGTCCGGCCATTGGCCATCGAGGACCCGCGGATAGATCTGCTTCGCATACAGGTGCAGCGCTTTCGCGCCGATATTCCCGCTGATACCTAACAGAACGTGCAGCGTCGCGTGCACCGCCCGGATGTCACCGGCCTCCACGCTAGTTGCAAGCTGCGCGAGAAGCGAGCGGATTTGCGCAATGCCCTTGAGGAAGGTCTGATCCAGCATGTCGAGCGAAGCCAGTTCGTCGAGATGCGCCTCATCGAGCAGGTCGCTTTCCGCGATCGCTGCCCGAGTTGCGGCCCGAGTTGCAGCTCGATTGGCAACCTGCATGACCGGCACCGCCGGCCGCTCGCGTTTCTCCGGGGCGCTCGCCACGCGCGAGTGTGCAAACTGTCGCGCGAGACACGCATAGAGCACCCCGACCTGCACCGGTTTCGTCATGACCTCATTCATGCCCGCTGCGAGACAGGTCCTGACTGCCGCCATATCGGACTGGCCGGTCAGGGCCACGATAGGCATCTCGCCATACTCGTCCACGCGGGCGCGAATCCACCCCGCCGCCTCCACGCCATTCATGCCGGGCATGTTCATGTCCATCACGATGGCGTCGACATTGTCACCGCCCTGCAGACGCGCGATCACGCCCTGTCCGTTTTCCGCCTCCACGACGCTGGCGCCACATCGCTCCAGATAGCTCTTCGCGACCATCCGGCTGTAGGTGTCGTCGTCCGCGACGAGAATCGTCTTGCCCGCGAATCCATCGAAGCACGGGTGGCGCAAATGGCGGTCGCCGCTTTCCATGAGCTTTTGCAGCGTACTCACCAGCTCCACCATGCGTATGGACTTGCTGATCGTTGCGTCCATGCCGGCGCCCTTCGCGAGCACGCGAGCCAGGTTGTGAGCTTCGGCCGTATAACCGACCACAAGAAGGCCGCCGCCAGCCAGGTCGGCATCGGAACGGATCTTCTCCGTGGTCGTGTAGCCGTCGAGACCCGGCATATTGATGTCCATCAGCACGAGATCGTAGGCGGAACGCTCTCGAAGGAGCGTCAGCGCGCCTTCACCGCTCTGCGCTTCGACCACCCGGGCGCCCACCCCTGAAAACGCATGGCAGACTTTCTCGCGTATCACCGCGTCATCATCGACAAACAGTATCGTCTTCCCGCTGAAGAACGCCGTGGCGCGCGCGAGAAGCGTCTGCCGGTAAGCCGCGATTTCGCTCTCCGGTATAGCCGGAAACTCGAGCGTAAACTGGGTGAATTTGCCGGGTTCCGAACGGCACTCGATCATGCCGCCGAACGAGCGCATCGCACGCTGGCAGTAAGCAAGTCCCAAACCCGTGCCGGCAGAGTTTCCCTGGGTGCGGAAAGGCTCGAACAGATGGGACATCATCTCGGCTGCAATGCCCGGTCCCGTGTCGTGAACGATCACCTTGTTCCGGTCGACAGTCAGCGTGAGCGTTGCCGTGGGATGCGCCGCCATGTGATGCAGCGCATTCTTGATCAGATTGAACAAGGTAAACAGATAGACGGTCTCGTCCACCTTGAAGGTGAAGTCTTCGAGGACCATCAGTTTGACGCGGCTGCGCTCTTTTCTGCCGCCAAAACCGTACTCGTCGATCGCCTTGCGTGTCGCCTCCGCCGCGCTCGCATAGTTGAGATTGTCCGACTGCATGGGCTTGGCGCTGACTTCATCGAGCGTCATCGCAATGATTCTGAGCCCGCGGTCGATCGCCAGCTGTCCGTGCGCGACGTGCTGCGAAAGCGAAGCCACTGCGTCGACGGGCAACGCCGGCGAGGGCTTCGACTCGGCCATCGCGGGCAGCGCCTCCTCGACGCGATCGAGCACGTACCTGAGCTGGCTGAGCGGATTCCTCATTTCATGGGCGATCGTGCCCGCAAGCGCCCGAAGTGCGCCGTTCTTGGCCTGCGCCGTGATCCCCCGCATGTTGCTGTAGCTGAACGTCAGGCCCGCGCAGATGCCGAACGCGAAAACCGGCAGGTAGGTGTAGAGCAGCAAATGGCCGTCGACGTGCAGGGACTCCGGAGTGACGATCCACGCGCAGAGGATGGCGAGGCCAACCCCGAGCGCGAGGTTCAGCGCCAGCGCGACGAACGACGGAAAAATCGCGATCAGGAAAAACATCATCCCGACTTCCGCCATCGACCAGATCATCGAATAGTGGCCGGTGATCAGGTAGTAGGTGAAAAAGAACGGTAGCGTATAAGCTACCGTCAGGAAGTAATACCACGGCAGGAAAGGCACTGCTGCTGCGGGCCAGAAGCGGCGCAGCAGCAACAGCAGACAGGCGAGCGCGCCGATAACGCGCATCAGCGTGCTTTCATTGGGCTGGGGGTCGATGTACGTCCACCACAACCAGTACAGCGGATGCCCGATGGTCCCGATGACGCCCACCGCCAGCACGCTAAGGTCCGACAATCCATACGCGTCGCGGACCCGCTGCATCAGATAGCGAACGCCTCCTGCCATGCCTTTCATATCGTTCTCGTTAGACTGATACCGAGCCTCAGAACAGGAAGCTGCTCACGTTGAACGACATGCCGGCGCTGCCGACCCAGCACAACGCCCTGTCTCCGCGCTTCAGCTTCCCCGTCTCCTTGGCCATTGAAATCGCAGCCGGAATCGACGCGGAAACGAGATTCCCGGTATCCGGATAGATGTGATACATCTTATCGTCGATGCCTGCCTTCACGCCGTAGCCGTGCCACGCGGCCTTGGAGGAGGCATGCGTAAACACGATGTCGATGTCTTTTTTGGGAACAGAGAGTCTGGAGAAGACTTCGGTAAGCTCATCTGAATTTTTGTGCAGTTCGTGGCCGAACGAGGTAAACCGCATTTCGCCGTTCTTGCCGATACGGTCGGTGGGGTGGCAATACCCCTCGTAACCAGGAATCGGAATCGTGCACAGGTCCGAAACATCCGGCTTGCCGCGAAACGCAAAGCTGAAGTTATCCGGCTCCTTCGCCACCACCAGCGTGGCCGTCGCCGCTTCGCCTATCGTAAACGACGGCAAGGTATATTCGACCTGGGCGTGATGCTTGAGCGCAAAATTCGAAGGATAGAGCGGCCCCCCAGCGAGCATATTGAATTCGGCATTCACGATCATCGCGTTCTTATACTGGCCAGTCTTGAAGAGACTGTCGACGATCGACATGGCCCGCGTCCAGCTCATGCAGGCATCGACCACATCGAAGCATTCGGCGTTTCCAAAGCCGAGCGTGCTCGCCATCATGTGGCTGTTGCCCGGCTCGAGAAACCCGCGACCGATGCCGACGAAGATGAACAGCTCGATGTGCTCCGGCCTCAGATAGGTTTCCGATAACACCTTGCGCGTCGCCATCGCAACGTGATCGATGGGCGACTCATGGCTGTCGCACCAGCGACGATGGACCAGGCCGCTGCGGTCAAGCAGCGTCTTGATGGTTCGCACGGTCCTGTCGATGTCGCCATCGAAAGCGGTAGAGTGGGACCGGATCATATCGACGACTTCTTCGTTCGTGACGACCCTCGAAGGGAGACTGACTGCGACGTTCTTGATAAGCATAGAGAATCCGTGAATCGCGAAAAGATGGATGGGTAAAGGTCTCGCGCGTGTGGCACGCGGATACCTGGACACCAGATATCCGGCCGGACGGCCCCCGTACGTTAGCGCCCCCACCGTTTATCACGAATTCCCCCCCTTCCCTACGCGTTGACTTTCAGCGGCCGGGCCTCGATTGCCTGGGGCTTGTACCCATACGTTCAGGAGCGTGCCCGCCGCTCTCCAATCCTTTCAATTCATCTTCCAACTGCCGGCGCCATTCGGCCATGGCTCAGGCTTCGCAGATCATGTTCGATGCTTACTTTGCGGGAGTCACCCCGGACGGATTATCGGCAACAGTGAGTGAAACTTGAGAGTCGAGATCCTGCAAGCGGACAAGAACTGCGCGCCCACCCGCTGTCTTTCAAAATTTGAGTGAGTTTCCGGAAACGCCGCAGGACGAGTGACAGACCGACATTGACATTCCACTCGTGTAACTGGAGGCGATCGAGCGCGGCGACTATCTGGTCGCCGCGGTCCGGGTGGCTATCGGTCCAACGCGCGCTTTAGCCGAATCGCGCGGGCAAATACGGCGTGGGATCGATGAACGGCGTTTCGCCGACGATCTGCTCGGCGACGAGGCGCGCCGTGACGGGCCCGAGCGTAAGCCCATGATGATTGTGACCGAATGCGAACCACAGTCCCGCATGGCGCGGGGCAGGCCCAAGCAGCGGGCGCATGTCGGGCGTGCAGGGGCGCAGGCCCATCCACGGCGTTTCGTCCAGCCGCGCGCCGAGGCCGAACACGGGGCGCGCCTCGCGCTCGGCGGCGTCGAGCTGCGCGTAGTTGGGCGGACGCTCGCGCGTGGCAAGCTCTACGCCCGTGGTCAGACGCAGGCCGCGACGCATCGGCGCGACCACATAACCGCCTTCGATATCCACCACCGGACGCACGAGCGGCGTACGCGCCTCGCTCGCGTAGTGCATGTGATAGCCGCGCTTGACCATGAGCGGCACGCGGTAGCCGAGCGGCTGCGTCACGAGATCCGACCAGGGGCCGAGCGCCACGACCGCAAGCTCGGCGCTCACCGGTCCTGCGTCGGTCTGCACTCGCCAGCCCTTGCCGTCGGGCATCAGCGTGCGCGCGTCGCCCTGTGCAAATGCACCGCCTTCACGCAGGAACAGTTGCGCATAACCCTTCGTCAGCGCGCCAGGATCCGCCACGCTCGCGGGATCGATCCAGTGAATCGCGCCCGCATAGCCCGCGCTCAGAGAAGGTTCCAGTGCGATGAGGCCCGGCGCGTCGAACATTTGCACATGCAGGCCGTGTGCGTCGGCCACGCCCTGCGCCGCGCGCATTTCGCGCTCGAAGCCGGCGGGCGAGCGCCACGCTTCGAGCCAGCCGACGGGCCGCACGATATCGCGCAAGCCCGCGCGCGCGATCAGCGCGTCGTGCTCGGCCACGCTGCGCTCGATGAGCGGCAGCATGTCCCGCGCAGCATGCGCGAGCCGCGCCGGCGACGACTCGCGCCAGAACGACGCGAGCCAGCGCGCGCAGGCGGGCAACGAACGCACGTCGTAGCGCAGCACGGTCGAGTCGTTGCGCACGAGGCGCAGCAGCGTGCGCCAGTCGCGTGGAAAGCCATACGGCACCACCGACGACGACTCGATCAACCCCGCGTTGCCATGGCTCGTTTCCTCGCCGGGCCCGCGCCGGTCGACGAGCGTGACCTGCACGCCGCGCGCCTGCAGATGCAGCGCGACGCTCACGCCGACGATGCCCGCACCGAGAACGATTGCGCTCTGGCTCATGAATCGGCTCTGGATTCCAAAGTGATCGACATCACTTCGCGACGATATCGCGGCCGAAATACTTCATCGACAGCTTCGTGAGCGTACCGTCCTGGCGCAGCGAATCGATCGCGGCCACCACCTTCGCCTTGAGCGCCGCGTCGTCCTTGCGCATGCCGAAGCCCGTGCCTTCGCCGAGCGTGGCCGGGTCCTTGAGCGGCGCGCCCGCAAATTCGAAGCCCTTGCCCTGCGGTTTCGAGAGGAAGCCGTCCGTGGCGGTCTGCACTTCCTGCACCGCGCCGTCCAGGCGCCCGGCCGCGAGGTCCGCGAAAATCTGGTCCTGGTTCTCGTAGGTGACGACGTTCACGCCCTGCGTGCCCCAGTGCTTGCGGACATAGTCTTCCTGCGTCGAGCCTTGCAGCACGCCAACCGACTTGCCCTTCAGGCTCGCGGGCGTGGGCTGCAGGCCCGAGCCGCTCTTTGCGACCATCTGGATCGGCATCACGTAGATGGCGGGCGTGAAGGCGATCTGCTGACGCCGCTTATCGGTGATGTTCATGGCCGAATTGATGATGTCGAACTTGCGCGCCTCGAGCGCGGCGATCAGGCCGTCGAAGCTGTTCTCCACCCATACGCACTTCATCTGCAGTTTCTGGCACACCGCGTTGCCGATATCGATGTCGAAGCCTTGCAGATCGCCCGAAGGCGTCTTGCTCTCGAACGGCGGATAGGCGGCCTCCACGCCGAAGCGCAGCGTTTTCGGGTCCTGCGCGTGCGCCGCGCCCGCCGTCATGCCCGCGAGGCACGCAAGGCTGGCCGCAGCCGCAAAGCGAATCATCTTCCTGTTCATCGTCGTCACCCAATTCGTAATAAGTGTCTGTTCAAGTGTGCTGCGCTTCGTGCGGCGCCCTTTCACGAGGGCCGCGGCCGCAGGAGGAATATAGACGAAAAATAAAAATAAAGTCTAGAATGGACAAAAATGTCTACACCGCGACTCCGGAGTCCCAACATGAACGAGATGTCCCCAGCCTTCGCCGCGCCGCTCGTCGTCGACGCCGCCCAGGTGCGCGCCGCCCTGCCGAGCCTCGACGTGCGAGGCGAACTCGCCCGCCTGTTCGCCTCGCTCGGCCGCGGCGATGCCGTGCAGCCGCCGCAAACCCTGACGCTGTTCCCGAAGCAGGCCGGCGACTTCATCACCTATCTCGGCGTGCTCGCCGAAGCGGGCGTGTTCGGCGCGAAGCTCTCGCCGTACATCGTGGGCGCCGAGGGCCAGCCGCCCATCATCACCGCATGGACCGCGCTGATGTCGATGAAAACGGGCCAGCCGCTCATGTGGTGCGACTCGGCGCTGCTCACTACCGAGCGCACCGCGGGCACCACGGCGCTCGCCGTCGATCAGCTTGCGCCGCGCGAGGCGAAACGCCTGGCCGTGATCGGCTCGGGCGCGGTCGCGCTGGCGCATCTTCGTCACGTTGCGCCGCTTCGCGCGTGGGAGAGCATTCGCGTGTTTTCGCCGAAGCTCGCCGGCGACGCACAACGCCAGGCCGAACTGCGTGCGCTGGACGCACGGGCAAGCGTGGCGCAAACGCCCGATGCCTGCGTGCACGACGCCGACGTAGTGATGCTGTGCACCTCGTCCGGCAAGCCCGTGCTAGCGCTGGACACGCTCACGAAACCCGCGCTCATCACCTCGATCAGCACGAACGTCGCACACGCACATGAAATCGATCCGGCCGCGCTGCCCTCGCTCGACGTGTACTGCGACTATCGCCACACCACGCCGCAAAGCGCGGGCGAAATGGTGCTGGCCGCGCGCGAGCACGGCTGGTCGCCCGATGCGATCGCGGGCGATCTCGCGGAACTCGTCAACGACACCTGCCCGCGACCGGCGTACGCGCGCCACGCGTTCTTCCGCTCGATCGGCCTTGGCCTCGAAGACATGGCCGTCGCGAACGCGCTGTACGAGCATCTGCAAAGCGCACGCTGATGCCCGTTGATGCGCGGCGTCGAGCGAACGCAGTATCATCGATGTCCTTTCTGCCGCAACCCGGTTCCACACCGATGCCGAAACGAGAAGACGAGAAAACCCGCGTGAAGAAGACCGCCAGCCCGAAGACCGCGCGCGACCTGCTGCTTTCGCGCTACGCGCACGTGGCGGACAGCATCACCACGCTGTTCTTTCCGTTCGCGGAGGTCGTGATTCACGACCTCTCGGACCAGACCGTGGCGTATCTCTCGAACAATCTCTCGAAGCGCGAGGTCGGCGACGACTCCGCGCTCGAAGACGTCGAGGAAACCACGCGCAACAAGCTGCTCGGGCCCTACGAGAAGGTGAACTGGGACGGGCGGCGCATGCGTTGCGTGAGCACGGCGCTGTTCGACGATGAAGGGCACGCGGCGGGTGTCATGTGCATCAACTTCAACATCGCCGCGTTCGACGACATGCAGGCCACGCTCAACCTCTTCCTGCGCGGCGCAGGCGTAATCGCACAGCCCGAGGAGTTGTTCAGGGACGACTGGCAGGAGCGCATCAACACCTTTCTGCACGGCTGGCTGCGCGAGCGGCAGATCGCGCTCAACTCGCTCACGCGCGAACACCGCCGCGAACTGGTCGAGGCGCTGCACGCCGAAGGCGCGTTCAAGGGCAAGAGTTCCGCCAACTATGTGGCGAAGGTGCTGGGCATGGGGCGCGCGACGGTCTACAAGCATCTGCGCGAAATGAAGGCGGACGCCGAATAGCGCCCCAACCCATGCCTGACTAGAAGCGCCAGTACAACGGCGCAATGAACACAACCACCGCCATCGACCACAACACGATCAGCGCACCGATCTTCCAGTAGTCGCCGAACGCGTAGGCACCCGGCCCGTACGTGACGATGTTCACCGGCGTGCTCATTGGCGTGAGGTGGGCTGCGCCCGCGCCCAGCGCGACCGCGATCAGGAACGGCGTCGCGGACACCCCGAGTTCCCGCGCTGTGGCAACCGCAATCGGCACGGTCACGAGCGCGGAAGAGTTGTTGGAGATGACCTGGGTCAGCACGGCGGCAACGACGAACAGCCCCGCCATCACGGCGCGCGGGCCGCCGGAGCCGACGATCTGGATCACATAGTCGCCAAGCAGATACGCGAGCCCGGTCTTCGACATCGCAGTGGCGAGCGGGATCAGCGCGCCGACCAGCACGCAGGTGTTCCAGTCGATGGAATACAGCTGGCTCAGCTTGATCACGCGTGTCAGCACCATCGCCGTCACGCAGATCAGCGTGGCCACGGCGGCCGGCACGACATTGGTCGCAAGCAGCACGACCAGCACGGCGAGAATGACGAGCGCCTCGCGAGCGCCGCGACTGAGCGCGACAGTCTGGCGCCGGACGGCCTGCGGCGCATCGACCATCAGGATCTGCGGGTCGGAGAAGTGCTTGTCCAGCGCCTCCCATGTGCCCCGGAACAGCAGATGGTCGCCGGCGAGCAGATGCGTGGAGGGTCCCGGCACGTCTTCCCCACTGCGCTGGACGGCAAGCACGATCAGGTCTCCTTCGTGCGTCGCCATACCCGGAAACACGGCTTGACCGATCAACGCGGAGCGCTGCGGGATCACCACTTCGGCAAGGCCTGACGTACGGTTGAACAACGCGTTGGTCACTGCCTGCGATTCCCGGTACGGCTCGCGAATGGCGAGGTGCAGGTCGTTTGCCAGCCGGGCGACAACCTGCGCGTCGCCGCGCACGAGCAGGTGCTGTCCCTCGAGCGCAGCTTGCCCGCCCAGCTCCGCATCCTCTTCGTCCATGAGCCCGAGGACGCTGAGGCCCGGGTATTGCGACAGATCGATGTCGGCCACCGTCTTGCCGATAAACGGCGACCCGGCACGTACGCGCAGCCGGCACACGTCCTCGGCCATGCGGTACTGTTCGACGAGCGTATGCGCATGCTGGCTGAAATCGGCCGGCAGCGATCCCGAACTGCGTTTGGGCAGCAAGAGCGGCCCCAGCACCAGAATGATGACGAGGCTGCCCGCGAAAAGCGGCAGGCCGACAATCGACCATTCGAAGAAGCGGATCGGCGCGCCGCCTGCCGCATCGGCCGCGCTCGCCGCGATGACATTCACAGGACTGCCTAGCAGTGTGAGCTTGGCGCCGGTCAGGCACGCAATCGACACCGGCATCATCAGTTGGGAAGGCTCGAGCCGGGTGCGTACGCAGACGATGACCGCGATCGGCAACATCGCGACAACGGCGCCGTTCATGCCGATCAATGCCGTCGAGATCGCGGACAGGATCAGCAGCGAAGCGATGAGCCGTTTCTGGCTCTGGCCGGCATGACGAATGAGCCACTGGCCCGCCCACGTGCCCACGCCGGTCGTCTCGAGGCCGATCCCGACGCCGAGCAGCGCGGCGATGAAGACGATGAGCGGATCGCCGAATCCGCCCAACGCCTCGTGCATCGTCAGCACGCCGGTAAGGTAGAGCGCGAGCAGCGACATGACGGCGACCACCGCCGCCGGCAGCTTGTTCCAGATGAACAGCACCATCGTTACAGCGAGGATGAGCGAGGTAACGATCATCGGGTTCATGTGTTCGACCCTTCGTGCGACTTCACAGTGCACTAGTCCGCCGTCAGCAGCCGCGAAAGCTAGTAGCCCAGCGCCGCGCCGTCTCCGCGCGGATCGGCGCCGCCTTCATAAAAGCCCTGTTCGCGATCGACCCGGATCGCGTGCGCATGTCCCATGTTGTCGTTCCAGTGCGTGACCATCTGCACGGGCTGACCCCGGCGTTTCAGTTCGCGCACGACTTCGTCGGAGATGCGTCCCTCGAGCGACATGTTGCGCGATTTGGTGCCCCAGGTGCGGCCCATCAGCCAGCGCGGCGCTTCGATGGCCTGCTGCACGTCGTAGCCGAAGTCCACGATCCGCGTGACGAGCGCCGCCTGCGTCTGCGGCTGCCCTTCCCCGCCCATCGAACCGAACGCGAGGCAAGGCTTGCCGTCGCGTGACATCAGCGCCGGGATCAACGTATGGAAGGTTCGCTTGCCCGGCTGCAGACTGTTCGGATGATGCTCGTCCAGCGAGAAGAACGCGCCGCGATTCTGCATGATGATGCCGGTGTCGCCACCCATCACCGCGCTGCCGAAGTCGTGATAAATCGACTGGATCAGCGACACGACCATCCCGTCCTTGTCCGAGGCGCAGAAGTAGCAGGTGTCGCCGTCCGGCGCGCGGCGCTCGTGCGGATGCTGATACGCAATGCCCGCGGGCACGGTTGCGATGTCGAGCGCGCGTTCGGGGTCCAGCAGTTTGCGGCGCTCGTCGCAATACGCCTTGGAGATGAGTTCGTCCACCGGTATCGCGACGAAATCCGGGTCGGTCAGCCACTCCTCGCGGTCGGCAAACGCGATCTTCACCGCTTCGGCGAGGTGGTGATAGTAGTCTGCCGTGCCGTCGCCCCACGCGGTGACGTCGTAGCCTTCGATCAGATTCAGGATTTGCAGCGGCGTGAAGCCTTGGGTGTTCGGGGGCAGCTCATACACCGTATTGCCCCGGTACGTCGTGCTGATCGGCGTCACCCACTGCGCGTGATACGCGGCGAAGTCGTCCGCCTGCAGCGGCGAGCCCGCCTGACCGATCGCGCCGCAGATCTGTGCAGCAAGATCGCCTTCGTAAAATCCCGCCCGCGCGCCGTGATCGGCGAGATGCTGCAGCGAGCGTGCGAGTGCACTTTGCACGAGCCGTTCGCCGTCCGCCGGCACGCGGCCGCCCGGCAGGAACACCGCCGCGGTTTCGGGATATTTCGTGAGGATCGGCACGTCCTGCGCCGTCCAGTCCGCGAGCGAGCGGCTCACCGGCACGCCGTCGCGAGCGTAGCCGATCGCCGGTCCAAACAGGTCCGCCCATGTCAACCGCCCGAAGCGCTCGTGGGCAAGACGCCAGCCGTCAATCGCGCCCGGCACGGTGAGCACGGCCTGTGGCCCCCGCGCCGCGATTTCGTCGGCGCCGGCGCTGCCTCGATAGCGGGCCAGTGTGGCTTGCTGCGCAGCGGGTCCGCTCGCATTGATGGCGTACACCTGCTCGCTCTTGCCGTCGGCGATCAGCCAGAATCCGTCGCCGCCCAGTCCCGCCATGTGCGGGTACGCGACGCACAGGACAGCGTTCGCGGCAATCGCGGCATCGACTGCCGTGCCGCCGCGTTGCAGCATGGTAAGGCCAGCCTGGCTGGCGAGATAGTGAGGAGTCGACACCATCCCTTGCGGTGCGCGGGTGGGCGGCCGACCGGTGCGAGGGCCGTTTGGATGACTCATGATGAATGCGCTCCCGTGATGTTGATCCGGCAAAGCGACACGCTCCAACGCCCGAAAGCGGCGAGTCGATCAGGAAGCCCGATCGTCGAACTCGACGCCCGCGTCCCTGACCTTGTCTTTGGAGTGATCCATGAACCGCGTGATGATCGGCAGCGCGCCGCCGGCAATCACGCATAGCAGCCCGAGGCTCAGCAGCAGCGTGTTACCGGTGGTCGCGCCCCTGCTGGTGAGCGGAAAGGCGAGGAACATCAGGATCAGCGCCACCGTTTCTGCCACGAGCTTGTCCATGCCGATCACCTCACGCGAGCATGACGAGAACAATCGTGCCTATCCCGGTGAGGATGGCAACGATGATCGTCCACGGGATGGCGAGTTTCATGACCGCGCCTTCCTGCCCCTTGATACCGGTGATGCTGGTGCCGAGCACGATATTCGCGGGGCCGATGGCGTTGCCGTAGGCGCTGCCTGCGGCCTGCGCCGCCACGATCGCCTCCACGGGCAGCGAATGCAAATGCGCGACGTCGCTCTGCAAGCCGCCGAACAGGACGTTCGATGCGGTGCTGCTCGACGTCATGAACGCGCCAAGCGCGCCAATCACACTGGCGATGCCCGCGTAGACGAGCGGGGGCGAGGCGTCGGCAATACCGTGCGCGAGCACCATGGTCTGTCCGCTGTGATCGAGAACCCGGCTCGTCACGAGGAACGCGATGACCGGCAGCGACGCGGGCACGCCATCCACGATGAGCGAGCGCCCGAGGTTCTCCTTGCCATGACGCGACTGCCACGCCCCGTAGTAGCCATTCGCGCGATATACAATCCACACGATGATGGCCGATATCAGCAGCATCGTTCCCGGATGGGTGAACGGTGCGAACGGCGCATAACGTGTGACCGCCGCGTTCGTCACACCGAACCCTGTGGTCACTTCGGGAAACGGCAGACCGATGCGGAACTGCCGCAAGGCGTTATTCAGCGGATCGATCAGCAAAATACCCAGCGTGACGACCGTGAGCACGACATACGGCAGAAAAGCCATGCCGATGCTCATCACCGGCTCGCTCGCGTCCGACTCGGTACGGACCGCCGTTTCGTCCATTGCGGGCCGCTCCGGCACATCGGCTTGCGGAACCGGCTCGCTGAAACGGCGCCAGCGGGAGAGCGGGTACAGTGCGATCATCGCAATGGCCGCCGCGAGGAACGTCGAGAGTTCCGGGCTCAGGAACGCGAAAATCAGCTGCCCAAAGCCGAGTATCGTGCCAAGAATCAGGACAAGCGGCCATGCATGACGCACTGCGGCCCAGCGTCCGTACAACCATACGATCAGCAGTCCACCAAAATAGGTGGGAATCAACAGCAGTAGCGAGGATTCGAATGCGGCCCGCGTCACGTCCTGTACATCCGCCACCTGCAAGGTCGCCAGCCAGCCGACGCCAAGCGTGCCGAAGAACCGGGCCCATGCATGCGCAATGATCGAAATGGCGGCTGCATAAACCGGCCTGACGCCAATTGCGAGCAGAAGCGGAGCCACAACGGCAATCGGCGCGCCGAAGCCCGCGATACCCTGAAGAAACGATGAAAAGACCCAGCCGAGCCCGAGAATGACGAACAATTCATTCCGGCTAAAGCGGGAAATCCCGTGCCGCAGGGCGTCGTATCCGCCAGCCTGTTTGGTGATCTGATAGAGCAACAATGCCGGCCACATAACGTACAGGATGAATATGGCGTCCCATACGCCCTTGGCGCTCGCGACAGTCAATGTCCCAAGTGGAGTGCGGAATGCGAAAAAGGCGATCAAACCCGCCACGAACATTGCACCCGGACCGGCCTCAGGCGCGCGCCAGCGAAGCGGCACGAGAAAGACGAGCAGCGCGACGATCGAAAGTGTTGCCAGAATCCAGTGAATCAGATCGACCGGAATTGATGTGTCAGTCATCTCCTTCCCTCATACCGACACAGTCTCCGCTGACGTTGGGAGATTCGGCTCGGAAATCGATTTAACTGATGATAGTCGCTTTTGTTTAAGCCGCAAGCTAAAAATCCAGTGACTTATTTCGTTGTGCAACATTTTTCCGATTTGAGTGGCTTATCCCTTCTTCGAAAATTATTTTGTTATTTAACGTCGTTCCCAGCCGATTACCAACATTCGAATAAAGCGAAAAACTATCTCGTGAACGAATCGCAGGTTTCCCTCGATTTCTGTCAACAATGATTGCGTGCGCAATGAAACATCGGCATTTCGGCAGGCGAGACGTCCCGCGTGCTTTGACGCCGTTCGCGCGCCACTAGGCCAGGTTTGCTAACGCAATCGACCGTTGCGCGATACATCGACCCTGAAAGCGAATGGCAGCCGAAAAACACAGCTTTCGGACACGTCCCCGATTCGCGGCTCATGTCAGGCGCTTGCCAGCACTGACGCAGGAATGACTGTTCAGCTCACCGGCCACCGTGCGCGCCCATCGCATGAAAGCCTGCGCTGATGCTCGACCTCGCGTCTGAGCAGTTCGCGGTGCAGCGTCATGGTCTGTATGATGTCGCGCATCACGCAAAGCAAGTCTTCTCCTGCCACGCTGGCGGTGCCGCATTCCCGCTGACGCTGGACGCACACCGTGAGCGCCGCCAGCCGCCGTCGAGCTTCCGCGAGGTGAAGGTCTGCGGTCAGAAGCTCGAGTTCCTCGGTCGATGGGTCGTTCATGATGCCCCTCTCCGGATTCGCCGCAATCGGCCGCAACGAATGGCAAGGCTGGCACCGCGACCAGCCCAGTATATGCCTCGCAGCTGGGATGTTGCTGCACCTGACGCAGCCGCGTTCAGGATCGCTGTTGTCGACCTACGATCCGCGACGCAATGGCCTGCTCTCGACGCGCACGCGGGTCCGGAACGCGTGAGGATGCCGGTCGAAACTATCGCTGTACAAATGAAGGCGGCGGCGTAGTATGAAAACATCCGTCGACTGCGACCGATCCCGCCGCTCCTCCTGCCACTTCTCAGGGATCGCGCCGCTCCCCTCCATCGCAGACCACGAATACCGCCGGCCGAAGATTCGGACGGCTTGCGGATTCCTCACTGGGATTCAGGGAGAGACCTATGCGTTCAGATCCAGACCGCTTTCATATCGACCCAACGCCACGCCGGGCGGATGGGGAATACATGGCGCACGTGCGCATCAGCACCAGGCGAATCGATGGGAGCGAGTGCGAAGTCCACTCCAGCGGCGATCTCGCGGGATTCGACGCGCGCGAGGATGCGATTGCCTACGCAGAAAATTGGGCGAAGCGATGGCTGGATGCCCGCTTTGGCTAGGGTGTCCCATCGGTTGCTCCGCGCAATTGCGGCGCCGCGGCCTGCTGGGGATGGGGCCACGCCAGGCTAAAGGAAATCGCAGCCGTGTCGTTATACCGGGGGCGAATCCAAATGTTCCTGAATGGTGATGGTCGCTGGCATGCCGTACGCGGGAAGAACCCGGTTTCTCGAGAAACGACGCAGTTTTCGGGACGCCACAGAGCTGCGTCTTTTCCTGGAGAGTGCGGCGGAAAGTTCGCGCCTTCTCGCTGTGGCGGTCCAACTCTTCGGGCTGGTGTCGTGGCTCATGTCCCGGGCATTCGCGAATCCCCATGCGCACTTCGATGTGCCGGGCACGCTGGTAGCCGCCAGCGGCATCCTCCTCGCGATGGGCATGACGTACGCCTCACGGGGACTGCGAATGGACGCGCTGGGCCGGTTCGCATGCGCAGCGTTCGTGGCACTGGCGTTTCACTCCAATATGCCCGGCACCGGCAATCCTGCGTTCTGGGTCCTGCCGATCGGCGTGGCGATCAACGTGGGCATGGCCCCGGTGATCTCCGGGTATTTCAACTATCTCGCAAGTGCACTGACTGTCTGGCTGATCATCTCCCACGGCGAGGTGGTCGCGCTGATGTCCTCACAGGACCGCAACTGGATTTTGCTGTTTGCGCTCGCCGCCCTTGCGCTCGGTCTCCTGCTCAATCTCCTGTTTACACAGGAGCGAAAAAAGACATTTCTGGTACAGCGCGAACTGGCACGACTCGCGTTCAGGGACACCCTCACCGGCATTGCGAATCGCCGTAGCTTCATGCTGGAGGTCAATGAATGCCAGGACCGCCGGTCCAGTGAGGAATTCTGGCTGTTGCTCATCGATGTCGACGACTTCAAGCAAATCAACGACACCGCGGGGCACGACGCCGGCGACGAGGTCCTGGCCGCCGTGGCGCGCACCATCGAGGAAAGCGCCAGCCCGCACCTTTGCGGTCGCCTTGGCGGCGAAGAGTTCGGCGTGATCTTCCCGGGCAACCAGCAAAGCGCCAAAACCCTCGCACGTGAAATCTGCGGCACCGTAGCGGCGGCGCGAATTTCCGGACACAGGGTAACGGTCAGTATTGGGGTCTCGAGCATCTCGGAGCTAATCGGTGTACCCGAAACGTTTCGGCTCGCCGACCGTGCGCTCTACGAAGCGAAACGGCAAGGCAAAAACCGATGCGTGGTCGCCGAACCGGCGTCGTGGTGACGCGCATCGCGGCACGGCGCGATGCTGTGTCACTATGGCCCGAAGATGCCCTGACAACCGAAGCGGAAGCCGGCCTCGTCAAGGAACTCACCAACGTTCTGATCCACGCGGAAGGCTACGATCCCGGCAACCGGATTGCGCAGGGCGTGACCGTGCTCTATCTGCACCGGCCGGCCGCCGTCTATGTCGCCGGGGAGCCCTCGGCGCTGCCGCGCTACCGCATCGTTCCTTCGGCGCCGGAAGGTCAGTACACCGATACATCCCGCGTTAATGCGCGTAGACCGGACCGAGCCCGGGCGTGTCCTGCCGGGACGAAACCGTAGCCGCACCGGCGCCTGCCGCCGACGAGCCGTCCGCCACGCCGCCATCCTGAAGCCACCGCGCCGTTCGGGCGGCGCGCCTGTCCCAATCGTCTGAATGTTGCGGATGCCGGGCTAGTGCGTGTGGCACGCCGTTCCTGGCCGCCCCGCACCGCTTTTGTATCGCCATGTATCTGGCCGCCGCGTGGAAACATGGACATACACAAAGCCGGCCCTCCCGACACGTTCGGGATACATCGGCACGCTTCAATACGTCAACCGGGCAAACCGCCCCGCACGAACCCTGGAGTCGCGAAACATGTCCTGCACCGAAACCGTTCCGCATACCACTGAAGCATCGGGCGGCGTGAGCGCGCAGATCGCCCGCCACTGCCTGCTGACGCGCACCCGGCAGATCGCACGCGTACTGACCGGCCTTTACGACGACGCGCTACGCCCGCTCGGCATCAGCTCATCCCAGCTTTCGCTGCTCGTGCTCGTCGCGGAGTACGGCCCCTTGAGCCGCGCCGCGCTCGGGCGCAAGAATCATCACGACCGCACGACGCTCACGCGCAACCTGCAGCCGCTCATCGCGCACGGCTGGGTCGCCGATGGCGAGCCCGGTGGCGATGGCCGCAGCCGTGCGCTCTCGGTGACGCAAGCGGGCCGCGCCCTGCTTCAGACCGCAGGATCTGCGTGGTCGACCGCGCAACAGCGCGCCGCCAGCGTGCTTGGCCTCGAGGGCGCGAGCGCGCTCATGAACATCGCGGCGGATCTCCCGTCAGCCACCGTCTAATCTTTCTTCATCGTCAATGTTGCATATGCAACACCATCAGGAGCCTGCAATGAAAGTCGTCAAAGCCGCCGCCGTCCAGATCAGCCCCGTGCTCTACAGCCGCGAGGCAACGGTTGCCAAGGTCGTGCAGAAGATTCTCGAACTCGGCCGCAAAGGCGTGCAGTTCGCCACGTTCCCCGAGACCGTGGTGCCGTATTACCCGTACTTTTCCGCGGTGCAAACGCCCATGCAATTGCTCGCGGGCACCGAGCATCTGCGCCTGCTCGAACAGTCCGTGACGGTGCCCTCGCCCGCCACCGACGCGATCGGCGAGGCCGCACGGCAAGCGGGCATGGTGGTCTCGATCGGCGTGAACGAGCGCGACGGCGGCACCATCTACAACACGCAACTGCTCTTCGACGCCGACGGCACGCTGATCCAGCGCCGCCGCAAGATCACGCCCACGCATTTCGAGCGCATGATCTGGGGCCAGGGCGACGGCTCGGGCCTGCGCGCCGTGGACAGCAAGGTGGGCCGCATTGGCCAGCTCGCCTGCTTCGAGCACAACAACCCGCTCGCGCGCTACGCAATGATCGCCGACGGCGAGCAGATCCATTCGGCCATGTATCCCGGCTCGGCTTTCGGCGAAGGCTTCGCGCAACGCATGGAAATCAATATCCGCCAGCACGCGCTGGAATCCGGCGCCTTCGTCGTGAACGCAACCGCGTGGCTCGACGCCGACCAGCAGGCGCAGATCATGAACGACACGGGCTGCGCGATCGGGCCGATCTCGGGCGGCTGCTTCACCACCATCGTCGCGCCGGACGGCACGCTGATCGGCGAACCGCTGCGCGAGGGCGAAGGCGAAGTCATCGCCGATCTCGACTTCTCGCTGATCGACCGTCGCAAGATGCTGATGGATGCGGCCGGCCACTACAACCGCCCGGAACTGCTCAGTCTGCAGATCGACCGCACACCGGCGGCGAACGTTCATGAACGTGTGCAACACGCCGCTACGGCGACCGCAAACGAAGGCGAGGAGCCGCGCACGATCGTTGCCTGAGCGCGCACTGATGCGCAGGCTTCTTTCTTTTCTAAATGTGTATATACACTCTTTAGTGTTACGAAACAGGTAAGCGAAATGACCACTCAAAGCCAGCATGACCGTCCGATTCTCGTCACGGGTGCGGCAGGCGCAATCGGCGCCGTCGGCCGCAGCATCACCGAAAACCTGCTTGCGAAGGGACATCGCGTGCGCGCCTTGGTGCGCCGCGAGGACGCACGCGCCGACGAACTGCGCCGTCTCGGCGCGCAGGTCGTGCTCGGCGATCTGACCGATCTCGATTCGATGCACCGCGCCATGGAAGGCGTCTCGCGCCTGTACTTCGGCATGTCGGTGTCGCCTGCGTATCTCGAAGCGACGATCAACACAGCGGCCGTTGCACGCCATCACGGCGTGGAAGCGTTCGTGAACATGTCGCAGATGACCGTCTCGCAGATGAGCATCACCGAAACCACCGACAGCGTGCAGCAAAAGCAGCACTGGCTCGCCGAGCAGGCGCTCGCGTGGTCGGGCCTGCCCGTCGTCACCGTGCGGCCCACGGTGTTTCTGGAGAGCTTCTTCCTGCTTCTTGCGGCAGAGGGCGTGCGCAAGCACGACGAACTCGTGCTGCCGCTCGGCCAAGGCCGGACCTCGCCGATCTCGTCGCTCGACGTGGCGCGTGCCGTCGCGGAGATCCTCGACAATCCGGCGCCGCATATCGGCCAGGTCTATCACCTCACGGGCCTCGAGTCCCGCGATATGGAGCACTATGCCCGCCTCTTCTCCGAGGTCCTGGGCCGCACGATCCGCTACCGCGACGTGCCCGTCGAGGCATGGGCTGCGAAGCTGGGCGAGCTCGGGATAACCGCGCACGTCGTCAAGCATCTCGCGGTCATGGCCGAACTGCATGCGCAAGGCCGCTACGACCGCATGACCGACGACCTGCGCAAGCTCACGGGTCAGGCGCCGATCGGCATGCGCGAGTTCGTGACGCACCACGCCGCTGCATTTTCGGGCGGCACGACATCGGCCTGATGCGATGTGCGTTTGCGTGCCGGGACATCCGGCGCGAATTCCGTTGGCGAGCGATGCAAAACTGCAGCACATGCGCGCGCCAGCACCACTACGCCTGGTATTGCGAAGCATGCCCATGCGCTCTGCCTCCAATATCAGATACACGGAGTACCTATGTCTGACGATTTTCTCATCCCGTCGCCATCGCGCCGCCGCTTCATGGGCGCGACCGCGGCCGCCGTGGCCGCAGCCTCGCTGAGCCAGCTGGCGTTCTCGCAAACCCTGCAAGGCATCACCGAAGTCAAGTCCGCACCGAACGGCGACAAGACCGCGATTCGCCCGCTGCGCGTGCATGTGCCCGAAGCGCAGCTCGTCGATCTGCGACGCCGCATCAAGGCCACGCGCTGGCCCGACAAGGAAACTGTGAACGACAATTCGCAAGGCGTGCCGCTCGCGATGATGCAGGAGGTCGCCCGCCACTGGTCGACCGACTATGACTGGCGCCGCTGCGAAGCGAAGCTGAACGCGCTGCCGAATTACGTGACCGAAATCGACGGACTCGATATTCACTTCATTCATGTGCGCTCGAAGCACGAGAATGCGATGCCGCTCATCGTCACGCACGGTTGGCCTGGCTCGGTCATCGAGCAGTTCAAGATCATCGATCCACTGACCAATCCCACGGCTTACGGCGCGAGCGCCTCAGACGCCTTTCATCTGGTGATTCCGTCGCTGCCGGGCTATGGCTTCTCGGCCAGGCCGACCGAAGTGGGCTGGGGCCCCGAGCGGACCGCGCGCGCGTGGGTCGTGCTGATGAAGCGCCTTGGCTACGACAAGTTCGCGGCGCAAGGCGGCGACCTGGGCGGTATCGTCGCGAACGTGATGGCCAAGCAGGCGCCGCCTGAACTGCTCGGCATTCACGTGAATTTCCCGGCGACGATTCCGCCCGAAATCGCCAAGGCGCTGCAAGCCGGTTCGCCCCCGCCAGCCAATCTCGGCGACGACGAAAAGCACGCCTACGAGCAGCTCGCGAGCGCAGCCAAATCGCGGCGCGCCTACGCGCTCGAACAGGGCACGCGCCCGCAAACGCTCTATGGGCTCTCGGATTCGCCGATCGCGCTGGCCAGCTGGCTGCTCGATCACGGCGACGGCTATATCCAGCCGGCCGCGGCGCTCACCTCGGCCGTATACGGGCGCGACGTCAACGGCGAATCGGCTGGGGCGATGACGCGCGACGACGTCCTCGACGACATCACGCTCTACTGGCTGACGAATACGGGCATCTCGGCCGCTCGCTTCTACTGGGAGTCGCACTTCAATTTCCTGGCCGCCGCCGATGTATCGGTGCCGGCCGCGGTGAGCGTCTTCCCACGCGAGAACTATCAGGCGCCGCGCAGCTGGACCGAGCGCGCCTATCACGACCTCATCTATTACAACCGGCCCGACAAGGGCGGCCACTTTGCGGCGTGGGAACAGCCGCAACTGTTCGCGCAAGAGGTGCGAGCGGGCTTGCGGCCGCTGCGCCAGTCATAGCGCAAGCCGTCTGTACGGCGCCGGGACGCGACTTCCGGCGCCGACCTGAAACCGAAGGAACATCCGACATGAAATTCAACGACACTGCGCCTGTATTGGCGCCCGAAAACACGCCGCCGCTCTGGCTGGCGAGACTGGCAAACAATGCAACGCTGGAAGCGACCGTCCTGAAGCGTCCGATAGAGGGCCGCGCGGACATCCTTTCCGTGATCAGACATGCCGTTTCTCTCTATGAGTTCCAGCATCACAGCTACAAAGGGGAAATCGGCGACAGCCTCTATCTGGAGTCCTACCGGTCGCAGATCCACGGACAACCCATCGAGACTGTAGTCGTCGCGCATTTAAACGAGAACGGTGAAACGGACTCGGTCGTCATCAACCATCGACCGCTCGAGGCTGCGCTGCTATTTTCGGCACTGATGTGGGAGCGGGTGGACGAACGATTCCGCGACTACTATTTGAGCGGACCGGAAGCGGCGGCCATGAAAACGGCGTAGTTCGGCAAGCGGCGTCGAGCCGCCTGCGGCCGTCAATGCATGAAAGCAAAAGCCTGCTCGGCAAACAGAATGACCGCAACCACGATCATCGTCGCGCCGGACAGCTGGCTCACCCTGCGGGCAGCCGTTGGCCGGGTCGTCAGAATGGCCTTCGATCCCACGCCGACGACGGAGTACACCGACGCGCAATTGATCATGTGCAGCAGACCCAGCGCCACGATCTGCGTGGAGACCGGCCACAAGGCATCGCGCCGCGTGAACTGCGGCAGGAGCGCGACGAACAACAGAATGGCCTTCGGATTGAGACCGCTGATCGCGAAGCCGCGCAACGTCCATCGCCACCGGCTTCTCTCGTCCTGCGCCCGTCCAGCCGGGAGTTCCGAAGGCCGCATGAATGTCCTGATACCGAGCCAAACCAGGTAGGCCCCGCCAACGGCAGTCAGTACGGGAAGCACGCCGGGGACGCTCATCACCAGCGTTCCCACACCTGCTGCCACGATCAGCGTGATCGCGAGATAGCCGGCCAGCATGCCGCCAACGGCGGGTGCGACCGCGCCGCCGCGCAGTCCCGCCGAAATCACGTACGCCCAATCCGCGCCGGGGACCATCACCAGCGAGATCGATACGATCCAGAACGCCGTCAACAAACTGGCTTCCACTTCTACACTCGTTTCCTGTCAAGCGGGCGCCACCGCCCGAAGGCGCAAATGGTAGGCCCTGGGACGCGAAAAGTGCTCCCTATGTCTTGCGTGTTGCGGGCGCTGAACGCTAATATTTAGCGCATGGACGCGATCGATCGAAAAATTCTTGCTGAGATCCAGCAGGATGGACGAATTTCCCTCACCGAGCTGAGCGAGCGGGTTGGCTTGAGCGTCTCCCCATGCCAGCGGCGGCTGCGCGCGCTGGAGAGCGAGCAGGTGATCAGCGGTTACCGCGCCACGATCGACGCTTCGGCAGTCGGCCTGAATTTTTCCGCGATCGTCTTCGCGACCTTGCGCGAAGGCAGCAGTGAGAACGTGCAATCGTTCGAGGACGCGCTCATCGACATTCCCGAAATCACGCGCGCGGAGCGTCTGTTCGGCGAACCCGACTACATGCTGCATGTCGTCACGCGGGATCTGAAGGCGTTCCAAACCCTCTATGATCGCCGGCTTCTCCCGCTGCCGTCGGTACTGCGGCTGACATCGACGCTCGTGATGAAGAGCATCTTTCAGGACCGGCCGCTTCCGTTGTGATCGTGACTTGACGTTAGCGTCAAGGAACCTCCTTTGTCACGCTGCTTGCACTCCTGGCTGGATTTGCGCGAACTGCGCATTGAGTACGACACAACCTCCCCGACGACCGGTCCGCAGCACCCCCTTCGCCCGGCGAGGCACTCCGCACGACCGGCAATGCATCAGGAACCGCACATGAATTCAGGCAAATCAACCAGACGCGGGCTGCCAGGCAAGCGCGAACTCGAAGCGATGTCGGCGTTCCGGTATGACCTGCGCAAGTTTCTGCGGGCGTCCGAAGAAATCGCCAACGCCGCGGGCATCACGACGCTCCAGTACCAGTTGCTGCTGCACGTATGCGGCTTTCCCGATCGCAACTGGGCGACCGTCGGCGAACTCGCGGAGCGGTTACAGGCGGCCCCGAATGGCACTGCAGCGCTCGTCTCGCGCTGCGAATCGGCCGGGCTCGTGACGCGCAAACCCGATCCCGCCGACCGGCGCCAGGTGCAGGTCCATCTCACGGCGAAGGGCGAGATGTTCCTGCTCGAACTCGCGGCCGAGCACAAGGCGGTCTATGGCGCGTTCGGCTGGGTGTTCGACGAGGCCGGCAGCTAACCCTTCCCGCAGCGGATCTGTTGGCTTGGCGCGGGGGAAAAGGCAACTTATGTCACAATGTGCCTTAAATGCCATTTTCTCCGGCCACCCATGCGATTTTCGAACATTTTTGATCGGCGCACGATTGTGCGAAGCCATCGGCGCTGGCGCTATTTCGGCGTGTTCTGGGCCGGCGCCATCGCCACAGGGCTCATCGCGGTCATGTACGCGCGGCTCATCGACTTCGGCTTCGACGTCTTTGTGAAGATGACCGCCCATAACGGGTGGTTGCCGCTTGTCATCACGCCGGCCATCGCCGCGTTCAGCGTCTGGGCCACGCGCCGCTGGTTTCCGGGTTCCGAGGGCAGCGGCATCCCGCAGGTCATCGCGACGTTGCACGATGTGCGCGGACTCGGGCCGCGCCTTCTTACGCTGCGCATCCTGATCGGCAAGATCGCCCTGTCGTTTCTCGCGATTCTCGGCGGATTCACGATTGGCCGCGAAGGGCCGACCATCCACGTGGGCGCGGCGCTCATGTACAGTCTGCGGCGCTTCTACCCGGCGCGCCTGCGCAGCATGTACGGCGTCGGCCTCGAATACAAGCTCGCGCTCGCGGGCGCGGCCGCCGGACTTTCCGCCGCGTTCAATGCGCCGCTCGCGGGCGTGGTCTTCGCCATCGAGGAACTCACACGCAGCTTCGAGGCGAAAACCAGCGGCGTGATCATCACGGCCATCATCTTTGCGGGCGTCGTCTCACTCGCGCTGCAAGGCAACTATGTGTATTTCGGCACCATCGCCATCGGCGGCCATTTTCCCGATCTGCTCGCCGTCGCCGTCATCCTCGTCGGCGTGATCACCGGCCTCGCAGGCGGCGTGTTTTGCTGGCTGCTGCTCAACACCGAACGATGGATGCCGGCCCGTTTGTTCGCTCTCCGAAAGGACAGGCCCGTAGCGTTCGGCGCGCTGTGCGGTTTGTTCATCGCCGTGATCGGCGTGGCGAGCGGCGGCCACCTGTTCGGCAGCGGCTATTCGGAAGCGCGCGGCATGCTCGAAGGCCACTCGCAGCTCGGTGCCGCTTATCCTGTGCTGAAAATGGCCTCGATGGTGGGCTCGTACCTGCCGGGCACGCCGGGCGGCCTTTTTGCGCCGTCGCTGGCGATCGGCGCCGGCATCGGCAATGCACTGCACATGGTGTTCGGGCAGATGCAGCTGCCGATGCTGATCGCGCTCGGCATGGTCGGCTATCTGGCCGCCGTCACGCAGAGCCCGATCACGGCGTTCGTCATCGTCATCGAAATGATCGACGGGCACGCACTCGTGATCTCGTTGATGGCAACGGCGCTCGTGTCGAGCCAGGTCTCGAAGCTGTTCGCGCCGCCGCTGTATGAAGCCCTGGCGCATCGCTATCTGAAGCAGTGACGCACGCTGAGACGTCCGTTCGTGAGAACGGACGTCTACCCAAACCCCCGCCTCTCTTTGCTCGAGCCATCCGCGCTCGCCCGCCCCGGCCACCGAAAGCGCACTTCACATCGTGAAATTCAGCTTGAATTCCCGAAGCGGCGCCGTTTCGCTTTGTGAAAACATGTTCTACAGCGCAAAAATTGTTCGCTATCTAGTTGATAAATAACGAATAAATAACTCATATGTCTTATATAAGACTTTGCTGCGACGCATCAGGAAGCCCCTACAATTGAGCCATGCAGTTCGCTTCGACGTACGTGGCGGCACGCTGAACCCCTTTCATTCAATCGCGCTTTGCTCTTCGGAGACTTAGGAGATACACATGGCTCAATATCAGGACGACATCAAGGCAGTGGCTGCTTTGAAGGAGAAACAAGGCAGCGCCTGGAATGCCATCAACCCCGAATCGGCCGCACGCATGCGGGCCCAGAACAAGTTCAAGACGGGCCTCGACATCGCGAAGTACACGGCGAAGATCATGCGCGCCGATATGGCCGCCTACGATGCCGATCCATCGAAGTACACGCAGTCGCTGGGCTGCTGGCACGGCTTCATTGGCCAGCAGAAGATGATCTCCATCAAGAAGCACTTCAACAGCACCGAGCGCCGCTACCTTTACCTGTCGGGCTGGATGGTGGCCGCGCTGCGCTCCGAGTTCGGCCCGCTGCCGGACCAGTCGATGCACGAGAAGACCTCCGTCAGCGCGCTGATCCGCGAGCTGTACACCTTCCTGCGCCAGGCCGACGCCCGTGAACTGGGCGGCCTGTTCCGCCAGCTGGACGCCGCTGTTGGCCCGGCCAAGGCGGCCATCCAGGAGAAGATCGACAACCACGTCACCCACGTCGTGCCGATCATCGCCGACATCGACGCGGGCTTCGGCAACGCGGAAGCCACCTACCTGCTGGCCAAGCAGTTCATCGAAGCGGGCGCATGCTGCATCCAGATCGAAAATCAGGTGTCCGACGAGAAGCAGTGCGGCCACCAGGACGGCAAGGTCACCGTGCCGCACGAGGACTTCCTGGCCAAGGTCCGCGCGATCCGCTACGCCTTCCTCGAACTGGGCGTGGACGACGGCATCATCGTGTGCCGTACCGACTCGCTGGGCGCCGGCCTGACCAAGCAGATCGCCGTGACCCACACGCCGGGCGACCTGGGCGACCAATACAACTCGTTCCTCGACTGCGACGAAATCGCGGCCGACGCGCTGGGCAACGGTGACGTCGTCATCAAGCGCGACGGCAAGCTGTTGCGTCCGAAGCGCCTGCCGAGCAACCTGTTCCAGTTCCGCGCCGGCACGGGCGAAGCACGCTGCGTCCTCGATTGCATCACCTCGCTGCAAAACGGTGCCGACCTGCTGTGGATCGAAACCGAAAAGCCGCATATCGCCCAGATCGCCGGCATGGTCAACGAGATTCGCAAGGTCATCCCGAACGCCAAGCTGGTGTACAACAACAGCCCGTCGTTCAACTGGACGCTGAACTTCCGCCAGCAGGCGTATGACGCGATGAAGGCCGCGGGTAAGGACGTGTCGGCATACGACCGCGCCCAGCTGATGAGCGTGGAGTACGACGAGAGCGAACTGGCGAAGGCCGCGGACGAAAAGATCCGCACCTTCCAGGCCGACGCGTCGCGCGAAGCCGGTATCTTCCATCACCTCATCACACTGCCGACGTATCACACCGCTGCGCTGTCGACCGACAACCTCGCCCGCGAATACTTCGGCGACCAGGGCATGCTGGGTTATGTCGCTGGCGTGCAGCGCAAGGAAATCCGTCAGGGCATCGCCTGCGTCAAGCACCAGAACATGTCCGGCTCGGATATCGGCGACGACCACAAGGGCTATTTCAGCGGCGAAGCGGCGCTGAAGGCGGCGGGTAAAGACAACACGATGAATCAGTTCTGACACCTGTCATTCCCGACGTAAAAACGCCAACTCAATCGGGTTGGCGTTTTTTTATGCGTCGAGATCGCTCGCCGGGACCTCAGCCGCAGGAACGAAGAATGCGACTCCGGAGGGGGATTCAACCACCGGAGCGCACAATCATGTCCCATCGACTCAAAACAGGCGATCGCGTCACGTGGAACACCCCGGAAGGCATGACGACAGGCACGGTCGTCCGCCGGATCATCAGGGATACGGAACTGGAAGGCCACACTGTCGCCGCGTCGAAGGACGACCCGTATTACGAGGTCGAAAGCGAGAAAGACGGTCAGCACGCGGTGCAACCCGCCGACGGACTGGAAAAGGTGCACAAGCACTGACCTGCGCGGAATTACATAGTCGAATTCGTCGGCCAGTAGCTCGACCTCATTGAGGGACAGGCTCTCAGTATCCCTGATACAACTCGAAACGTTCTGTGCACGATGAGTCGGTAAACTTCTCGTGCGGGCATGCCGATGGCTTGCCGAAACGCACCTGCTGTTACCCTCATCACCCTTTCCCCGGCACCCGGCGGTACGCCCGCGCCGGGGAATATGACCTGGAACGTATTGTGGACGACCGATTCGACCGGCGCGAACTGTTGCTGCACCTTGGAGATGTTCTGGAAGCGATGCGCAACGTCGGCGCGACTCAAGCCTTTTCGCCCGTTGCGCTCCTTGCTTCGCGCGAGCCTTCCTTGCAGGCGTTGCCCTTTCTGCAGCACATGTCGCCTCGCTTGCGCGCAAGAGATTTTCTTGAACGGGCCGCAAGCGCCTACGCGAGCTGGCCAAGGGCGCTTCTGGAGACCGAACTCGATCGCGTCGAGCTCGCCTCGACGGTGCAGCGCGAACTCTTCGCGGACGATCCGCAAGGTTGGGCATCGTACGCCGCCTACATCAGGCAGAAGGTCAGCTGGTTCGGACTCGAACTCGATAAGTCGGCGCACGCCTCGACAGCGGTGAACGATGATGACGAGGAGAACGGCGGAACTTCACCTACGCCTGCGATGAAGACGGGCTGGCCATGGAAGCCGATCGAGTAAGCTACTCTCCCCCGCTTCGCTAATGTGATCGCCCGCGAGACCCAACCACCGAGGAGTTACCCATGCCGCTCGCTACCGCTACTGCCAGCCTCGCCGCCGACGCGCCCAACTACGTCGTGGCCATCGAGGCCGGCCGTCACCCGCTGACCGGCGACGAAGGCCCGCACGAAGGCGGCGAAGACCGCGGCCCCGCGCCATTCGCGTTCGTGCTGTCCGGCCTGGCCGCATGCACGGCCGCCACGCTGCGCATGTACATGCAGCGCAAGACCTGGCCCGCCGCCGCGATCGCCGTCGAGGTCAGCCTGCATGCGGATCACGACGGGACCCAGTACATCCGGCGCGGCGTCGCAGTCGACGGACCGCTTGAAGAAGCGCAGCGCGCGCGCCTGGCCGAAATTTGCGAAAAGACGCCCGTCACGCTCTTCATCAAGCGCGGCACGCGCATCGACACGACCTTGCGCATTGGATGAACGTCATGGATCGAACCGGCGACTTCATCGTACGCACCATGTCGACCGACGAGGTGGCCCTGGCGGTCGAATGGGCAGCCGCAGAGGGCTGGAACCCCGGGTGGCACGACCCGCGCTGCTTCCGTGAAGCGGACCCGGACGGTTTCCTCGTCGGCGTTTTGCGCGGTGAGCCCGTCGCGAGCCTCTGTGCCGTTGCGTACGACGACAGCTTTGGCTTCATCGGCCTCTACATCGTGAAACCCGGATTTCGCGGCAAGGGCTTCGGCATGCGCATCTGGCAGCACGGCATGCGTTACCTGGGAGACCGTAACATCGGTCTCGATGGCGTCGTCGCCCAACAGGCGAACTACGGGAAGTCCGGATTCCGGCTCGCGTACCGCAACATCCGCTATCAGGGGCGCGTGAGCGGCATCGGGTGCGCGTGTGTCGTGCCAGCCGCGGACGTGCCGTTCGAGCAGTTGCTTGCCTACGATCGCGCCTGTTTTCCCGCGGGGCGCGAGCGTTTCCTCCGCGCCTGGGTTGCACAGCCGGATGCCGTTGCGCTCGCAACGGTCGAGGCGGGCCGCGTTGCCGGATACGGCGTCGTGCGTCGCTGCGAGGCGGGCTGCAAGATCGGGCCGCTCTTCGCCGACGATGCGGACGTCGCCACGGGCCTCTTTCGCGCGCTGGCGGCGAGCATGCCGGGCGAGGTCATCGTGCTCGACGTGCCGGAGACGAACCCTGCGGCCGTCGCGCTGGCAGAACGGCACGGTATGACGAGCGTCTTCGAAACCGCGCGGATGTACACGAAAAACGCGCCCGCGATTGCGATCGATCGCGTCTTCGGCGTGACGTCGTTCGAGCTGGGTTGACAGATCTAAAGCTGGAGCCGCTGAACATAGCCCGTGAGTTCGAGATAGCCGCGTCCCAGCGGTCTTCCTGCGGGTTTCGTCGCGGTTTTCTCAGCATCGGTGCTCGCCGCGTCCGCCTGAAACGCCGTCACCGCCCCCTCCCAATACACCGCGCCGGTGCTCGCGCGGCTGTCGAACTCCTGATCGTCCATGAGCGGCGCGAGCGTCAGATGCACGTCCTGCGCATCGACGCGCATCGCCACCGGATACTGTGCACCGGTATGCGGCGAACGCCACTGGCGCAGCGGCGTGAAGCGGATGCTATCGGGCGATAGCGTATGCGTGCTGCCATCGGCGGCGCGCAGCGTGCCGCCGGCCCAGAACTTGTGGCCTGCCTTGTCGCGAATCTGCAAAGCCATGAGCGCGCCGCCGTCGTCGAAGTTGATGCCGATCCAGTCCCAGCCGACCGCGCCGTCTGCGAGCGGCGCCGACGACCATTCGTGATCGAGCCACGCCTGCCCTCGCACGTGCCCGGCATGGCCAGTCGATTGACCACCGCGCTTGAGCATGCCGTCGACTTGCAGCCACGGCACGCTGTAGTAGTAGCTCGCCTCGTCCGGCAGCGGGCCTTTGCGGCTGTACCCGCCCTGCCCGTTGACGAGCACCGGCTGCGTCGGCGCCAGAGTCAAGGCGAACGTGAAGTCGGGCGTAGCGACGTTCAGGCGGTAGCGGCCATCCGTGTTGCGCTCGATCGACCAGTCGTCGATGCGGACTGCCGTGTCCGTCTCGCTCGCTTGCGCGAGACCAAAGCCGCGGCGCGCAATCCGCTGGTCGTGCTGCAGCTTGCCCGCGTGCGGATCGCTCAGCGCCACGTTGGCGAACAGCAACTGATTCGGCGCGAAGCGGCTCGGATTCGCTTCGTCGAGCGCGGGGCGCGAGCGGAAGAATGTCGCTTCGAAGCCCAGCGATGCATCGGCAGCCGCGTCGGCGTCCGGTTGCAGCCAGCCGGTCACGTACCACCATTCGGTGCGGTAGCTCGAATGCGCGCCATAGTCGCGCGGGAACACGAGCGGCTGTCCGCTCGTCACCGCCGGAAAATCCGGCATGCGCGCCCATGCAACGCCTTGCGACAGCGCGGCGAGCGACGATAAGAGAAACGTGCGCCGTCTCATCGCGTCACCAATCGTCGCGCACAGCGCGCACCGCATCGACCGACATCGCGGCGCGCGAACTCAGGAGCGCCGTGAGCGCGGCGGCCACGACGACCGCCGAGGCCAGCGCCGCCAGCAGTCCCCATGGCATATGCACACTCATCGTCCAGTGAAACGATTGCGGGTTGACGACATGCACGAGCACCATCGCGAGACTCAGGCCCAGCGTCAAGCCGGCAAGCACGCCGAGCAGCGCAACGAGCGCACCCTCCATCGCGAGCATGAGCCCGATCTGGCGACGCGTCACGCCGATATGCCGCAGCATGCCGAACTCGCGCGTGCGGGCGAGCGCTTGCGACCCGAAGCTCGCGCCGACGCCGAACAAGCCGATGATCACCGCCACCGCTTCCAGCAGATACGTCACGGCGAAGCTGCGGTCGAAGATCCGCAGGCTCGCCGCGCGGATCTCGCCCGGCTGCGCGAACTCGAGACGCTGCCCGCCGTGCACGCTCTCGCGCAAGCGTGCGATCGCTTGCGCCGGCGCCACGCCCGCGTCGAGCCACAAGGCGGCATCGCTCACGCGCGTGTCGCGGGTCAGCCGTCGATAGTCGCTCGCGTCGATCACGATGGCCCCGAACTGGCGTGCATAGTCGCGCCAGATGCCGGCCACCGTAAACGGCAAGCGCTGGCCCGCCAGCGGCAGCGTGATGCGTTGGCCTGTGTGCATCCCGTACAGATCGGCGGCCGCCTCGCTGATCCACACCGGCGGCGGCTCGCC
>NZ_JBFRCN010000057.1:0-62484 GCF_040965835.1 Paraburkholderia sp. BR10872
ATGCCCATCGGCTACACTCGACGCTCGATTACGTCAGCCCTATGACGTTCGAGAAGAACTGGCTCGCTGCCCAGCGAGCCGCCTGAATTCCCTCGGCTATGGGATACGTCAAACAGGGGTAAGGTCAGCAAGCGACGCTATCGGCACGAATATTCATGTGAACGTCAAAATAAATTTTCTGCGCGAGCGGATACGAACAACCATTGGAACCGTGGCAATGACTGTATCGATCGTGATAGTGGGTGCTGGCTTTTGCGGGACGATGACCGCCACATGGCTACTATCGGATCAAACCGCAAAGCCCCTGTCGATCGCACTGGTCGATGCCAGCTATAGCGTTTCGCGCGGCATTGCTTATCGGTCGGACGAGGAAGGTTGGCTCCTGAACGCCCCCGCACGGGCCCTCAGTGTTGAGCGGGACAACGGGAACGGCTTTGTCGATTATTGCCGACTGCGGGGCCGGCCTGCGGAACCCGATGATTTCCTGCCACGCGCATGGTACGGTGACTATCTTGCACATCGGCTAAAACAGGCAGTAGGAAAGTCGGGGAAGCATCAGTTTTCTCAACACGACGGATACGCCGTTGCGCTGGCGCCCGAAGAGGATGGCCGAACGAAGGTTTACTTGCACACGGGTGTGGAGATTTCTGCCGATCACGTCGTCCTTGCGACGGGCCACAGCTATGGCCGCCCCTCCATCACTGTAGCAGCGACCGGTGGCGCTTCACTCGATCAACGTTTCCTCGCGAATCCCTGGGACGCAGTTAAACTGCGGGCCGTGCCGGATGACAGCCAGTTCTTCATGTACGGGTCTGGTCTGACGGCACTCGACGTTGTTTACGCGCTGCATCGGCGCAGCGAAAAGTTGTGCTTCACTCTTATGTCCCGCCGTGGTTTGTTGCCCCAACACCACCGCCGGTCACTGCCGAAACTTCAGCCACAAGCGCGGCGGGCGCTTCTCGATCAACTGACTGCTGGCCCTAGGCATTGCCTCACCGCCGTACGCAAAGTCATTGCTGAACATCGCGCGAGAGGCGGTGACTGGCGCGAGGTGATCGATAGCCTGCGTCCTGCGGTACCGCAGATCTGGTCAAACTGGTCTGAGGCCGACCGGCGCGCTTTCGTGCGTCATATTGCGCCTTACTGGGAAACACATCGTCACCGACAGCCACCTTCCACGGCAGCGCTCGTCGCGTCACTCAGGATGAGTGGCCGCCTCTCGCTTATGAGTGGGCGAATCGAGACAATCAGCGCACATGGCGACGGGCTGCTGCTGGCTATTCGCCCGCGCGCAGCAACGGGCTCGCGCGTTGTACGCGCATCGTATTTCGTCAATTGCACGGGTGCCGGGATGGCTCCCGCTCATTCAGCTGCGGCGTCAGATACAGTACCGCATGCAGATCGCCTACATCGGCCTATAGCACACGGGTGCGATTCTCTTTTTGATCAGTTACGGCGCGACGGGATTGCAAAATTTGACTGGGCGGGGTTGTGTGTTGATGAGTCTTACCGCGTAGTCCGAGTCAATGGCTGCACGAATCCGTCACTCTTTTATATTGGCCCCGCGCTTAGAAGACGCTTTTGGGAGGCGACGGCGGTGCCCGAATTGCTAATGCATATCGAGCGGATGACGGAGATCATGAGGCGGCAGTTTTCTGCACGTTAGACGCGAGCGCGTGGCCTGACAGGGTCATGGATGCAAGCGCACGCTCTGGTTCTGGCTCCAATATCGACGCCTGCCTTGTGATGTAAGCAACCGGTGAAGTCACCTTGCCCGGCGCGCGCGGAATCTATAGAGCGCTGGCGGAAGGTTCCCATCGGTGAGGCAGCAAGTCGTCGATGTCAGTCGCGAGATATGTGGGCAGGCGCGCGAGCACATCCTTCAGATAGGCGAGCGGATCGTGCCTGTTCAGTTGTCCCGAACGGATCAGGCTCATGATGGCAGAGGCCCGTTCCCCGGCGCGAAGTGAGCCCCGCAAACAACGAGTTTTTTCTGGCGGGGCCTAGGTGTCGATGGCGGTCAGTGTCCGCCCTTTTCAGGCGACGTCGTATATCGACGTCGCGACAAAGGGCGAACAATCCAGATACTGCAAGCGCTAAGTGCGCTGTGAGCGGTATGACGACGATGCAGGTCGCGGCGTAGGGGCGCGTAGGGCGATTGGAGACACGCCCCGCGTCGCGTCGTGACAGCGGCATGGAAGAAAGGCGGTATGCGGTCCATTAAACTTGCGGTAACCCATGATTTTTTGAGAGTTCAAAGCCGAGTTGTATATCGATGAGTCTTCGCAAACCTCTCCAGATCGCGGTGTTTCCGGGCGGCGGGGCACTGGCTCGATCCATATCCGCCAAGCTGGGCAAGTTTGAGGAGATATCGTGTAAGAGGCGTAGCGTTCGAAGCTTCGCGTAGCTTCAAAGTGCCCGCGCACGATATCCTGCTCACAAGCTTTCGGATTTGAAAGCAATCGGTAAGCCGCCTTCGTATTGCACCTTTGGTATCGGAGTTGTAATAGGGCTGGATGCAGAGAAATTCCCGGATTGCCGCATAGTGACGAAACAAGACGGGCGACCTTGCCCTGTTGTAGCCGAATGCGGCCTCGGCGCCTATGTTCGCGCTCGCCCGGATGTGCTCGATGACAGCGGGGGGAATGGCGTCAACGAAGGGAAAGTAGTGCATCTGCTGAAAGGCCTTCAGCAAAACCAGCAGGCCCAGTCTCGAGGACTGGCCACGCGCGTTGCGGCGCACCCACTCGAGCTCTTCGACGTCCGGCGAATAGAACGCTTGCAATTCCTCCGGTGAAAAAACCTTGGGAAACCTCGGATACGCGGTACTTTCGATGGTCGCCATGCCGAATTCCGGATCTCGAATGGGCTGGCCAGTGTAGCGCAAAAAATCCGGCAAAGCCGTCACACCTGTGCCAGTCTTGAGCAACCAGTTGGCCGCGATAATTTTCGGATTCAGAACGCAGCGAAGGGGCAGAAACATGGGCAAAGCCAGCCAGCAGAAAAAATCGTCGCGTGCCCGCAAACTGGGCGTTGGCGACCTGGATGCATTGCGACGGGGAGCGGTTCAGTCAGGGAACCCGACGCTATCGTTCTCGATCGGAATGAACTGCCGCCGGAGCAGAAAATCTCCTGGCGCTCTCGCGCAAATGCTTCAGGATGAGGTATCCGATCATCCAACACTGGAGGAATATCAGAGCGCGCTAACGGCGATTGCGGCGGCGTGGAATACCAGCCTCCCGCCCGAGAGAGCGTGCTGAAGCGCTACGCGATCAGATCGGATTTGATAAAAGTGTTCCACCCGAAATACGGCGCGAGATCATACAGGGCATCGAGCGCCTGGTTGGGAAAATCTAACCCGCTTTCCCGTGACCTCCGTCGTATCGTTTCGTGGAAGGCAAGGCTCGAAGGTGACGTACTCCGGGTCGTTGCCGCAGCGTCCGACGGTCCCCGGCACGACACTTTTAAGTGATGTCATACGGGGTTTGGCGCGAACGATGTCCGCGTAAGAAATCGCACATTCAGACCAGTCGGCCAAGGACTCGGCCGTCCCGCGCTGGCTGACCACGTTGACCTATCTGCATCTCGACGACGCAAGCGGACGCGATAGCTCAGGGAAGCATCCCCAGCCCGATTTCCTTACTCCACCAAGGCATAAAGATCCGCCACCTCATAACTTCTACACTTATGATCGCTATTCGGCTGAATCGTGGTCAGGGGCCTTCACGATATGCGGAAGGCCATTGCGAGTGGCCGCATTCGCGCCGAACGCCATTGAGGGCATGCGCCGGGTTATCTTCGTCATTTTTTCTCGAATCCTTTGCCCGCAATATCGTCGGCTCAAACTCCTACCGCCGTTCGCCAATCCGGTATTATGCGCTTGCTCGCTATCTCTCTGCGGTACTTCGAGGATAGCCGAGGGGTGGAAACTACAGGGCTTTGGCATTCCATGCCTTAACGCCTCGAAAACATGGATCTGCCATACCCATCAACGACATTGACTCTCGCATAAATTTTATTTGTTATGGTTAGCGCTATTACGGTATAAACTATGTGCTCGATTTCAGGCGATCACGCAATCGAAGTTCTAAAAAGGCGGAATTAGACATCATCTAAACTGCAATGGCTTGCATTTTAATTTTCGTTAAATGCATTGCCAGATGCTCAGATAATTTAGCCCACTGCCATTGCAAAATTGAGGAATAAAGCCGAAGATGAGAAATCTCTTTCTTGTTACCCTTGCGCTCAGCGCATCGTATTGCGCTGCTGCTGAAACATACGAAAGCTGCCCGACGCCCGCCGTCATCAAAATTGCGCGGAACGTGTACACTGCAACAACCAGCGATAACGAGGGGGAATGGACGGGTTTTGCGAGAGGACCGGACGACGGCAATATCAAGGAATTCACCTCAGCCACGTTTGATCCACCGCAGCTTGATAATGACGGTGTTGTGCAATCGGCGTCAGTCCAGTGCTCCTACGAACTTGCCAAAGGCGGACATGTGAATCTACGGTACATGCCTAGGTCTCCGCTACCAAGTCTAAGGGTAGATCAAGGCTTATGGCGCCGGAAATCTGGCCTTCGCGACCTTGACTACTATGAATGCACTCAGCCGACCGCGTTGCGTTGTAGGTTCGTTGTCGTTCGACGGTCCTGAACAAGCTGAGCGTCCGGCAGCGGCGGCTTCCCGGTGGGAGCCGTCTTGGTGCAATTTCAAGGACATTGACCTGTCGCCTCGCGAATCCTAGCGAGATTCAGACGAGGTCAACGGTACGTTTAGTGGAGAAGAATCTGCTCCGGCATCCGCTGCGAGAACAGTAAGCACCCGGCAAACACACCGGGGGCACGGATTCGTGTCGATCAGGCTGTGGTAGGTGACCAGAGATGTGGAAGCAGCTGCGCGAGATTGTCGGCGCGCTGGGTCGGCAAGCGAGTCAGGACGTCTTTTAGATAGCAATACGGGTCATGACCGTTGAGCTGTGCCGATCGGATCAGGCTCATGACGGCGGCACCACGTTGGCCCGCACGAAGAGAGCCGGCGAACAACCAGTTCGCCCTTCCAGTTGCCCATGGACGTATCTGGTTTTCTAGCCAGTTATTATCGATGGGCACTCGCCCATCGGCGAGATAGCGCATCAGCGCCTCCCAGCGTTTGAGGCTGTAATCCAGCGCTTTCGCAATGGCCGAGCCCTCCGAGACAAGCTTGCGCTGACCAGTCATCCAGTCGTGCAACGCATCGGCAATCGGCCGGGCACGCTCCTGACGAAGGGCACGTCTTTGTTCGGGATCGAGCCCTGCGGCCTCTCGCTCGACGTCGTAGAGTGCCGCGAAGTGTTCAAGTGCCTGCCCGGCAATCTGACTCTTGTGATTGGCGTGAAGCTCGTAGAACTTCCGTCGGGCGTGGGCAGCACACCCGATTTCCGTAATGCCTTGACGGAAACCTTCCTTGTAGCCACCGTAGTCATCACACACGAGTTTGCCGCACCAGCCGCCAAGGAACGCACGGGCATGCTCACCAGCGCGGCTGTCGGCGAAGTCATAGACGACCGCCTTCAATTCGACAAACTGCGTGGTGCTGTATGCCCAGAGATAGGCCCGATGGGTCTTGCCCTTGCCTGGGCTGAGCATCTGCACCGGCGTCTCGTCGGCGTGCAGCACTTCCTGCCTGTGCAGTTCCGCTCGCAGCGCGTCGACCAGTGGCTGCAGTCTCATCCCGCAAACACCAACCCATTCACCCAGCGTCGATTGCGGAATCGCCAGGCCGGCCCGACCAAAGATGCGCTCCTGGCGATACAAAGGAAGATGGTCACCGTATTTGGCGACCAGCACCTGCGCGAGCAGACCCGTGGTGGGAATGCCCTTGTCGATCACGTGGGGCGGCACCGGCGCCTGGACCAGCGTTTCGCACGTCCTGCAGACCCACTTGCCACGGACGTGCCGCTCGACCATGAATACGCCCGGCGTGTAGTCCAGTTTCTCGCTGATGTCTTCGCCGATCCGTTCGCGCTCACAACCGCACGAGCACCGGGTGTCTGCGGGCTCGTGGTGGATGTCTGTACGCGGGAAACCGGGCGGCAAGCTTGCCCGCTTCGGCTTCTGGCGCTCGTCATCGGTTCGAGGTGTCGGCCGCAACTGCTCCAGTTCAATCTCGAGCGCGGCCAGATCGGCGTCAATCGCCTCATTGAGCAGGCTCATCTGTTCGCTGTTGGCCTGTTCGCTACGCCGGCCGAACTGCATGCGCTTCAGTACAGCAATCTCATGCGCGAGCTGCTCGATACGTGTCTGCCGGTAATGCAGCTCCCGTTCGTTCTCACCAACCTGCGACATTAACCGCGCGGCCAGCGTGCGCAGTTCGTCGGGGCTCAGGGTGTCGAGGTCGGCGGGCAGGTCCATGCAGGCAGTCTGCCAGAACCTCACCCGCGACGGAAGCAAGCCAGTTTACGGCTCTGGGGGTATTACACGACCGTGATCGCGTGATCGTGAACCAACGTCTGCCAGGGCAGTCCGGTCACCAACGCACGCAACTGCTCGGGATTGAGCGCGGTCGCGATCGTCTGCTCACCGTTCGTCCAGACGAACCGGCCCTTGTTCAGGCGACGCGCGGCCAGCCAGATTCCGAACCCGTCATAGACGAGCACCTTCATGCGCGTCGAATGCCTGTTGGCGAACAGATAGGCGTGATGTGGTCGCGCTGCGCCGAACACCTTCACCACGCGCGCCAGAATCGTATCTGTGCCGGCGCGCATATCCAGCGGTTCGGTCGCCAGCCAGATCGCGTCGATGCGGATCACCGCAGCCACCCCTGCAACCACACCGCACAATCGCTGGCTGCAGATAACGGCCAACGTACCGTCACCGTTGCCGCACCCCGACGTACCTCGATCAGGATCTCTGTCGCGCCAGATGCAGCTCCGGACGCTTCCAGCTGCAACTGCACAAATTCTGCCGATGGCACGCTCATTGACTTGCGGGCGAGCTCGGCCGCATCCAGCTCCTCCTGCGCCGCCACCCAGCTTCGGAGCATGTTGGCATTCAAGCGATAGTGCAGTGCTACCGCCGCGATCGATACGTTGGGCTGCATCGCCGCCCGGATGACTTGCGCCTTGAACTCCTTGCTATGCCGCCGACGTCGTGTCGGTTGCACGACCTCCTGCGTCACCTCGATCTCGTCCATCATGTACATCTGTCCATTAAAAATTTAGATGGACACGATCCTCGCCTTCGAGCCTTACGCAATCAAGATGACTTCACCGGGTGCTTACCGAGAACAGGTCAATGTGAAGCACCAACTGGTGGATCTGGCTGGAACCGACCTTCTGCTTGGTTTTCGCGTCCCAAAGGCCTCTGGTTGCACGGCAGCATCCGGACAGCAGCGCAACCAGCAGCAGCGTCAGACACGACACGGACCATTCCCGCACGAAGGTATCCGCGCATTGCGCGAATCGCGCCACCGCCGCTGCGCCCCGCTGGAGTTCGCGCAGGATCACGCCCACATCTCCTACCGGTGCGCGAGGCACTTTCCTCCTCCATCGATCCCAGCCGATGGCAAGCGCCGCGCCAGCCAGGACAGGCCACAGCGCCCCGGGCGCGAGCGCGTCGAGCAGCGTGCCAACCGGGATGTGCAGATACAGCACTCATAGCCCGATCAGCGAGGCCAGCACCATGGCGAACCACGTGAGCGGTGCGGGGACGCGGGCATGGGCATACGTCGATCAGCCCCTTCGTGCCGATCAACGCCAGAATGCCCAGAATCGCGACGATACCGAGCGGCCGGTTGAACACCAGCAGCGCTGAGCACCACGCCGATCAGGCCCAGCGGCATCACCGCAACCTCCATGGCCAGACGCCGGAAGCACACCAGCAGCACCATCATGCTCGTGAACATCAGCACGATCATGACCGGCACCACCGCAAAGACCGACGTCCGGGAGATCGCGCTTTCCTCGAATAGGCCGCTGGTTTCGACCCGGTAGCCGCCCGGCAGCTTCGCCTTGAACGCGTCGATCTTCGGTGCCACCGTCGCGACGACTTCGTCGGACACGCCGACCAACATAATTTATATGAACGCCCCCGATGCGCCAGTTTTTCTTGTGTGTTAATTCGACACGTTTCGCAACGAGAACCCGATCGACATCGCGGCCAGCCTCATTCGCTGCGGGCCCCGATGAAATCCGCTGACTCGTCCCTCATTTGTCGCACGAGCTCAACGCTCGAATTATGCTTCAAGTTCAGCGAGTCACGGTCCGACCAGTCTTGTCATCACGCTCGATTGCCAACGCAACCTTTCGACGTCATTCGTCCAAGCTTTACTCTGTTGCTCGATCTATCAAGCTGACTTCGCTAGAAGTCAGAGGCCCCGTAGCTTGGATAGCAGGGTGGGGGGAAACCAAGCCTCTGAAGCCTATCGACAGGCATTTCCTAGGGGAATGCGCGAGTCATCGGGCCGTAACAAAAGTGAACGTAGATGTGGCCTCGAAAATGAAAAGCTCCGAGGGCCGAGCCCGCAACCGTGAGGGTGAAGGCAGCATGGGTAGCGGAATTCTGACCGATACGGCTATTCCACTTCGGCGGGGTGGAAGCGACGGCACGAAGACAAGGACATGCTGAGCAACTGGAGAAGCCCTCCTCGCCCCGGCGCGAAATCGCCGGAGCAAGGTAGGTTCTATAACCGGCGAACCCGGGAAGTGGACCGAAGGCGAGAGGGTGGCGGATGGGCCCGTAGTAGCCGTGAAACCGGGTAACGCTGGTGGAGCGAAGGGGCCCTGCTGTTTGTAACTTCCTCGACAACATGGGAGGCAAGGACGAGATGACAAAGGCCAGTGTCGAACAAATGCGACTCCGTTCCACGTGCCGCCAGTTTGCTTTGTATTTCACTGATTATCGAAGGTCTTCACCTCACTACAGTCAGTTAATCTCACCGGTCGCTGGAACCTCGCTTGCGCTCAGCGGACACTGATCATACCCACTCGCATTCACTGATGGCATAAAAATTGCCTCAAGGTAAGCCGACGACGTAACCGATACACCTATACATAGTCAAGGCCAAACATCCATGCAAAAAATTGTCACCATCTTTCTGCTTCTAATTTCCTACTGCACGTTGCTATCGGCTGCTGACAACCAGGGGAACGGAACCATACCCCCCCTTTCCTCTTACCCCCTCAGACTTTCAGCGGGCTCTCACAGTTCGTTATCAATACTCGGATAAAATTGTCAATTTCGTCGATACCCCCCCTTTCTGGCTTTCGCCCGAGACCCTTGCCTACCGACGGACGACACATGGTGAGCGCCAGTTCATTAAACTCAATATCAAAACTGGGAAGAAGCAACCAGCTTTCGATCATGGCCGCCTTGCCGAAGCATTAAATAAGGCGGCCTCCTCGAATTTCCGAGGCAATTCGCTGCCCTTTGACCGCTTCGAAATCGGACAAGACGGCAACCAGTTGCTGTTCTCCATTGGTTCCGTTCAGTGGAGTTGTGATCTTTCAAGCTACATCTGCACTAGGATCTCTCAGGGCGAAATCTTGCCATTTCATAACGACTTCACGCCAACGGCTGCAAGCGATAGTCGAATCACAATCGATTCACCGGACGGCAAGTGGAAAGCATATATCAAAAACTCCAACGTCTTTCTAATGAGTAAGGACGGATCCGTAAATGTACCGTTAAGTTGGGACGGGACAGAAGCGAACAATTACGTCTTCTCATCCCTAAAGTGGTCCCCTGACTCCAATCACCTCGCAGGTTACCGTGTCGCCCTCGGCCAACCGCGTCAAATCGTGCTTGTCAATTCCTCAGCAACAAACCATCAAGCCAGGTATGAGCCAATAGAGTATGCCAAAGCGGGAGATATTCTTCCGCGACCGCAACCGGTACTATTCGACATAGTCAACAAGCGCATGATCAATATCGACAATGCTTTGTTCCCGAATCCTTTTGACCTTTCCAAAATTAATTGGCGGAAGGATGGGGAAGGCTTTACATTTGAGTACAACCAACGCGGCCATCAGCTCTACCGAGTAATCGAGGTGAAGGCCGCCACCGGCCGTACGCGCTCTTTGATCGATGAGGTCAGCTCCACGTTCGTCGATTATACAGATTTAAGAAATAACCAAATAGATTCCGGAAAATACTTTCGCTACAATGTTAATGATGGAGAGGAAATTATCTGGGCATCCGAACGCGATGGATTTGAACATCTGTACCTCTTTAATGGCCGTACCGGTGTTTTAAAAAACCAAATCACCAAAGGTGACTGGATTGTCCGCGCGGTGGACCACATCGATCCAGTCAGAAGGGAAATTTGGTTTGAAGCAAGCGGAATGAATGTCGGCGAGGACCCTTATTTCGTTCATGCCTACCGAATTGGCTTCGACGGAAAGGGGTGCTGACATCACTTACGCCAGAACCGGCCAATCATCACATCGAGTTTTCTCCTGACGGTAGCTTCTACGTCGACCTCTGGTCGCGTATCGACCTTCCCCCACGCATGGCGCTTTGAGCTTGCCCCTGAAAAACGTATCCCTTGCTGAGGTTTAAACTGCAGCAAGGAGAAACGAAGATGAGCCAATTGAAGCGTGCGCGGTACACCCTGGAATTCAAGCTGGAGGCGGTGCGGCTGGTGAAGGCCGGCCAGAGCCTGGCAGCGGTGTCGGCGATTCTGGGGGTGTCGAGCCAGACGATCTCGAACTGGGTGCAGGCGGACCGAAAAGGAACGCTGGTCGGCCCGGGTACGAAGCCGGTAACCGAGGAGCAGATGGAACTGGCTCGACTGCGTGCGGAGAATGCGCGACTGAAGATGGAGCGCGACATTCTAAAAAAGGCGGCAGCGTACTTTGCGAAAGAATCGACGTGAAGTACGCCTTTATCGAACGGGAGCACAAGCGCTGGCCGGCGTCGCTGCTGTGCGAGTTGCTGGAGGTCAGCCCGAGCGGGTATCACCAGCGGCGTCAGCGGGCTGCAGCGGGCCGGGAGAGGCACAGCCCGGTACGAATCAGCGACGATGCCTTGCTGGCCAACATCCGCGCGATCCATGCGCAGGTCAAGGGTGAGTACGGCTGGCCGCGCATGACGAAAGAACTGGCTCGGCGACTTGCTTCTATCGACCCTCGTGGCCTTAGAGACCTATCTTACGGCCCTCTCTACGCACGCAAAGTCCAGCAGTCCAAGCGACAAAACCAAGCGCTCATTTCACTGGCACGGCGACGCTACGACGTCCTGTTCGCCATGCGACGGGACCTTTTCCGAACACAAGTCAGCCCTTAACGCTTGATGAACCGCATAGGGGGGCATCCCAACATGAAAACCAAGACATCGATCTACTGGCGACGCATCTTGTCGAGATCGAATAGATTCAGGGCTGACCCGCCCTGACTTGGGCCTACCGGCTTCTGCGGCACGACCGGGTCGTCGTCGTCCTTCATCAGGTTGTTGTCCTGACGATACGCGCCCTGCACACCTTGAATATAGTCGTAGCGGTTCGACGTGACAGCCTGCGCCTTATCCCGATCGTCGATGATGACCGGACGCAGGAATATCATCAGATTCGTCTTTTCGCGGCTCTTCTGCTCCGAACGGAACAGCTGGCCGATCCACGGCACGTCGCCTAGCAGCGGCACCTTGCTGTTGCCGTTCGCGTACCCATCTTTTATCAGGCCGCCGAGCACGATGATCTCGCCATCATCGGCCAGCACCGTCGACTGCACCGAGCGCTTGTTGATTGTCACGCCGCCCTGATTGTTCGTCGATGCCGAATCGACGGACGAAGCTTCGGCATAGATTTGCAGCTTTATGATGCCACCGTCGGTGATCTGCGGCTTCACGTGCAACACGATCCCGACATCCTGTCGATCGAACGTGTTGAATGCGGTCACGGACGTTGCGGCATTCGCGGTCGGCGTGGCGTATGAACCCGTCACTACAGGCACGTTCGAGCCAACGACGATCTTCGCCTCTTCGTTATTGAGCGCGATGAGGTTAGGTGTCGATAGGACGTTCGCGTCGCTCGACTGCGACAGCGCCTGCAACAGCCCCCCGAGACCGAACACGTCGCCGAAGCGGTGCAGCAGGCCTACGTTCAGGCCGTTGTTCAGCAGGTCCGCGCCCTTCGTCGCGAGCGCTGCGGCGGGGGCGTTCGCGATGATCGCCCCCTGCGCAGTCAGGTTCACGATGCCCTGGCTGCCGTTGGAATTGAAGTTGGAGCTGCCGTAGAGACCGTTGTTTCCACCATTCGAAAGCAGCGCACCCTGCCACTGGATGCCGAGGTTCGCGTTTGTCGTCGCCGACAGTTCGACGATTAACGCCTCGATATATATTTGCGCGCGGCGGACGTCAAGCTGATCGATCACGCTGCGCAGATTGCCGTAGACGGCGTCCGACGCGGTAATGATCAACGAATTCGTCTCCGGATCGGCCTGGATCATCCCGCCGGGCTGGTTCTCTTCACTGTCACCGCCTTCCTTTTCGCCAAGAAACGCCGCGTTGTTACCTTGACCGCCGTTGTTGCCGCCGCCTGCAAGTCCATTGCTTCCCATCGACGAGAATGACGAACCGCCCAAGGATCCGCCTGGCAGTGGGGGCTGGCCCGGCGTGCCCGCCGACGAGTCCATGTTTCCTTGGTTGAACGAGTTCGCGGCACCACCGCCCCCTGTGGACATCAAATCATTGCCGCCCTTGCCGAGCATGCCGCGCAGCGTCTTCGCAAGACGCCCGGCATCCGCGCCCCGCAGTTGCACAACGTGGATGTTACCGGGCCGCCCGGTTGCCGCATCAAGCTGCTTCGCCAGCGACTTCGCCCCCGCGAGGCGCACTGCGTTCGACGCTCGCAGCATTAGCGAATTCGTGCGCGGATCGGCCTGCACTAAGACTTTCAGCGTCGCATCCGTATTGCCGATCGACCCAAGGTCGAGCATCTTGGTCATCTGCGTCGCAACGTCGGTCGCATTCGCGTTCTTCAGTTCCACTACCTGCACTTGCTGGCCGGCCGCAGAATCGACGCCCGCGATGATCTGCGCAATGCGGCGGACGTTATCAGCGTAGTCCGTGACGACGATCGTATTATTCGATGGATAGGCCGCAACCATATTGCTCGGCGAGATGAGCGGACGCAGCACTGGCAGGAGGTTGTTCGCCGATTCGTTCCTGAGGCGAAAGATCTGGGTGACGACCTGATCGCCGTGTGCCGAAGGCGCATTTCCAATGTACGTCGGCACACCCTCCACTTTCGCGTCCGCTTCGGGCACGACCTTGAGCACACCGTGATCCTGCACCAGCGAGAAACCCTGCATTCGCAGCGCAGACTGCAGAGTTTTCAATGCTTGATCCTCGGAAACAGGGTGCTCAGAGACGAGATTCAGCCGCCCTTCGACGCGCGGGTCAACAATGATCGTCTTCCCTGTCGCCGCGCCGACCGCCTTGGCGACCTGATCGATGCCGGCATCGACGAAATTGAGCATCACATCTGCCTGCGCGGTATGGGCGGTAATCAATCCAGCCAGCAGTAATGCGGTTGCGATGCGACGTAAAGCCATACGGTTTGTTCTTGTTAGGTTAACAGTCTATGTGGATTTGCCGGCAGTTGAATCAACACGCACAGCGCATTTACGTTGTGGACAGCTGCCGCTTTGTTCGCAAGTCGTCGTCAAACTTCAGCAGGACCGCATGAGGGGAAACACGATCGCTACGCATGCAACGGTGGGTAGCAATCAGTTGCACGGCAGGCCATGGCCGCCACATTGCAGAAGAACGAACGGCGTGGCGATGAACAGCGACGTCAAGAGGCCTTGGCAGACCATGGAACAGCGCGCCCATCCGCCTCATCATCACGATGCAGTTGAGGCAGCCGAGCTGCTGAGCCGATTCCGACCACCAGCTCGGTGAACGAGGTGGTCAAATATCCTGACCGTCGCTACACGGAGCCGCCCTACGACGCAGATGGCGACTGCTATTGCGAGACCGCCCTAGCACACTTTGACCGGTTCGAAGTAGACAGGGCCATCCTTGCGAGGACACACGGACAGTGGCAATCCAGCGCGGCCGCCGCATCACGCTCTCGAGCTCCAAGCTCGCGAACAAAAAAGGCATCGGAGGCGCGCTGAACTAGCTTGTCACGGGCCGCGACAACTCCGCGCAGCTGGATTCGACAGATCGCCGTGTGCGACCAGCGCAAACCCTGTGGCAATGCAATTCGCTTGGACGGCGTCCAACTCCGCGCTCGCACCTAGCCCCGTGGCAACGATGTACGAATCGTAACAGCGCGGGTTCGTTCCGTATAAGTCGCTATTTTTTTTGGATGCATCAAGCACATTTATGAGTCGCGATTTGTGCCAAAAGCGAGCTTACGTTGGCAAGGGCGGTTAGGTTAGGGAACTTAAGGAAAAGCCGAAATAGGTGATCACGGCCACCGGTATTCCATCCGCCGTTGGCGCAATAAGAGGTGTTAACAGAATGACTTTTGCTGGTGTCGCCAACATATGATGCAGCAGCGGAAAGCCTTGTGGATGGAAGCGAGCTGTTCGAAGCGGATGCGCGGTCGGCGGAAGTTGTGAAGCCGCGAGATGGTCCGCTCAACAACCCAGCGTGTTTTGCCTAGCCCACTACTATGTAGGCAGACCACGTCGAGCGATTTCGGTTGCAATGCCGGCAGCATGCAGTGGACGTCGATATTTGTCGTGGTCGTAGCCTCTGTCGCCCTGAACGAACCGAGGCTTTGATATGGTCTGCCATGCTTGGCCGGAAATGCCTCGACCAGCGCTTGAAGTTGAGTGACGTCATTGCGGTTCGCGACGGTCAGAATCACCGCGAGCGGGATACCCTGCGCTTCGGTGATGGGATGGTGCTTTGAACCGGGTCGCGCGCGGTCTGTGGGATTTGGTCCTGTTTTTGACCTGAGCCCACAGCGCGGATTGAACAGGAATCGACGATGATGCGAGGCCAGTCGATTTGCTCGGCTGCGCGCAATCGCCCAAGCAGCACCTCGTGCAAATGCTCCAACACGCCAGCGGCTTGCCAGTCACGTAGGCGCCGCCAGCAACGCATGCCGCTGCCGCACCCCATCTCTCGAGGTAGCAGGTCCCAACGCAGGCCTGTCTGTAAGACGAAGAGAATGCCGGTGAGCACCGCACGATTGTCGAGCGGCTTGCGCCCCGGATAACGGGTTCGCCGTGGTTTGAGAGGGGGCAGCAGCGGTTCGATGAGTGCCCACAGTTCGTCGTCGAGTATTGGCTTGGCCATGTCCTTTATATGGACGCCGCCCTTTTGCGAAGGGCTTTGAGTGTTCTGACGTAACAGGAACGGCTGCAGCTTTATATCTGGCCTTTGCAGCTAGTGTTTCACTGCGGGCCCCTATGGATTCCGCTGACTCGCGCCTCATTTTCGTCGCGGGCTTTTAGCCCGAAAGGACATTCAGGTTTGGCGAGTCCCGGTCCGACATGTTTTGCCATCACTCTCAAGTGCCAGCGCAACCTTTTGACGTCCCATCCTCCGACTACAGAGCTGATTTCATGTGCGTTCGAAAATCGCTCAAACTGGCCTGGCGCTCACATATCCACTCCGATAGGAACAACCATGTGCGAGGATGGCCCAAATGGTACGGGCCATCTTGTCCGCCAGTGCAACGATCACGACGTTCAGTGGCCGGCGCTTCTTCATCTGCTCGATTGCGCGGTTTGCGAAGTACGCGAGAAACTCCGCCCGTTTGATCGGCTTGTTGACGATTTCGCCGGTCTCTTCGTCCACGTGGTGTACCTGAAAGATTTTTTTTGCGATATCGACACCAACTGGCATAGGCTTCACCCGTCAGCATTGGTGAAGCTCAATACTCAGTCCATTCGCTCCGCCGCGTGAACTCCTCCCCCCCGCCGGGCCACCATTGGAGGGTAAAACTCTCTAAAGGGTTTTCCGCATTCTGCCACGTGCATTCCTTATCCGAAGCAGCAGCCAACACCGCCGCCCCGACCAGCGCAGCGACCATCAGAGCACCACACAGCACCCTCTTTAGCTTCTTCATAACTGCCCCCGTCGGTCAACGTTAATATCCCTAATGGTCTTCGTTTCATATCACTCTCCGTACTGCCCACCAAATCACATACATTACGCGATTCTTCCTGCAACCGACAGGGAAACGAATCAAATATACCTACGTCAATCGGAGTCGCCACTGATCCGCACATTCATTCCGGCCCAAAGCAACTGGAATATTCCGCACATTCCCCGCAGCTTGAGGCCCGGCAGACGTTCAACGCCTCGGTCCCGCAAAGTTCCTTGTAGAGAAACTTCTTCCACCTCATGCCGTGAACGTTCTTTTCAGCAAGCGCCGGAAACCAGTACTCGAGAAGCGCCGACAATTCGCCGCGCGAAGAAAGGCGCAACTCCTGCCACAGATGTTTTTTGCCTGCGCAAGCGTAGACCAGCGCGTGAGAAATGCAATTGATCTCGGTCGTTGTGCCTGCCCCCGGATTGGCGTGTGTCTTTAACAACATTACAAGATCGATGTCGTCATAAGACGGTCCTAGCTGTGAATCTGCAGCCGACGCGCCAAAGTAAAGACCCAGAGAACTCTCGGCATCAGGGAACCAGCGAGCAAGCATCCAGTGTGTCTCCGCTGCATCCAGTCCGGGGATAGGCAATCTTTCCGTACCGCCTTCGTCGAGCGCCGCCGCGAGCACACCGGCGACCGCAAGCACCGTCAAGTCGTCCGGGCTTTCCGCATGGCGCATTAACACCGCGTAGTAATCCATAGGAATTCTCGCTTGCTCACACTTGGGCCGCAGCATGTGTGTAGCACCCTTTCGGGCATATCTTCGCACATGCCGTGCAGCCAACGCAGAGACCTCGATGCGCAATTGTCATGACCTTCTTTTCATGCTCGTCCTCCTCTTCATCGTCATCATCCAGTGGAACATGATCGCCAGCTTCATCGATGCCTAACAGCTGAAGTACGCCGCGAGAACAAACCCGGAAGCATCGCCCGCAACCGATGCACTTTTGTTCGTCGAGTGAATCAACAAAGTGAGGTATCCAAGCCTCTCCGCTTGGGAGTATCACACTAAAAGGATGGCTCATTTGAAGGTCCGGAGTTTAATCGGAAGCCGAAACTGCGGTCTGACGTGCCTGCATCAACGCCGCATGCGCGTCGTGACAGCGTTGCGCGACTACCATTATCTGCTCCCAACCCGTTGGTAGATCTTCTGACAGATCATGCAGATCCATCTTGGCCTGCGTGGCCAACGCGTTGAGTTTTTTCAGGCGCGTCTTAAGTTCCCGCGAGTCGTTGCACATCATGTCCTCCTTATCGGACGACGCACTACAGGCGTCACTGGCAACAAGAACCGTCATACTAGGGAGATCGGTTTTAGCCAGGGGCAACTCGTCATCCCCCGCAAAATCGTACGATGTGCCACGTTCCCTGGTGAGCTTCTTGCGCAACCACGGAGGCGGCGTGCCTTTCAGAACCCTGCTCAGCTTGATTAGAATCTCTTCGATCGGCAATGGCTGCGGCACCTTCACTGGATGGACCTTAAGCGCTACTACGCGCGCAGCCGCCGTACCGCCTATGGCCGCGACATACAAGATCGCGCAGTCGCGGATCACTTCGAGCTTCGGCGCAAGTTTCTCATCATCACCGTCCTGCATCAGCTTGTCGCCGAAATCAAAAATCTGTAAAAGTGAATGTCCTTCCGTCGTCACGTCGTATACCGCAATGCCTTTCGCCCAGCCAAAATGAGCGTCGACGTGCACTTTGTCCTGTGTCGCAAAGGCGATCTTCATGCGCTGGTCTCCTCATCAAGTTCAAGTTACGGCATGTAACACCCTTCTCTTAAACCTAACCCTGAACCGAAACATCAAGGCCGCCCGATGATTGCGGCAGTTTCCAGTCGCCGGGATGAGGTTGCGAGATCCTCTCGAACATAAGATTGGCAATCTCGAAAATAAGATTCATTGTGCCGCGATAACCTATCTGGCAACGATGGGCGTTGCCGACGCGGTCAAACACCGGAAAGCCCGCGCGCATCAGCGGCTTTCCGAGGCGACCGGCCATCTGCCTGCCGTGCGAATGCGTGATCAGCAGGTCGCAGTTACTCGCGCCTCGTTCCATGTCCTCCAAGTCCCCCAATATGACTTCGCTTGCCGGCAACAGCGCATGCGATGCCGAAGCAGTGGTACTGATGCAAACAGATAGTTCCGCACCCATTTCACGGAGCAGCGAACCGATCGAAAGCAGCATGTCCGGCTCCGCACCAATCGCCACTTTTAGACCACCCGTGTAAAAATGGCTGTCGAGCATCGCATCCAGTAGTTGGCTGCGCTGCCGGCGATACCGGGCCGGGACTGCACGCCCCGAAAGTTGTGCAAGACGTTGCAAGAACCGGTCGTTCGGCTCCAGCCCCGTTAGCCGCTCGAGGATCTCGAACGGCACGCCGGCAATTGCTTCGAGCGTCTCGGCGGCGTCGCGCGTTTGCTCACCAACGCCAATTGTGAATGACGACGCCCCCGCCGCACGGATCTGATCAATCGTCGTTCCGCCCAGCGTCGTCCCACGCCACGCAGAATCAAGGTGGCCGTCGAGGGAGCCGGAAACATCTGGAAGCACAATCGGCTCCAGCCCGAATGCGCAAATAATCTCCCGAAGCTCGTCGATGTCACCAGGCGATAGATGACTGCCCGGCACCAGATTGATCTGCTGAGGTATCGTCGGCAACGGCTTCACCAGTGTCTCGACGATCGCGGTCACCGCGCGCCTGAAGCCGTCCTCAAAGGCACCAATATAGTCCGGTGTCGATACGAGGATGAGTTCAGTATCGTCCAGTTCGCGCTTGCGTTTTCGCACCATCGCAAGGTGCCCCTCCACATCTTCGCCGTTCGTCTCAGTCAGGCCAGTCGTGCAGAGCACAATGATCTTAGGCGCCGCGCGCTTGCGAATGTTCAGCAGCGCTGTCTCTACGTTCTCGTATCCGCCGAGAATCGTGGTGACCTCGCTCATCGCCGTTGTTTGCAGCGGAATGGCTTCTTTGAAATGGCGCACCAGTAGTACGAGCGCGAACGACGTACAGCCCTGCGAGCCGTGCATTACCGGCATGCATGCATCAAGCCCCATGGCTGCATACGTCGCGCCGAGCGGTTGACTCATTCTTAGGGGATTAACGGTACAGGCTTTTTCTGACTCGACGACTATCGCCATGATATGTGCTCCACTCCGAAACTCAACTCGATACCGCCGCGCGGAGGTTCCAATCGTATGCCTCACCGTCTGCGCCCCGCGGAATCGGATTGATGTGCGTGGAAGACTTAAGAATCCCCTCGCGATGCACTACCTCTTCGTCGTCCCACGGCGCAGGAATACGCACCTGCTGCCAGACTGGGTTCTGGATTGCGCGGTCGATCTCCTGCACCAATTTAACAATGCCCTCGTAGCCAGCGTACGGATGGTGTCGCTCCTGATTCACGTCGAGCCAGGGCATGCGCGCCTTAAGCGCGACAAACTGCGAGCGCCCGCCAGACAGCATGATGTCCGCCTTCGCATCCCGGAGCATGTTGTACATCTCGCGCGCCGTCAAATTGTCGACCATGCGCGTGTCATTGCCCATGATCTCCTTGATTCTTTCCTTATCCCCATCCGTACTTTTCTTCACACTAGTGCCGACGATCTCGAGCCCGGCCTCCTGCAGCGCCGCGACCACTGACCATGACTTCACGCCGCCCGTGATGAGCAGCACACGTTTGCCATCGAGCCGCTGCCTGTACGGGGCAACGCGCCCCCATACGCGCGCCTCTTCTGCCTTGACAAGGTGCTCGGTGCGCACGATAAGATCGTCCGGCGCACCCTGCTCCACCAGTAGCCTCGCGACCCCGCGCAGCGTGTCGCTCGTGTCGCCAATTCCGTAGAATGAACCCTCGAGGTATGGAATACCGTAGCGCTTCTGCATTTTTGTCGCAACGTTGAGCATGGACTTGGAGCACACCACCAGGTTGACCTTCGCGCGGTGTGCGCTCGCGATCTCGCTGTAGCGGCCGTCTCCCGAGATGCAGGACAGGAGCCGGATGCCGAGCGCCTCGAACAACGGCTTTATCTGCCACAACTCGCCCGAGAGGTTATATTCACCGATAAGATTAATATCGAATGGTGTCTTGTACGCCGGCTCGCGCGTGCCGATGACGTAATCGAGGATCGTCTCCCCTGCGAGCTTGTTGCCGAAGTTTTTGGATCCTGCGAAGCCGGGCGCATTCACCGGTATGATGGGCTTACCGAACTTTGCCGACGCGTGCCTGCATACGGCGTCTATATCATCGCCGATCAATGCGGTCACGCACGTCTGATAGACGAACACGGCAGGCGGATCGTACTTTTCGAAAATTTCACGCAGACTCCTGAAAAGCCGCCTCTCACCGCCGTAAATTACATCGAGTTCATTGATATCGGTTGTGAACGCGGTGCGGTAGAGAGTCGGCCCAGACGATGCCGAATGGCGGTTGTCCCAAGAGTTTCCTTCACATGCAATAGGCCCGTGCACCAAGTGTGCAACGTCGACCACGGGCTGCAATGCGATCCGCGCGCCGTCGAATGCGCATCCGCCAGCGGCCGCCCCCGGCGAAACCTGCTTCGAACAGCCTTGCTTGCGCTCCTTTTCGCTCTTCGCGAGGTTCTTTGCGCAACCCGGTTCGTTGAAGATCTCGACAGCGCTCGTCTTTAGCCACATCGTAGAGTCCTGACAATAGAAGTCCACGACTACAGGCAAATTGCGTACCACCATCGTAGCCCAAGCTAACAGTCATAGTGACGCTATGCCGAAGCCGGATTTGTCGTCCTTGTTACCTGCGTTGAAGGAGTTGAACCAATCACTACAATGTTGCGACACGCGAGAGCCTGCCGGTAGCCTTCTCGCCCAGTCTCTCCAAATGCATCCGCGCAACCGCCGCTGCCTTCAGAAGCGGCGCAGCTTGATCCCGTGCTTACGCAGTGCGTAGCCGATCTGCCGCGGCGTGATATGTAGGAGTCGTGCGGCCTTCGCTTGCACCCATCCACAGCGCTCCATTGCCCACACAAGCTGTTCCCGCTCGCTGCCCGGCATGTCGCTACCGCTTGGCGTATCGAAGCTACGCCCATTCCAATCACCGGCACTTACGCTCGCCAGGGCATTCGGCACTTCACTGTTTGTAGCGTCCAACGTGCGGGCAGCACGCACAGCGTCTTCTCGTTCGATGTAATGTAGCTCTTTGGTGAGGCACCGGCCTCTCTCACACAGAAAGGAAAATCGATCTATCGTGTCGTGATCCGCCATGGTCGCGGTACGCTCAACGCAATTTTCCAGCTCGCGCACATTGCCAGGCCAGTAGCAGCTGGAAAGAACCCGAAACGCTTGTTCATTGAAATGCAAAGATCGACGATTGTCGCGGTTAAAGCGATCCAAAAAGTGCTGCGCCATTGCCGGAATGTCCTCACGGCGTTCGCGCAACGGCGGCAAAAGGATACTAACGACGTTGATGCGGTAGTAGAGATCCGCACGAAATTCCCCCGCCTTCACCATTTGTTCGAGGTTGCGGTTCGTGGCAACGATCAGCCTCACGTCGACTCTTACCGGGGTGGTGCCACCCACCCGCTCGAACTCTCGTTCCTGCAAAACTCGCAACAATTTGGCTTGGAACGAAGGCGAGATGTCGCCGATCTCGTCGAGGAAAAGTGTCCCACCGTGCGCCAGTTCAAAACGCCCTTTGCGTTGATATTGCGCACCGGTAAACGCTCCCTTCTCATGGCCGAATAATTCGCTTTCTAGCAGTGTTTCAGTGAGCGCCGCACAGTTCACCGATATGAACGGCCGGCCCTTGCGGGGCGATAACCCATAAATCGCGCGCGCGATCAGCTCCTTTCCAGTTCCGCTCTCGCCGCGCAAAAGCACCGTCGTCCGCGCTGGCGCTACTTGATGAACTTGCGAAAAGACGCGTTGCATGGCGGCAGATTCTCCGAGCACATTGTCGATACGAGACGAAGTCTGGTCTGCGTTGACCGCTCGTCTCATCTCCTGTCGCGCGGTTTGGTCCATCTGTCCCGACGCACGATCAAGCAGAAGTGCCTGGCCCATCGGCGCCGCGACGACCTTCATGAGTTGGAGGTCGCTCGCAAAGGCGCGCTGTCCGTCCGTGTTCTCGCAGAACGCAACAAGTACGCCGAGCGGCCGCCCTTCATACCTGATCGGCGCCCCGAGCAGTGCCACATGCTCACCTTCCAATCCGTCGAAGATATCGATGCTGTCCACGAAGAGTGGTTCATCACGCAGTCTCGCCACCACGACGGCTGAGTCGTTTGTGTGTATTCGCCCCAATACCCCGTCATTGGGCAAGAAACGCAGACGTTCACGCCAGCCCGCTGACAACCCCGTGCCACACAGGCCGCCCAGATGGCCGTCTGGCTCAGTGACCGCAATAAACGCGGAGCGCCATCCACACGCATATGAGAGGTAATGCAAAGATCTCTCCAACGTCCTTTCGGTATCTCGTGACGAGGTCAACGTCTTTACTACTTTGTAGACCACATCAAAATTGAGATGACTCTCATTGACATCGAGCTGCGACATAGATCTGAACTCCGGAAATTGCACGTTAGCGCCGCGGGACCCGGGTCCCAACACAATGAATGGCGGCGCTACATTTGCGCAAGCCACGGTGAATTCTTATCGCAACGGGCACGAAAGCCGACAAAACAGACAGAGACGCGACAATCGGAGTCGCGGTGTCAGAAATACGACAAAAACACGAGGTATCTTTGTGCGCAGATGGGATACTACCGAAAGAAAGCGTTGGTTTTACGACAAATTTAGATTTGTGCGGCAGTCTATGTTTAAATGCATGAGTCGCACTTGATTTGTGGGGAAATAGCATAACTGCGCGTGAATTAGAGAACGCGCTTCACGTAGCGTTGATGCTGGATTCAAAAGACAGGACGTTATCGTCTGAACCTCCATTTGGCGCGCCGAAGTTCGGCCCTTCGACGCGTTTTACCTCAGGGGCTCATTAGTTTGAAGCACGCAGTGGCAAGCCTGATGACGCTCCGTCGTGTACACCGTCTCCAAGAGTACTCAATTGCAGCGAACGGAAGAGAAAACGCTGAAGTGCGTTGGCCGCAGACGAGCGGTCTTCTAATCGCCCAGGACTAAAGAGACCGAATTCCGCCACCGGCGGCAGCGGCAACCCTACTGCGCTGGGATCGATCGCACGCATCGTATCGCGGCGCACCTGCCAATCCAGAAGTAGCGCAACGCCGAGCCCAGCTTCAACGGCTGACTGAACCGCAGAGAGGCTCGTGCTTTTGCAGGCCACGCGCCAAGCGATACCTGCTTCAAGCAACGTGGCAAAATAGCTCTCCTGCCACCTGCATGCACCGCCGAATGCAACAATCGACAGCGGACCGTCTCCGAGATCATCATTGCGCGTGCGCGCAGCCGCCCAGCGAAGGGGATGTCGCCAGGTGACGAGCGGTTCCGCGGGGATCTGGGCTGGATCACCAATCGCGAAATCGAGTGTGTTGCTCATGAGCCGCTGCGATAAGGCCGGACTCGCATCAACGACGATCTCCAGGGCTACATCAGGAAACAATGTCGAAAATTGCCGCAGTGCATGGCGGAGGTGACTCATCGCGATGTCCTCGGGAAGTCCAATTTTCACGGTACCCGCAACTTCACCCGAAGTAAGAGCGGAACGCGCCGCAAGGCCAATTTCGAGCAGCTTGTGTGCATACGGCAACAGAACATTGCCCGCAGAGGTCGGCTTCACGCCGCGCGGTGAACGCTCAAGGAGGCGCTGGCCGACTTCGTCTTCGAGCCGCCGGAGGGCCATGCTGACGGCAGCCTGTGTACGATGCAGCTCCATGGCAGCATTGCTCACACTGCCGGCTTCCACTACCGTCACGAACGTACGCAGTAGTGTGCTGTCGAGATCGCGAATCATCAATTTCCCTCATGCAAACATAAACATTATCAGCTTATACCACGCATACCGCTGCAGTTAGTATCCTTCCGTCGCCCAAGTCGAGAGCATGGGTGAGCAAAAAACGAATGGGAATGGAGCCTAGATACCTGTTACAAAAAGCATTCGCTGTGTTTAAGGAAACGATTGGGTCAGTTGTCGGTTGACAGCAATCATTTCGATGCGATGGCGTTTGCCAAAGCAGACCGCTCTGCAAAGAGCGACCCAATTTGGGGCCACCCGAGAGCGGTCGGCCTTCAACGCCCTCTCGTTGCACGGCGTCCGGTGCGCTGCTTCGAGGCCAAGCGTGGGGACTTTCGCAAAGCTAGCGAGCCACCATTGCTTCGTGCCACGAGCAGTTCGTGTCTCCGGTTTATTCGCCGCTGACCCGCTACGCAGCGCGCCGCGTTCGCTCCTTCTCATCCTATCTGGAGATCACATGAATACACCCAACGATCGGGTTCGCTTCGAGGAGCTTGCCAAGCATGCCATGGACCAGGCACTCGCAATTTCGCCGGAAACCGCTGCGTTCCACTGCGGCGACTGGATCGACAGTGAGTACTATCGGCGCCATCTCGTCGAAACCGTGTTGCGCATCCGGCTCAACAACGAGGTAGGCGCATTCGCGCTTTACAAGATAGGCTGCCAGGACAACTCGCTCGCGCAGATGCTGGCGCAACACCTCGCACAAGAGTATGGGCAAGAATGCCTTCTTCTGCATGACCTCGAGAGGTTCGGCCTGACCGCAGCAAGCGTGGACAGCATTAGACCATTCAATAGCACAGACAAGCTAATCGGATATCTCTACCTCAGCATTGTCCGCGATGGCCCGCTCCCTACGATGCTCTTGAACTGGTTGCAGGCATGGTATTCGGGCCGCTACAACAAGGTCATCGCGGAATCAGCCGCGCGCGCATTCGGGCACGATCACGTAAAGGGTACACTCAGCCACATTGAGTACGCCGAATCGCGCAGCTTGGAAGACTCCACATGGATCGCTCTGAAGCTCGCGATCGGTGGCTGGGGCGGAATGGAGAAAGCAGAAATCTATTTGAACAACTTTGTCGGAATGATTCACGAGTATTTCGAAGAGTTGCGTGTGGCGACCCTACCCCGGCCGGAAACCGGCACTGAACAGGCAGCGATCAAATGACCGCCATCATCGTGATAGAGCCGCGCTCGTCCGGGACCGCACTGGTCGCCTCAGCCGTGCGCCTTGGCGTGGCCACCCACGTATTTTCGGCCAAAAGCGATGAGCCCCCCCTGTCACGCGAACTGCAGGCCGCCGCGGTGTCGTACACGATGGTGGACACTGCCTCGCCGAACGCCGTGGCGGCCGCCGCATGCGCCATCGGCGTCGATGCGATCGTACCCGGTTGCGAATACGCAACCGGCGTAGCAGCTGAATCAGCGGCGCTCCTTGGTCTTCCCCATTTGCAGCCGGAAGCGGCAGCACTCACGCGTGATAAATATCGCAGCCGCATGCATCTCGCCGCCGCCGGACTGGCGGTTCCTGAGTTCGCCCTCATCGCACATCGTCGCGACGTCATAACAGCCGCTTTACACGTAGGTTTTCCAGCCGTCCTCAAGCCTGTCCGCGGCGGCATGCATGTGAGGTACGTCAATTCTCTTTCCCAGTTGCAACTTGCGGTCGAGTGTGCCATGCATCACGGCGTTGTCGATATCGGCCACAAGGCCGGCAACGTGTTGCTCCTTGAACAGTATCTGAAGGGCCCAGAGTACTGCATCGAAGGCTACGTCAGCAGCCAGCACGGACCCCGCGTCGTCGCAGTAACCGAAAATCTTTTGGGCGCAGAGCAGAATTTCGCAAAATTGGGCCACTTTGTCGAAGCCTCTTTGAGCGCGGACCAAGGAGCCGCGCTCGTCAATTACGTCGAGCACACCGCGGCGCAGATTGGACTGACCCTCGGTGTTTTCCACGCCAAAGTGCGCATAACACGCGACGGTCCGGTGCTGATCAAGATCGCGGCCTGCCTCGGAGGTGATCGCACCTATCGGCTCATCGAACTCAGCAGGTCAATCTCTCTGCCGGAATTAGCGATACGCAGCCACCTCGGCGATCCTGATCCAGCCCCCGACGTCGATGCAAGACCTGCCCTGTGTGTCAGCGGCGTGCGGTTCTTCGCACCGGTAGGCGACGCGGCCGCCGTCGAACGCGTTCGCGCCATACCAGTTTTCCAGGAGGTGGTGGTCCATTCTCAATCGGCGGCTCAGTCCCGCGACGAGCGGCCGTGTCGGCCATGTGTTGTTCATCGCGCCTGATCGGTCGACCTTGATTTGCGCCTTGCTGAAGCGCTGAGAGCGCTCGGATCCGGCCGCGCCTGTAACGATATCTGAACGGTTTGCCCTTCATGACAACCAACAAACACGCCCCGCGTAGCCGCATAGTCGTGCTTAACCGATGGTCCGACGGCTTTGCAGCTTACCATCGCTACATCGATCACGCGACGAATAACGTCGCTTACATCTGCACGCCGAACGGCGCGGCTGCGCTCGACGCCTCTCAAACCGCGCATGTCGAAGAGCTAGCAGACATCCTTGATGAAGATGCGCTGCATAAGGCCATGAGCTCCTGTCAATCGGCGCTCGGCGGCATCGACAGGCTGATCGCATTGTCCGAATTCGACCTTCTGAAGGCCGCGCGACTGCGCAATTCGTTCAATATCCCTGGCGATCTGCCAGATACCGTCGTCCGCTTTCGTGACAAGACCGCTATGAAGCATACCGTTGCTGCCGCGGGCCTGCGTGTGCCACGCGTTGCAGCGTTGGAAGATGTGGCCTTTGCGAAAGCAAATTCGTCCCCTGTGATGCGCTTTCCGATCATGGTAAAGCCACGTACCGGCGCGGCAGGCCTAGACGTACCGCGCATCGACACCCGTGCGCGATTGGATATGTTGTGGCCGACACTACCGCTGGTTGAGTACGAGTGCGAGGAGTACATCGAAGGACCCGTCTATCACGTTGACGGTTTCGTGCGAGACGACACATGGGTAATTGCGCGCGCGTCCCGCTACATCAACAACCGTCTTCAGTTTGCACAAGGAAAACCCCTAGGCTCGGTGATGCTCGACCCGGGGCCGCTCAATGATGCGGTGCTTGAATTCGCGGCGGCATGCCTGAAAGCGCTCGCCTTGAGCAATGGACCGTTTCATCTCGAGATAATCGGAGCTTGCGACGGATTCTATTTTCTGGATGTCGGTGCCCGTGTCGGCAGCGGGGAAATTCCCTTTCTCTTCCATGAATTGTACGGCGTCGACCTCTTCGACCTCTGGGTCACTCACCAATCAGGTGACGAAGCGCGGTACGCCGCACGGGCGCAGGCGGCGTTAATCGCGTCAACCTCGATCACACGCGGTGGATTCCTGATGCTGCCAGAGCCAGTCGGCAAGATATTCGTCGACGCACAATTGCCGAACACTATCCCGGGGCTTTACGAAGCTGTGCTCCCGGCGAGACGTCACTTATTCAACGGTTCCAGCTGCTCGGGCAACATCCTCGCACGCTTCCGCTATCGCGGCGCATCGGAGGAAGAAGTCGACAGGGCAATTCGCGCGACGTTGCGCGATTTCCGCTACACGCTGGCAGAGAGTGTGGGCTCGCCGAATAGCAGTACACATGACATCACGCTACGCAAGACTTTGCGCCTCCTCCAGCAATAGCTCGCGCATCCAGATACTTGCAGGATCACCGCTATGCAGCGCAGGCCATTGGATAGCCTCAGTAAAAGTCGATAGCGGAAGCGGTACTTCGGCGATCCGCAGAGGAGAGGCTTCCCCGAGATGCCTAGCGAGCCTCAAAGGGATCGTCGCAATGCGACGGGTACCCGTTAGCACCGACGGAATGAGGTGAAAGGTCGGGACGACGACCTCTTCGCGCCGTTTGAGACCGAGATCCAGTAGGAAAAACTCTTCGATCGAAGGCCTGCGTGCCCGCCCGAACCTCACCGTCACGTGTCCCATGGACATATACCGGTCGAGCGGAAGCTGCTCCGACAACTGCTTGTTGGCAGGACAGCCGACACACACAAGCTTCTCGTCGAAGAGCGGCGCTTTCGGGTGAGTATCCGGCAGGAATAGATCGGGCAGAATCAAAAAATCGACGTCGCCACGCCGCAGCAAATCCCCAGGCTCGTCATCTGGGAAAAGCAATTCGAAACTGACCGCGGGAGCTTCGCGTGCAACGCGCTTAATGACCTTCTGGAAATAGACGAGCGTCATGAAATCAGATAGGCAGACCCTGAACCGGCGATCCGACTTGGCCGGCTGGAAAACGTCGCGCGAGATGATGGAAAGCTGGATATGCGATAGAGCCTCCCGCACCGGTCCGGCAAGCTCTATCGCTCGTGATGTGGGCACGAATTCTCGGCCTCTCATCACGAAGAGGTCGTCGCGAAAATAGTCTCGCAACCGCGACACCGCTGCGCTCATGGCAGGCTGACTCAAATTGATGTCGCGTGCCGCGAGCGTGACGTTACGCTTCGCCATCAATGCGTCCAACGCGACGAGAAGATTCAGATCGAGGCCTTTGAAGCGCATCTTTAATTATCCGCGTTATGGATGACACATATCGAAACAATCGATTGTACAAATTTATTGAGGTACCGCAAAGTTACGGCAATTCAGCTTGACATGCAAGTCATCAATATGAGTATTCATGTCGTTCTACTGAACGACACTCGACATCAACTCCCAGATATTGATCTGCTACGCCGCATTTCGCGTTGCGACTGGGGACGGTTCCAGGGTAGACGGTGACTCATCAAAAGATGAGTGAAAGACCATGAGAAGACTCAGCGATTGGGAAATGCCGCAATTTATTGCGGAAGTGCTAAACGAGCGTAAGCGTAACGGTGAGCGTAAGGTTTACCTTACCTTTGACGACGGACCGCACCCGATATGGACGCCGAAAGTACTAGATCTGCTGGCGCGGCAACAGGTACCGGCAACCTTCTGCGTACTCGGTGCCTACGCGGCGGAGTATCCGGAACTTATCCGGCGCATGGTTTCCGAAGGCCACGATGTCGCGAATCACAGTCTCTCCCATCGGGATTTGTCGAAATGTGAGCCAGATCAGATACGGCACGAGATAGCAGAAGCGAACGCGCTTATCCAGCGTGCTTGTCCAGCGGCAGGGGTGCGATATATGCGTGCGCCATATGGCAAATGGACGAACGACGTTATCGCCGAATCCATGAAATCGGGACTAATGCCACTCCACTGGTCGGTAGATCCACGAGACTGGTCCCGTCCGGGCGCCGAGGCGATTGTCGATTCCGTATTGGCATCAGTGCTGCCCGGCTCGATCGTATTACTGCACGACGGGGCTCCTCCCGAAGAGTGCGACTTGCATCATCGCGATGCTTCGCGCGCGCAGACTGTCATTGCACTATCACGCCTGATTCCAGGATTGAAGAAAAGGGGCTTCGTCATCGGTTCACTTCCGTAAGTTCAACGGAAAATCTCGCTTTACGAGTATCTCTGACCCCAAGCTGGTCGACAAGTGGACGATATGCTCCCCTAGAGACGTTTCACCAACAGCTTCAAGTATGCGCGTGGTCCGCGCGCGGACGATCATGGATAGAACTAAGGAAATACTGACCCAGAAGCAGGCGTTGGCTGATCTGACTTTCAGCCGATACCGATGGAAGCGTCTTGGGCGACCTCGCTACCATGAGGTGCATTACTGGAAATTTCTCTCGTACGCCACAACAGCGTCTTTCCTGCCCCATGGAGAAACGTCAACTCTACAGGCACGAGAATAATTGCCACTCGAATCATGCATGAACCTGGATGGTATTACCGCGCCTGACTCCCGCGCCATCGCTCACGGCAGGCCTGTACTGAGAATCCCAACGTCTCCTAGCACACTGACCCGATGAACATTCCTGCCGCAATCAACACGACATCTGTCCTACTATACGCGTCACTTTCGGCCATCTATAAAAGCGCGCAGGTTCTTCACACTCTACCGACTAGCGGCGGCCCACCTGCATGCATCAAGGTATTCGACATAGAGTATTTGCCGGACATCGACGTCATCGTCCCGTGCTTTAACGAAAACCCCGAAACGCTGCGGGCGTGTCTCGACTCGATTGGCGCCCAGGATTACGCGGGCGCTATCAAGGTTCACGTAGTCGATGATGGATCCGCCAACCGCGATGCGTTGAACGTGGTGTATCGGGAGCACGAGCATGATCCGCGATTCAAGGTACTGCTTCTTCCACAGAATGTGGGAAAGCGTAAAGCGCAAATCGCCGCGATACGTTCTTCGACCTCAGATCTCATACTTAACGTAGATTCCGACACCACTCTGGCGCCGGACGCAGTAAAGAAACTCGTGCTGACAATGAGCGACCCATCGGTCGGTGCAGCCATGGGTCAATTGGTAGCCAGCAATCGCAGCGACACGTGGCTGACCCGCCTGATCGATATGGAATACTGGCTTGCGTGCAACGAGGAGCGCGCGGCGCAAGCTCGCTTTGGCGCCGTGATGTGCTGCTGCGGACCGTGTGCAATATACCGGCGCACAGCGCTTCTTCTGCTGCTGGACCAGTACGAAACGCAAATGTTCCGGGGCAAGCGCAGCGATTTCGGCGAAGACCGCCATCTGACAATTCTGATGCTCGCGGCGGGCTATCGGACGGAGTACGTTCGAGATGCAGTCGCCGCGACCGTGGTTCCGGATAGGCTGCGACCATACCTGCGCCAGCAACTGCGCTGGGCGCGCAGTACCTATCGCGACACGCTGCTCGCCCTTCGCCTTTTGCCTCGTCTTGACCGCTACCTAACTCTTGATGTGGTAGCGCAGAACATTGGCTCTCTGCTGCTGGCCATTTCAATGATCTCTGGCTTTCTGCAGATCGCGCTCACAGCCACTGCTCCTTGGCAGGCATGCTTCGTTATTGCTTCAATGACGATGGTCCGTTGCTCCGTTGCGGCCATTCGCGCTCGCGAGCTTCGATTTCTCGGATTTTCAGTGCACACACTCATAAATCTTTTGCTCCTGCTTCCTGTAAAGGCATACGCTCTATGTACATTGGACAACAGTGACTGGCTTTCCCGCAGTTCTGCCGTCCAAGACCGCGACGAGCACCATGTTCCCAAAAGCGAGTAATGCGTAGCATCGCGCGCGCTACGGAATCTTCCTTAAACAGTGGTCTGTATACATTTCCGGCTCCATGTCTAATGCAGCGATCACCTTCTCCAGCGTAAGGAAATCTTATGGCGGTAAGCTTGCCGTCGACGGATTGTCCTTCCGTGTAGAGCCCGGCGAGTGCTTCGGTCTGCTCGGGCCTAATGGTGCCGGCAAAAGCACTACCACGCGAATGGTGCTGGGTATGGCGCTGCCTGACGCAGGCGTGATTACCGTCCTCGGAGAACCGGTGCCAGCGCGGGCACGCCTGGCGCGGAGGCGCATTGGTGTCGTTCCGCAATTCGACAACTTGGAGCCAGGTTTTAGTGTGAGCGAGAACCTGAAACTCTTCGGGCGCTACTTTGGGATGAGCAAAGGCGAAATCGAGGCGGTCGTTCCATCCTTGCTGCACTTCGCACGTCTTGAGGACAGGGCTCACGCACGCGTCACAGAGTTATCGGGCGGGATGAAGCGCCGCCTAACCATTGCACGCGCGCTCATCAACGATCCGCAACTTATTGTCATGGACGAACCGGCAACCGGGCTAGATCCGCATGCGCGCCACCTCATCTGGGATCGTTTGCGCTGTTTACTCGCACGCGGCAAAACAATTCTTCTCACTACCCATTTCATGGAAGAGGCAGAGCGATTGTGCGATCGGCTATGTGTAATCGACGGGGGACGCAGCATTGCTGAGGGTGCACCTAATGCATTAATCCAGGAGCAGATTGGAAGTCACGTTATCGAGATATACGGCGGCAACCCACATGAACTCAAAGCGCTGCTCATGCCGTTTGCGCAGCGTACAGAGGTTAGCGGTGATGCACTCTTCTGCTACACGGCCGATCCACAACATGTATGCGCGCGACTGCGTGAGCGTAACGGTCTGCGTATTGTGCAACGTCCCGCGAACCTGGAGGACGTTTTTCTTCGGCTGACCGGACGAGAAATGAAGGATTGAATGATGCGCGAAGTGTTTTTGATTACTCTACCCGGCAACGCCTGGAACTGGCGCACAGTATGGCGGCGCAATTATCTGGCGTGGAGAAAAGCGGCACTTATCTCCCTTCTCGGCAACCTGGCTGACCCGATGATGTACTTGTTCGGTCTCGGCTTCGGCGTCGGAATAATGATAGGTCACATCGATGGCACTCCTTACATTGCATTCCTGGCGGCTGGAATGGTTGCGACAAGCGCCATGACCTCAGCGACTTTCGAAACGATTTACGCTGCCTTCGCTCGCATGCAAGTTCAGCGCATGTGGGAAGCCGTGCTCTGTACCCAACTGACAATTGGCGATGTCATTCTTGGCGAATTGGCATGGGCCGCTACAAAAGCCCTTCTCGCGGGCTCCGCCGTGATGGTAGTTGCGGCGACGCTCGGTTACGCGGCGTTTTCGAGCATCGTATCTGTGATCCCTGTCGTTTTTCTGACTGGCCTCGCTTTCGCGAGCGTGGCAATGGTACTCGTTGCGATCGCGCCGAGTTATGACTATTTCGTTTTCTACCAGACGCTTGTGCTTACGCCCATGTTGTTCCTGAGTGGTGTCGTCTTCCCTGTGGGCCAACTGCCCGGCGCGCTTCAAGACCTTGCACAGTTCCTGCCGCTTGCCCACTCCGTTGAATTGATCCGTCCGGCGATGCTTGCACGTCCGGTCGGCGGAATGGGGCTGCATCTGGGCGTGCTTTGTGTCTACACAATACTGCCGTTCTTCCTGTCTGCGACACTGGTCCGCCACCGGCTGATGTCTTGATGCCGACGGCGTTGCGCCTCAGCAGCAGTCTTGTGACAAGCGTCAGACTGGGGCTACACCCGAACCACCGCTTTCAACCTAATGAAATGCACGCCATGACCCACTTGATGCCGAAAACTCAGCCATTCGTGATTCTCGGGATGCCCAGAACCGGCACTCACTATCTGGAAGAACTGCTGAATGCTCATCCGAGCGTCTTGAGCAATGGCGAGTTGCTCAACACCTATGACACCAATTGGCCTGATACCAACCGGCTCAGGTGCAGCAATCTGGAACTTCTCGAGCTTGCCTATCTTCGCTATCCGGTCCAAAAGGGAAAGGCACACGCCACGCATATCGGTTGCAAGATCAATCAGCCGCAATTTCTGGAACGCCCAGGATTCTTTGAGGAATTGGCACGGTGGCCATGCCTGAAGGCAATGCTTGTAGTCCGCAGGAATACGCTGGAATCGCTGCGATCTCTGGTGCAAGCGAGACAAAGTGGTGAATGGCTGAAGTACGGTTCGGACAATGGATCAGCTCCGCCTCCTCAGGTCGCGTTGACCATTGAATTGTGCGAAGCCTACTTCAAAGCTGCAGACGATTTTCATCGTCAAGTCGTCGACTCTTTCGCGCCAGAGAATCTGCTTTCAATAGACTATGAAAACCTCCTCGATGATCCCGCCGGATGCATGGAAGCGGTACAGACGTACCTTGGGACTTCCATGCATCCCTGCTCTCACAGGACAGTTCTTCAAAGGCAGGAAATACGGCCTCTGGAGCAGACCGTACTCAACTTCGACGAGTTGAAATGTCACTTCAGTGGCGGGAAGCATGAGAGATTTTTTGAAACAGCGAGAGGTGGACTTTCCTGTAATGGCAGGATCCATGTTCGCCCATGTTCATTTCCATAGAAGCAGCACCAAATCTATCCTTCAAACAAGTCTGCTATCGAAAGACTAATTTTACGATCTTGCGTTCCCTACTGGCGCAACATCCCGAACGCGAGGCTTCCACCTCCTGGGTAATCGCACGCCACTGGTTGCGCGTAGACGCAATTGAACAAGGTATCTTTCCATGTCTTCAAAGGTGCAGTGGAAACTGTGCTGGGAAAATGAGCTCCAGCTTTCCGATCATCTCGAATTGGCCCAGTTTTTTCGGACGACGTATGGCCCGACCGGACCGTTCAATGCTAAGCCGTTCGATGGCGGTCGAAGTTGGGCCGGGGCGAGGCCCGAACTCCGCGCAATTGCCTACGATTCGCAAGGTGTGGCGGCGCACATGGGTTCGTTGCGCCGCTTCATCAAGGTTGGCACAACCGATGTGCTGGTGGCGGAACTGGGTCTGTATGGAGTGCGGCCAGACCTCGAGGGGCTCGGAATCAGCCAATCCATTCGCGCGATGTATCCTGTATTGCAGGAGCTTCGCGTGCCATTCGCATTTGGCACCGTCCGCCATGCTTTGAAGAACCACTTCACGAGGTTGTGTCGACATGGAATGGGAACGATCATTCCAGGAGTTCGCGTCCGTTCAACGCTTCCCAACGTTCACCTCGATTTGCCGGCAACACGTGTTGAAGATGTACTGGCGGTGATTTTGCCAATTGATAGGGCTATGAGTGAGTGGCCGCACGGGACTGAAATCGAACGCAATGGCCCTGAGCTATGACTCGCCTGCATCTGTACCGGACATGCGGTCAGCGGCTCGATCTGTCCTGCAACGAGATTAGAACGCACACTCTCGGGTAACTAAATTGAAAACCGTAACGCATTTTGACTTGCTGCGACGGGAGTTGGACGCGGACGACCCGTGGCAACTGGACAGTAATCCGTTCGAGCATGAGCGTCATATGCACATGCTTCGATTATCCCTCTCTAAAGGCCCCGTTGCCCATGCCCTTGAGGTTGGTTGTGCGGGGGGCGCGTTCACAGAGAAATTGGCGCCATACTGTGGGCGGCTCACCGTGATGGATGTGATGCCGCAAGCGCTTGCGAGAACACGCAAGCGCTTAAATTACCCGCCGAACGTGAACTGGATCGTTGCAGACGTCCAGCACTTTTCTAGCGCAGAGCGGTTCGAACTGATCGTAGTCGCGGAGGTTTTCTACTATCTCGCCGACATCGCCGAAGTGCGAGATGCTATCCGCAATCTGGCATGCGTACTCGCGCCTGAGGGCCAGTTGATATTCGGTTCAGCACGTGACGCCAATTGTCGACGCTGGGGACATATTGCTGGTGCCGAAACGGTGCTGAAGATGCTAAACGAACGGTTCACCGAGATTGAGCGAGTCGAGTGCGTCGGCCAGTCGTCCAACGAGGATTGCCTGCTCGCACGCTTCCAGAACGCAGTGCATTTTTCCCATCAATCAGATTTACCTCGCTAGGGTGAAAGATACCATGCGCATCTGTGGCCTCAAGCTGACACACGACGGAGCGATCGCCGTTGTCGAAGATGGAAAGCTCCTTTTTTGCATCGAACAGGAGAAGCGGGACAACAATCCGAGATATCACGCTATATGGAACCTCGATGCAATTGAAACCGCATTAGCCGAGCACGGTCTACAGACAGACGACATCGACGAATTTGTGATAGACGGCTGGGACGGCGAAGTGACGTCAAAGTTCCAGGCGCTGAGCGGCCCCACCCCAATCGTCCTCGAGGGTGCCCCCTATACGGAACGAAGAAACGGCGATCTTCTGGCTTCGGTCGACGGCACTGGGCTGCTGATCGGCGGCAAGTCATATCGATACAGGAGCTACCCTCACGTGTCCGGCCATGTCGCCGCCGCATACTGCACGAGTCCATTCGCACAACTAGGGCAACCTGCGTTATGCCTAGTGTGGGATGGCGGCATGGTGCCACGGTTGTACCATGTAGGACGCGACGACGTGCGGCTCATTGACCAGCTGTTCCCCATCATCGGTCAAATGTATGCAGCGGCCGGACATCATTTCGGGCCGTACGCAAAGGCGGCGGGTGCTGAGTGGGACCTGGGAGTGGCTGGCAAGCTAATGGCGTACATCGCGCTGGGGTCAGTCGACGAAGACATCATTGATATATTTCGTCACCTTTACCTGGAACGCTTCGCAGGCGACACAGAACTCGCGCGAAACTATCGCCAGAATCTCCACCTTCCGAGTACATCGCTCGCAGCGATACGCGATTTCTTCCACGCATGCGTGCCGGACCTGCAAGCTAAACCTCCCGAAGACGTACTCGCCTCTTTCCATACTTTCCTTGAACGCCTACTCGTCCGCGAAATGGAGAAGGCCCTGCGGCAGCATTGTATTCCCGGGCCGCGCAACCTGTGCATATCCGGCGGATGCGGGCTCAATATCAAATGGAACAGTGCATTACGCACAAGTGGCTTGTTCGATGCTACCTGGATTCCGCCCTTTCCGAACGACAGCGGTTCGGCGATCGGTACCGCATGCTGCGCGATAGCCGCGAACGAGGGCTTCATGCCGTTAGAGTGGTCGGTATATAGCGGCCCCGCAATGAAAACGGGCACCCGAGTGCCCGGCTGGTCTGCGTCGCCTTGTTCCTTAGCTGAACTTGCACATATTCTCGCCGAAAATAGACCCGTCGTTTTCCTTGCCGGACGCGCCGAGCTGGGCCCACGAGCACTTGGGGCGAGAAGTATTCTCGCCGCTGCGACTTCGCCGAGCATGAAGGCTCTTCTCAACGATGTCAAGCATCGGGAATATTTCCGTCCTGTGGCACCTATATGTCTTGAAGACCGGGCGCCTGCTGTATTTCTCCCCGGCACTCCAGACCCCTACATGCTGTTCGATCATCAAACACGCGACGAATGGCGGGACAAGATACCTGCCGTCGTGCATCTCGACGGTTCTGCGCGGTTGCAGACCATTGCAAGGTCATCCGAACACCCTGTTGCGCAGCTGCTAATCGAATACGAGAAGCTCACAGGCCTTCCCTTGCTGTGCAACACCAGCGCCAACCACCTGGGACGAGGCTTTTTTCCCGATGCTGCGTCGGCGTGTGAATGGGGACGTGTCGAACACGTTTGGTGCAATGGTCTTCTATTTACCAAGACATGCAGAGACGAGATTTCGGCGTCAGTCGATGAGCCGGTCTCTTTTGGACTCGCATGACTTTGGATCTTCACCGCAATGCCGCAACAAGTGAGCGCTAGCTCATGCCCCGACCGGACCGATCTAAGTAGGCAAGTATGGCGAATGAGCCTTCCACTTCAGAGTTGTATGCGCACGGCTTCCGGGTTCCCCCGGAGGCAAGAGCACGCTTGCTTCGGCAAACGCCGGCCATTCTCTGGTTTACCGGCCTATCAGCCGCGGGAAAGTCGGCTATTGCTGACACCGTGGAGGCGCGTCTCCATACAGCTGGCCGACTCACCTACATTCTTGACGGCGACTCCGTCAGGCTCGGTCTATGCAAAGACCTTGGCTTTACCGATGCAGACCGTCACGAGAACGTACGGCGCGTCGCAGAGGTCGCAAAATTAATGGCCGACGCCGGCATCGTAGTTTTGGTATGTCTCATCTCGCCGTTCCGCCGCGATAGGGAACTCGCCCGCTCTACGGCGGGCCGCCGTAACTTCGCCGAAATCCATGTCCACGCGAGTTTAGCCGCGGCGGAAGCCCGTGACCCTAAAGGGTTGTATCGGCTGGCAAGGCGCGGCGCAATCCAGCGCTTCACCGGCATCGACTCCCCGTATGAGGCGCCGACGGATCCGGACGTCTTCATCGACACATGTTGCAAGTCCATCGACGAAGGTGCCGATATGGTCCTGAATTGGCTCCGCAGTTCAGACCGTTACCATCATTCGTGATTGCATACACGCTCGCAGCAACACCGTTGAAACTGGAGGAGTTCTGCATCCAACAATTGAGAACACCCATCGCTCGCAAGCCAGGTAGATAGATGAATGACGAGGTCCAATGCGGCTCCGGTCGTGCACGTTTGCATCCGCAATCCAGCGCGGTAGCTTTTCACTGCACAACAGGCCGGGTTGTCACGCGTGCCGCAGTAATCGCTGTAGTGTTTCCACTCCTCGGCTCGCTGGCCGGCTGCACGGTCGGCCCCGAATACCACACGCCAGCGCCACCCGCGACTCAGCATTACACAGCAACGCCTTTACCTGATCGCACGGCTTCGTCGCAGGGCGAGGCGGGTCTCGAGCAGCGGTTTGCGGCCGGCGGCGACCTGCCCGCTCAATGGTGGACGCTCTATCGCTGCGAGCCGCTCAACACGCTGATAAGCGGAGCACTTAAAAATAGCCCAACGATCGCAGCAGCCAGTGCCGCGCTACGCCAGGCCGCCGAGAATATGAGCGCACAAGCAGGCAGCGCACTCTCCCCGTCTGTCGATATCAAGCTCAACGCGATACGGGAGAAGCTGAACGGCGCGACGTTGGGGCAGCCCAACATCAACAAAATACTGACTCTATACAACACGTCGGTAAGTGTTTCGTATGATCTGGATCTGTTTGGTGCAGTTCGGCGCGAGCTCGAATCGCAGGGCGCGCAGGTCGATTTTGAGCGCTTTCAGCTGCAAGGCGCCTACCTAGCACTGTCGGCAAACATCGTGACGACTGCCGTCAAGGAAGCGTCGCTGCGTGAGCAGATCAGCGCGACCGAGAACATCGTAGCCGACGAGGAGACGCAGCTTGGCGTTTTGCGCAAGCAATTCGAATTCGGCGGTGCGGACCGGATTGCCGTGCTCTCGCAAGAGACGTTAGTCGCGCAAACACGGGCGACGCTACCGCTGCTGCGGCAGTCGCTCGATCGGACTCGACACCAGCTTGCCGTGCTTTCGGGCAGATTACCGAGCGAAGCAGGTGTGTCCGAATTCACGATGTCGATGTTCACACTACCGCAAACCTTGCCGGTCAGTCTGCCTTCCTCGCTGGTCCGGCAGCGGCCGGATATTTTGGCCGCTGATGCCGTGCTGCACCAGGCGAGCGCCGAGGTCGGTGTCGCCACGGCAAACCTCTATCCACAACTCATGCTCTCCGCGAATTACGGCCCACAGTCTTTAACGCCGGCTGGCATGCTGAAGTATGCCGACATGATCTGGAACATCGGCGCGGGACTCACGCAACCAATATTCCATGGTGGGCAATTGACCGCAAAAAAAAGAGCGGCGGAAGCCGCCTTTGACGAGGCCAACGCGCGATATCGGCAAGTCGTGCTGCTCGCATTCGAAGATGTGGCGGACACGTTGCGCGCACTCGATCACGACGCGGCTGCTCTTGCCGCCCAAACCGACGCCTGGCGCGCGGCTAGCAGTTCACTGGATGTGGCGCGCGGACAGTTTCGAGTCGGCGGAGTCAGCTATCTGTCGCTGCTCGACGCACAGCGCCAATATCAGCAGGCCGTCGTGAATCTCGCGCAGGCGCAAGCAGCTCGCTATGCAGATACAGCTGCTTTATTCCAGGCACTGGGTGGCGGTTGGTGGAATGACACGGCGTATGACGAGAAGGGGCATGCTGGGCATGCAAACGCCGGCGCCCGCTCCCAGTGACTGCTCATGACGATTGCTGCCGCCGCATACGTTTCACGGGTAGCGCGCCAAAGACGCTTGTGCCTCGTGAGTTTGCCGTGCAAGGACACTACGATGACGATGAAAAGACTAACAGGAAAACGGATGACCATCATGCTGATCTGCGTGGGCAGTCTACTCGGCACGCTGATCGGCTTCAATCTTTACAAAGCGCATATGATTAAAAAGTTCATGATGCGCGATGGCATGGCCGCCGCCACGGTCACGTCAGCTGTGGTCAGCTATCAGACTTGGCAGCCGCAGCTTTCCGCCACGGGCAGCCTACGCGCGGTGCGCGGCGTCGACGTGACGACAGAAGTCGCAGGCCTCGTGCGCGAGCTCGAATTCAGTTCCGGTGAGGAGGTGAAGGCCGGACAGGTTCTCCTGCGCCTCAACGCCGACTCTGATCGCGCACAGCTCGCATCGCTAAAAGCTGCCGCGGACCTTTCGCAAACGGTTTACACGCGCGACAAGGCACAGTATGACATACAGGCCATTTCAAAAGCCCAGTTGGATGCCGACACAGCCGAACTGAAGAGCAGACGGGCGCAAGTCGAACAGCAAGCTGCCCTCGTCGCCAAGAAAACCATTCGCGCACCTTTCGCAGGACGCGTGGGGATCACCACCGTTAATCCCGGCCAGTACATCAACCCGGGGGACGCAATTGTTACCCTGCAAGTCGTCGATCCCATTTACGTCGACTTTCACCTACCCCAGGAACAACTGGCGCAACTCGAGGCCGGACAGCACGTCTCCGTAAATACAAGCACATTTGCGAGCCTTAGCTTCGGTGGCCAAGTCCGCGCGATAAATCCGCGCGTGGACAGCACAACCCGCAACGTTCAGATCGAAGCGGTCCTGGACAACCACGAGCGCAAGCTGTTGCCCGGCATGTACGCGAACGTGAAGATAGATGTGGGTAGCGAGCAGCGCTATCTGACCTTGCCGCAAACCGCGATCGCGCACAATGCGTACGGTGCAACGGTATTCGTCATTAGACGGCGCGAGCAAAAAAACGCGCACGGTAAAACAATGCCGGTGGCGCAACAGGTATTCGTGACGCCGGGACCCACGCGCGGGGATCAGGTGGCGATCCTGAGGGGTCTCGACGAAGGCGCGCAGGTCGTCACGAGCGGTCAGCTCAAGCTACAGAACGGCACACCGCTCATCATCAATAATCGTGTGCTGCCTGCGGACAGTCCTGCTCCGACGCCTCAGGAGGAGTGAGAGGCCTCCCAATGAAATTCACCGACATTTTTCTCAACCGGCCAGTCCTCGCGTCAGTACTGAGCGTGCTGATCCTCGTACTAGGCTTGCGTTCGCTCTCCACGCTGAAGGTCAGTGAATATCCTCAAACCCAGACGGGCGTAGTCACGCTTACCACTTCCTATTACGGTGCGAGCGCCGACACAATGGCTGGGTTTATCACGCAGCCGCTAGAAGCCGCCATCGCTCAGGTGCAGGGCATTGACTACATGTCGTCGAAAAGCAGCACGGGCGTGTCGACGATCAACGCGACGCTACGCATGAATTATGATCCGAACCGCGCACTCACCGAGATCAATACACAGATAGCGTCTGTGCGTAACCAGTTGCCGCGCGAGGCCCAGCAGCCGGTGCTGACGATGCAGGTGGGCCAGACCACCGACGCGATGTATATGGGCTTCTACAGCGACGTGCTGCCGCCCAACAATGTCACCGACTATCTGCTGCGCGTTGTGAAGCCGAAGCTCGACTCCATTCAGGGCGTGCAGACCGCGGAAGTACTGGGCGGTCGCCAGTTCGCATTGCGCGCATGGCTAGATTCAACCAAGCTCGCAGCGCACAATGTCACTGCTTCTGATGTCTACACAGCACTCAACAACAATAACTACCTCGCGACACTCGGCACAACAAAAGGCCAGATGACCAGCGTCAGTCTAAACGCGCGTACCGACGTCCGTTCGGTGGAGGACTTTCAGAAACTGGCTGTCAAACAAAAGAACGGAGTGATCGTGCGTCTCGAGGACGTTGCCAATGTCGTGCTAGGCGCGGACAATTATGATTCCAGCGTCGCATTTGGCGGCAAGCGTTCTGTATTTATCGGAATTAAGGTAGCGCCTGACGCAAACGTGCTCGATGTGGCCAGACGCGTTAAATCCGTGTTTCCCGATCTGCAGAAGCAGTTCCCGACGGGGATGGCTGGTGATATCGTCTACGACGCGACAGACTTCATCAACAGCGCGATTGATGAAGTAGTGAAGACGCTCGTCGAGACGTTGCTGATTGTCACGGCCGTTATCTTCCTCTTCTTCGGTCGTTTGCGCGCCGTCATCGTACCCGTGGTCGCGATGCCGCTTTCGCTGATTGGCACGTTCTCCATGATGCAGTTGCTCGGTTACTCGATCAATCTGTTGACGTTACTCGCGATGGTGCTCGCGATTGGGCTGGTGGTCGACGATGCGATCATAGTCGTCGAGAACGTCGACCGCCACATGAATGAAGGCAAGTCTCCCATGGAAGCCGCGCTAACTGCCGCGCGCGAGCTTGGCGGCCCGATTCTGGCAATGACCGCCGTGCTGATCGCCGCATATCTGCCTATCGGCTTTCAGAGCGGCCTGACAGGCACCCTTTTCACTGAATTTGCGTTCACCCTTGCGAGCGCCGTCGCGGTGTCAGGCGTGATTGCGCTAACCCTGTCGCCGATGATGTGCTCGCGCATTTTCCAAAATGTGCACGAGTCCGGGCGTTTCGCCGTTTTCGTCAATCGACAGCTGGATCGTGTGCATGCCGGCTATGCGCGGCTCTTGCATGCGGCCCTCGACACATCTTCCGTGTTCGTCGTCATGGGAGTTATGCTGCTTTGCGGAACCGTTTATCTCTTTTCGACTTCGCAGGCAGAGCTTGCGCCGCAGGAGGACCAAGGCATCGTCCTATCGCTGATCCAGGGGCCGCCGAATGCCACAGTCCAGCAAATGCAGACATACGCCGATCAGGTGTTAGAAATGTCGAAGCGCTTGCCCGAATATGCCCAGCTGTTTCAGCTAACTGGCCTGCCAACATTGAATCAGGGCTTCGGTGGCGTTCTCTTCAAGACTTGGGACAAGCGGAAAAGAGGCGCAACCGAACTACAGCAGGAGCTCCAGCAGAGGTGGAATGGCATTGCTGGTGCTCGTGTCGCCGCGTTCCAGTTCCCGCCTTTGCCGGGCGCACAAGGTTTCCCCGTGCAATTCGTGATCAGCACGACAGAGCCCTTCGAGAATCTCGACCAGGTGACGAAAGCCGTACTCCAGAAAGCGCGTGCAAGTGGCATGTTTCTCTTTATTGATAGCGATCTAAGGATCGACAAGCCAGAAACGGTCGTCATAGTTGACCGCGACAAAATCGCGTCACTCGGCCTCACGCAAAGCGATGTAGGACAGGCGCTAGGCGCTGCACTCGGCGGTAACTACGCAAGCTATTTCTCGATCGCTGGCCGCTCATACAAGGTGATTCCGCAAGTCCAGCAAATAGATCGACTGAATCCGTCACAGGTACTCGACTATTACTTGCGCACGCCGGACGGCAGCATGATTCCGGCATCGACGGTTGCGCACCTGAAGCAAGCAGTCGTCCCTGAATCGATCAATCGGTTCCAGCAACTCAATGCGGCAACGATCTCCGCTGTGATCTCACCTAGCGTCTCCCAGGGCGAAGTTCTCGACTTCCTTCGTCAGTCCACGAACGAAGCAGCTCCGGCAGGTTACAACACCGACTACGCAGGGCTATCGCGCCAGTTCATGCAAGAGTCCGGTAACTCCTCGGTCACGCTCATGTTCGCGACGATTATCGTGTTTCTTGCGCTTTCAGCGCAATTCGAAAGCTTCCGCGATGCCCTGGTCATTTTGGTGTCCGTCCCGATGGCGCTCTTCGGTGCTCTCGTCTTCATCAATGCCGGCTTTTCGACGCTCAATATCTATACGCAGATTGGACTTGTCACGCTCATGGGACTCGTCAGCAAACATGCGATTCTTGTCGTGCAGTTCGCGAACCAGCTTCAGCGCGTGGGCCGCGGCAAGCGAGAAGCCTTGGAGGAAGCGGCAGGTGCACGCTTGCGCCCGATCCTCATGACGACGGTCGCCATGGTGCTCGGCGTACTGCCCTTAGTCGTCGCCTCGGGCGCGGGCGCAGCAGGCCGCAACGCAATGGGTCTGGTGATCTTCACCGGACTATCGATCGGCACTGCGTTCACACTGTTCGTGGTACCGGCGATGTATATGTTGCTGGGTGCAAATCATCAGGGGACGCCAAAAGACCAGTCATAACCTGGTTGTTCAACTGTGCAGTAGCGATGTCTTCGTCTATTCAAAATACACACTCCCCGGCACCCGTGCGTCAGCATGATTGCCGTGCGAGGACGAGCGATGCGCTGCTTGGCATTGGATTTCGTCGAGCACGCCTAACCCACCCTTTTGCAGTTAGGGAAGCCAACGCTGGAAGGTCCACCGGTCGTGCTCCTCGAGCGCTCTTGAGCTCACAGGCAATGAGATGGACAAGAGGACGACGAAGCGTCAAACGCTTGCAATGGCACCTAGATCAAGGTGCTGGCGCCGTGACCCTCGCAAACGCGCGGGCGCGACGAGGTTTCTGACCCGATGAAAAGACCATCGTTGTCAGCGCCCTTAAGGTTGACCCAGAGCACATTGTCGGACCTCAGGTATAGCATCTCCATTTTCACACTATCGGCACAACTATCCATAGCCCGCTTCCAGATTGCTACAGACATCAATTTTACTTGCTTGATTTCGCTACAGCAGATTGCTATCGTCGATTGCATAGACATTCCGGCGCGGCATTTTCTACTGACGAGCAACACGTTATCGGAAACGAAATATAGGATCTCGCCCCGTTCTATCGAGATTCGTGCGTCACTTCCCGCCATCATCGTCTTTCGCGTCGATGCATTGCCATTACAGGAGAGGAATCCATGAAAAACTGCGTCGCATCTTCAAAAGTACCATCGACGACCGTCGATCTACTGTATGACTATGCTCCGTTTTTGGACCGGGGCGCATCTGTAGGGGCCATCGGAACTCTCTCCTCGAATATCGCAAGTCCACGCGTTGCTATTGTGGGAGCTGGCATCAGCGGCCTTCTGGCCGCGAACGAACTGATGCGAGCAGGTGTATGCGACGTCACTGTGTTTGAAGCTCGCGATCGTATTGGCGGCAGGTTGTGGTCACAGGCGTTTGATTCAGAGCACCCACATCTCATCGCCGAAATGGGCGCAATGCGGTTTCCCCCAAGTTCGACCGGTCTTTTTCATTACCTTGACCGGTATGATATTCCCACCACAGCATCGTTCCCCGATCCTGGAGTCGTTGATACGGAGCTGCATTATCGCGGCGTCCGCCATATCTGGCCGGCCGGAAATCCACCGCCGCCTCTATTCAGGCGTGTACACGAAGGGTGGAGAGCTCTTTTGCAGGATGGATGCGTGATCAATGGCACAGCTCTCGTCGCGCCAGCCGAAATTACTGCCATGTTAAAATCGCAGCGCTTGAACGAAGCACGCACCGCGTGGCAAACATGGCTGGATTTATTTCGCGACAGCTCGTTCTATGCCGCCATCGTCACCATTTTCACGGGTCCTTGCCCGCCTGGAGGTACCGCTTGGGAAAGGCCGTACGACTTCGAACTGTTTGGGTCCCTTGGGATTGGCTCAGGTGGTTTTCTCCCTGTCTATCAGGCCGGATTCACTGAAATTTTGCGTCTCGTCATTAACGGTTACATGGACGATCAACGCCTCATCTCGTGCGGAATTTCAACACTGGCTGAACGCATTGCAGGCGAGAATATTTATGGCAACACCGTTTCCGAACGAGTTCGCTTCAGCGGCGTCGGTCGCATCTACAAAGAAGGTTCAGAGATCAAGATCGTGACTGACGATAACGAAATTGCGACCTTTGACCGGGTGATCGTCACCAGCAACAACAGGGCGATGCAGATGGTTCATTGCTTGACAGATGATGAAACGTTTCTCAGCCGCGACGTATCCAGAGCAGTCAGAGAAACTCATCTGACCGGATCGTCAAAACTCTTCATGCTCACCCGAGACAAGTTCTGGATAAACAAGAAACTGCCCATAACCATCCAGTCTGACAGCTTCGCACGAGGCGTATACTGCCTTGACTACGAACCTCACAACCCAGATGGTCGGGGTGTGGTTTTGCTCAGCTACACTTGGGAGGACGACGCTCATAAGTTGCTGAGCGTTTCGGACAAAAAAGAGCGATGCGAGTGCTTCGTCGACGACCTGTCAACCTTCCATCCAGAACTTGCGCGTCACCTCGTCCCTGCAGATAAGGACTATGAACGCTGCGTCCTCCATCATGACTGGCTGACCGACCCGCATTCGTCCGGCGCCTTCAAGCTCAACTACCCCGGCGAGGACGTCTATTCGCAGCGTCTTTTTTTTCAATTTCAGACGGCAAACGATCCAGCAAGCGATACAGGACTCTACTTGGCAGGATGCGGCTGTTCTTTCACCGGTGGGTGGGTTGAGGGAGCCGTGCAGACAGCGATCAACAGCGCATGCGCCGTTATACGTAGCGTCGGGGGTGATCTTTTGCCTGGCAACCCTCTTGACGATATACGCAGTGCCTACAGCTACTAATATCGCACTCCCCGACCTCCCACTTGCAAAATTTCATGCATTTTCACAACACTCTTGAATCACTTCGCGACGTCATAAGGTCTGGAGCAGTTACAGCGGAAGAGATCCGGGATCGCGCACTGAACGCAGACGCTAACCAGACACATCTAAACTGCTTCATACGTGCTCGCAGTCCGGAGGCTCACTTCGCGAGGGCGAGGGACAATCTGCGAGGCGCGCCACTCTACGGCATTCCTTTTTCTACAAAAGACAATATTTGCGTCAAGGGACTCCCTGTAACCGCCGGGACACCGGGCATGGTAGATTGTATAGCCACACGCGACGCACTTGTGGTCAGAAAGCTCAAATCCCTCGGTGCCGTCGTCGCCGGCAAGAACAACATGCATGAACTGAGCTTTGGAATCACGTCCGTCAATCCCCATTGGGGAACCGTGGGCAATCCGGCGGCTCCGGGCCATTTGGCCGGCGGAAGCAGCGGCGGCTCCGCCGCAGCTGTGGCAGCCGGTATTGTCCCGATGGCGATCGGAACCGACACTGGCGGCTCGGTGAGGATACCCGCAGCCTTTTGCGGCATAGTCGGTTTCAGACCAACAAGTGGCCGGTGGTCTTCATCCGGGATCATTCCGGTTTCACGCACGAAGGATTCACCGGGCCTCCTGACGCGTTCGGCAAAAGACGCATTGTTTCTATACGACTTGCTGAGCTCCGATAGCCAAAGCCCGCCAAAACAAACAAATACTCGCTGTCGAATCGGTCTTCCAAGCTCCATGTGGAACGACTTGGATGATGATGTTCGGAAGCATTCCTGGCAGGCGATCAGGCGTCTCACTCGTGCAGGCTTTCAGTGCGTCGACCTCGATGACGCTGTTGTTTCAGAATTAAATAAGTTCGGCACTTTTACTATTCCAGTTTACGAATTTTTTACGGACTTTCCGCGCGCACTGCTCTCGTTTGGATGGGGAAGCAGGGTTAATGCTGTGTTCGACAACATCCATGACAAGTGCGTGAGGAGCATCATTCATCAACACCTTGACGGAAGTTTGATTTCCGCGAAAGACTATTCCGCCGCAGTGCAGAACATTAACGACTTGCGGCTACAAATGAATGCGCTGCTCAACGCTCGATGGATCGATTTTCTAGCTTATCCCACTGTCCCGCGCAGCACTCCTCACGTTAGCGATGCACAGCGTCCGGGACTGTTCGCAGACGTAATACGCAACACCGACCTCGCAAGCAATGTCGCAATGCCCTCCATTACCTTGCCTGTGGCGCCGAACGATGCATTACCCGTGGGATTGAGCCTTGATGCCGCACGTGGCCAAGACCGCCGGCTCCTTCTGATGGCGGCCGCTGTGGAGGAGATTCTTGCTTCGTAGCGTACGCGACTCTCAATCGCGCTGGCGCTGGACTTCCAAACGCTCACGCACTGCCAGGAGGTAAACAGTTCATGCAGATTTCGTTGCAAAGAGTTGGCATGCTTTTTGATGCGGGTAGCTTTGTCGAACATGATCCAAGAGCGGACGCCCACTTCCTCTGCGGCGAGGGACTAATCAATTCGGTCAAGTCATTTCTGGTCATGAATCGTGGACAAGACTGTATGTTCAATGGAACCGGACAATGGCGTACTGCCGAGCAAATCATAAGCACTGTGAATCAGGCCCGGGACCAGCGGGCTCCGTTGATATACATTCAGGATCATCCGGGAGAGGTGGGCAGTTTCGATACAACGAAAGTAATTTCATCAGATATGTCGAGATTGCTTTTGTCTCCAGCAGGGATGGGCAGGGTCAGCGCGTCGCTCGCAGAGTTAGCAGAAGCCAATCTGCTGATCTCAGCAATACTAGGACCGACGTCAGGCCCGTTGGCTCTTCCGATCATGCTCGCCGATCTGGTTTTGATGACTGAGAAAGGGGCTCTATGTATGGGCCGTCCGGATATGGTGAAGGCGATGCTGGCTGAGCAGTCGGATCTTCATTCGCTTGGCGGAACAGACGTTCACTGCCGGGGCTCGGGGTCAGTTCAGCTCGCGTTCAAAGATGAACGCCATTTGTTTGAATGCGTAAGAGATTTTCTACGCTGCCTCGTCAAAGGCACACCGTCGACCACGCTTGAATATGAGGAACCCGACGCAGTCGATTTTGAAAATTTGATTCCGTCCAATCATCGCACCCCCTATGACATGCATCATTTGCTGCTTTCTTTTGTGGACAAAGGCAGCTTCACTGAAACAAACGCCGAATACGCACGAGAAGCATTGACGGGCTATGCGCGCATTAAGGGACATTTCGCGGCAATCGTGGCAAACAACCCGCGATTCAACAGCGGCGCCATCCACCGGAAATCCGCGGCCAAGATGGCAAAAATGATAAACATAGCTGCAAAGACCAGCATGCCAATCATCTTCCTTGCCGACGTTCCCGGGTTCATGATAGGCAGGGAAGCTGAAAGTAGCGGTATATTTTTGGCAGCAGCGGAGTTGTTCAGAGCACATGTCAGATGCCACGTACCTAAGCTACTCCTTGTCGTCCGAAAAGCCTACACCGGCGGTGTGTATGCGATGAGCGGCCCCGGATTCGATCCAATAGCCGTGCTGGCGTATCCGCACGCACACATCGGCGTTTTTAGCCCGGACACGATGGGCAAACTGATGTCTGGTGCTGAAGGCGCTATTAAAGACACGATGCGGAAGCTATCTGACGAGATCCAGAATCCTAATCTTTTAAAGGCTGATGGACTGATTACTGACGTAATAGGAGTGGAAGAGACTAGACAAGAGGTTGTCAGATATCTGTTTCCGACGTGACACGGTCCGTTCCTCACGGAAGATTTGAGCGGACGGTCGCGCGCAATGGCGCCTCGAAGAGGACCGTTCTGCGCCATCAAAATCCCTCAGAAAGTTTTAGTAAAATCGAGGCATCTGACGATGCGCAATTAGCCAGACCTGATCGCTTACGCGCACATAGAACCAGACTGCACTATCAGCCGCTAATCGTCGGCGTTGTCACGTTGTCAGTCCGGCACCGGGACTTTGGACATTTCCGCCCCGAGGACACCACGTCGCTGGACCATACAGGCCCCTTCACCGAACGGCCGTTGGCTCTTCCGCACTTGCCCATCCGCTCAACTATGATGTAGGGCGATATCGGTGCATCAGGCAGGGAAGTCAAATCGTTGAATGCCAGCTGTGGTTTCTCGCGTCTCCTAGTGCCCAGATGTCCTTGAGAGACGGACTCGCTGCTGTGGGTTTCGTGCCGCGCCAACCCAACTGTGACGGCATAGGAAGGACGGTCGGCCGCGATGAGATTGCCGTCCTATCCGCAGAAGAGCAGGATCGGTGAACAGTGTGGCAATCAACTCCTGCGGCAAGTCAGCTGTGGCTGAATGCCGCCAGTACTTACGACGGAAGCGAAAACGGCATTTAGAATACGAATGTTTCCTATCCAAACAATTGATTTTCGCAATGGCGCGAAGCGATGCATACTAAAACTTACCGTGCAGTCGTCACGGTTATAGTTTGATATGGTTTGAAGTACTACGGTACTGATGTTGCTTGATCTGCTAGGTGCAACCCGCGCACTACCACCCTCACATCGAATGGCATGCCGAATCGGTATTTATAGGACGCGCCGGACCAAATAGTTTCGGACCGGTGAAGCGACAGCTGTAAGGCGGCTGCCTGACGATTACCGCTTTAATCTAGGCTCGCGCATAGAGCGCCGATTCGCCGGAGCAAATGAATGCACGTTGTCGATATTGATCAGATGGCCCGGTTCTTCGTGAGCTCATTAGAGCTCGTGATGGTGTTCGCTAACGTCTGCGTCGTACTCGAGCTGATCTATCCGGCCTACCGCTACAGTTTTGCGTCATACATTCGAGGCGTGCGGAACTGGATAATCCGCATTGGTTGTGGTGCATTAATCTGGCACCTTTACGCTATGGGGCTGCAGTGGCTAGGGGTGAAACCACTCCTGACAGTCGATTTTGGGGCGTTGTTCCATTCCGGCAACACGATTGTCGGCGTGTTTATGGCGGTTCTTTCTGGCGTCCTGGTTGCAATTGCCGGCGACTTCTTTTACTACTGGATGCACCGCGCACAGCACGCAATTCCGCTCCTGTGGCGCTTGCATGCCACTCATCACTCGATCCGCGAGCTGACCGCGTGGAACTGTAATCATCACATTTCCGAACCGCTTGTTTACGCGGTGTTTGTAGCACTGCCACTCGCGCTAATCCACTTCAATTCCGGTGTCGTGCCCGCGATTGCCATGACGCTAATTAGTTTTCAGGCACATCTTTCTCACTCTAGCACGCGCGTGAATCTCGGGCCGCTCCGATACATCATCGGCGATAACCAGTTTCACCGCATTCACCACTCAATGGAGTCGCATCACCGGCACCAAAACTATGGGTTCTTCACCACCATCTGGGACACGGTTTTTCGCACGGCATACTGGCCGGATAAAGAGGAATGGCCGGAAGTGGGTCTTCGCAACCAACCGGAACCGCATACGGTTCGCGACTACGTTCTGTTCCCGTTTGACCAACGCCGCTGGTTCCGACCGGCGGTCAAAAGTGGCAACAGGATGAGTGAATGATAGTTCCGCAAAGTTACCGCTCATATCCCCTAAAAGCCAAGAGAGACCAATCTCGACTGACATCATCCACTGTATAGGAGACAGCAACCTTATGCCGCGAACGCCATTCCTCGCCGGCTGTGCCGCCACAGTTTTGATGGTTTGCAGTGCAGAAGCACAGGCCGATGGCTGGTCTGCAACTTCGCCCGAAGCCTCGTCCTGCTATCCGGCCGATCTCCTTTTTGCTTCTAGCTCCTACGGTAGCTATACGTTCAACAATGACGTTTGGGCGCCCTGCCAAGGTGTCGCCGCAGGCAAGCAGACGATCTGGGCCAAGAGCAACGTTGACTGGGGCGTCTCTTCAAAACAACCCGACACCGGCCACATCAAGTCTTATCCGCACATCGGATACGCGGTCAACAAGCCACTCAGTTCGCTTAACTCGCTGACCGCTGTCGTCTCATCGACCACGCCTTACGGCGGCGCTTGGGAATCGACCTTCGATATCTGGGCCGGAAACAATGCGCACGAAATCATGGTCTGGCTCAACTATACCGGATTGCCTGATGGCTGCGGCAACGTCAAACCGATTTCCGCGAACTGGACGTTCTCCGGCTGTGCGATCCCAATTCAGAAAGATGTCCCGCTGTCGGGTGGTACCTGGAATGTCTACGTGGGCAGCAACGGCCGTAACACGGTCTATTCGTTTCTTCGCACAACAAAGACCGACCACACCACGCTCGACGTGCTGGCGTTCATGAATTACCTCAAGTCGCGGAATTATTTCGATGACGTCGTGCTTGGTGAGGTTCAGTACGGCTTCGAGATCACGTCGTCGCCTAGTGGCCTGTCTTTCGCGTCCAAAAACTTCGCCGTCACCACCGAGTGATGTGGCCGCCTCCAGTCCTCGCGTAAGCGTACGGTGCAGGCCGTTCTTGACACCGGTGAGTGCTTGAGGATTCTCAGGCGTGGTCGTTCTTGAGATGATCGGCAATTACCCACGGAAGCAGTTCGCCGACGCGACTGACTGGATGATCGGCGATACATGCAATGACGTAGCGCAGAGCTTCGGGGTCGAGGCCGTTCAGCTTGGCCGTGGCGACCAGCGCGTAGATTGCGGCAACCCTTTCGCCGCCACTGCCCGAGCCGAAGTGCAGGAAGTTCCGTTCCAGCGCTACCGTTTTGCGTCTTTGCCCTCATGCGATTTGCACGTTTTGATCAAACCATGCTAATCGCCCCCTTAGCGGGAGATGCCAGAATCGCTCGTGCGCTGGATCAAGTCATGCAGAAGATCGAGGTTTCTTTCCAGCGAACCCTTGACGGTGTCGAGACAAAAGGCGCGGCCCGCGGCCTCAGTGACCGTCTTGTTATAGCGGTCCGATTACCATTCGACGAAGCGGTTCCACACCGTCGTCGGCAGCGGGCCGTCGCGTTCGATGCCAAGATACAGTCTGCTGGCGTGGGCCTATGTCTGACGGCCACATCCGATGCTGGCCATCAAGCGCTGGCCGCCTGATCATGCCACCGACCCGCATACACCATTCTTGACGATTTCTCGCAGACCCGATCGGAAACACGAGCGCCCCGAACCAGGGGACCTACATGCCGTCCTGCTGCGCAAGCGGCAGGACGCCGGCCAGCGCAAGCACGGGCCACACTGCATGCGGAACTTGCGGCTACCGACCGAAGGAGAGCGGCCCGAGAAAGCTGATGGCGACTGCAAGACCGAGTGACACGCACGCGCCGGACGGCTTCGAAGTAGCACAGCGTCATGCCCGCCATCGCACTACCGAGGACGATGGCGGCGATCCAGCGCCGCCGGAGAAGGTTGAAGCGGCGGTCGCACCACGATTGACGGTACCACGCCCGCGAAACAAAGGCGCACCCAAGTCGTGCTGAACGTACCATATTGTGCCATCACGGGCCGCGGCAACGCGGCACCAAGCTGTACGCTGCACATCGACGCGATGGCCATGATAGGCGCGGGCCCACTTGCACTACGATTTACGCGGACGGAATCCGATTCTTCGCTCATACACGGCTCAGTGACGATGAGGCACAAATCCTAGCAGCACCAATTCGCTTTATATAAATGGTTATTTCTTCTGGATACTTCGATCATATTGATGCCCCTTTTAGTCCATTGTATCGTTGAAAAAGCACCTTATTTGGTATCCAATGGAACACATGGAAAAGATGAACTTGACCACGCTTGGACGGTCGAGCGTCGCGCCAGGGAAGTTGCTGCGAGCCATGCTAGTCTGGATGCTTTACAGCGTTCGCTCGGAGCGCCAACTGATGGAGCAGGTGGCTACATACCGCGGAGAGTAATGCATGTTGCATGAGCACGCTGCGGGTTTTCGTGCCAAACGGCACGAAAACAAGACTTTTCATGTAGTCATGCAGAGCACTTTCCGAAATCTTAGTAGTCTTATGACCTCCGCAACTAAAAATCTGACAGATCCCTTCGGGCGTCGCTTGATTGTCTGCGCCGCCCTGTCGGTTATCCCTCGCCCGGTAGCCGGGGCCATTGAGCGTCTAACACGCTGTTGAAGCGTTTCGTCTTACCATAAATTGGCGTTGCAGATTATCTTGCAAAGGTTCACCCTGCGACTGTCAAAAAATCTCACCGTCGATGGCCGGCTCTGCCTCGAACTAGCAGCTGCTTCATCCGCCACTTACGCTTCAGTCAAAAAGGACGCGATCATCCCTGCTCAGGATATCATCCTACCGCGCTCGGAATTCCGAGCGTCTCGCACAGTCCCTGCTCGACGCGTCGCAGCTCCGCGCGGCCCTTGATGGCCGTAGCGGGTTAGCTATTGTGCGTGACAGGACGGCGAATCAGGGAAACGGCCACAGGCACAAACCGAAACCGAGATGAACTCCGCGCGGCGGGCGCCTACGTGCGGCCGCACCTGGCCAGAGACTCGCAACGAGGCTCGACGTAGCGCAGGCCGAGAGAGAGTTAACCAGCGCGAACGGCCCGCAGCGTGCCGGCTGGTGCATCGTCGCTCTCGATGAGGAACAGACTGCGATCCTTGCCAGCGATCCAGGCCGGTTCACGGCCCCGGCCGCTCCACTCGCGGCCAGTGGCCGGGTCTCGGTACTTCGCGAGAACCGGCTTCATGTGGTACGTGCCACGTCGATATCGCCGGAGCTCGTTCGAAGTAATATCCCACTCGGTCATCTTCTCACGAATCTCCCGCAAAACGTTTTGCCGTTCGTCCTGCCTCGCACTCTCAATGCGCCGGTTCAACTTTTGCAACTCGGCGATGAGGTGCTTGTACGTATCGCCTTTCACCTGATTCTGTCCTCCGTGCTAGTCGATGCGATCAGTTCGAACCGGCCGCCTTCGGTGCGGTCGGCTTCCACGTCTGGAATGCCTTGTCTGGCTTTGTCAAGTTAAGCGATGGAGTTTGCCAAACCCCATTAACAATAGGCATCCTTATCAGATAACCATGCAGTTCGTACCAGTCCACTCAAACCAGCAGCGCAGGTGCGCCTGAAGTTCAGCTCTATGGCAGGCTGCGCTCATTTGATGCCGGGGCAACGCCGAAATGCTGACGGATCGGTCCGAAGCGCGTAAGAAACGCCTGCGTTCGGTGTGGATCGCGAAACCCCTGCGTTTGACACTAACGCCCGCGCGTGGGCTGGTGGCTATTCTCGGCGCGGTTGTTGACCCCGGCAGAGGCCTTCACGAAGAGGTGCTTCACACCGACCAGCTCGGTCACTTCCGCTTTGGCTGCCGGGTAGCTCCGCAACTGGTCGGTAACGATCTTCGTGGGCACCGGGGGTGCGAGCAGAGCCCCCCTGAAGAAGCGTTTGGCCGCAGCCTTGTCGCGGCGCTCTTGCAGCAGCACATCTAAGCTCTGCTCCATGTTCGTCCACCGCGCGTCACAGCACGTACGACCCGCCGCGCAGCTTCACGAACATTTCATCGAGATGCCAGGTGGAGCCAGGCTTTGCGCGCGCGGCTTTCCCGCGCCGCGTGGGCCCCGAACCGGTCGCACCAGTTTCGCACCGACTCGTAGCTGACCATCACGCCGCGCTCGAGCAATAACTCCTCCACGTCGCTCAGGCTCAGGTTAAAGCGGTAGTACCAGCGTACCGCGCAGCTGATGATCGCGGCCGGAAAACGCAAACCATAGTACGGCGTTTTGTTCCTCTTCACCCTCTCATTCTAACCGCCTTCGACTTGAAAAAGCCAAACAGACGGCCGCCAGCCATCGTTGTGTCTGCTGGTACACGAGTTGCCACGGCGTATAAATTGGTCGGCAGCACTCGCCACGCCGCCCAAGCGCGAGCCATCCAGCGCAACGCATTGAGCATCTCGCGCAAGATCGGTTGATCGCTATTCAATGCCTCCTTGCTTGCCGTCTCGCTCGTGAATATCTTTATCGGACAGATCGTGACGGCGGGCTTTGTCGCATCGATTATTCAGATCCAGACGACAGAATGGGCTCGCGAGGATATCCTCCACGTGACTAGTTGGAAATTGTGAGCGGAGCGCCACCCCAATTGCTTGCCAATTGGTAAAGGCACCGCTTTCGGCGAATTCGAAGGCCTTTTTTCGGATTCGCTCGCGCCGCTCCATCGTGTCGGTGTCGATCATATTCTTCATAGTCGTCCAGCTTCAGTGCGAATTAAAACTTGAACTGCAACGGCGTGAGGCCCCGTACGGCTTGCGCCAGCCAGCGCATCTCCTCGGCAGTGACCTTGGCGCCCGGCCGAGGACCGGCTCGACGAGCAAGGCGCTTTGTCCGCCGTTGGCGAAGTCGGCCAGCCAACGATAGACGCTGCGTTCGTTCACCCCGCAGGCCGCCACTACACTCGCCACGTCCTGTCGTTCGCCAACGGCTTCACTGCTTGCTGGCGCATTGCCTGCAACCTCACGTGATCCAGTTTCCGGCCATAGGGATGACGTTTGGATTTCATGCTCGTACTGTCTCGTCATTGTGACAATACTTTGAAAATGTTAGTAAACGCGGTGCGCCACGCGCTAACGGCTTGCCGCACGCTTGCGCACCTGCATTCGCAAAGATACTCATGCGACTCGACATCGACGTTGATATGCATCATATGGTTCTTGGGAGACGGGCTCACCCGTAGAATTGGCGTTGTCACGTTAAGGTACGAGATGCAAGAGCGCACAGGACGTACATTCGCTCAGAAATTGGACGGATCTTGGGTGAGCCTAGTGAAGCGATGCCACCCGGCAGAGCGTGCGTCGAGCTGTTTGCGATAGAGTGATGCACGCAGTAAATGTCGCTTGAGCGCGAAGTGCTGGCGAATCGGTCCGAAGCTCGATAAGAACGCTTGTGTGCGACCAGGATCGCGGAAACCACACATCCGGCGTTCGCGCTCACGCGTAGGTTGATGGCTGTTTTCGGCACCGTCTCGTAACTGACAACGACAGCGCGCTCGAACAGCAGTTCTTCAATATCACACAGGCTAAATTGGAACCAGAAACACCGCCGAACCGCGAGACTAATGATTGCCGCTGGGAAGCGGTGGCCGTGATAAAGCGATTTTCTTTTCTTCATCGAGACATCTTACGTTACAGTGCCCTCGCTAGTCCTGATAGTCGGACATTAACGCAGTTGGGTCGACATCGGCGGTTATTCCCTTCGCGTCATGCCCACCCGCATGACGCGCCTTTTTTCGCTACATTTACTCCTTGGCAGCATGCTTTCTGCTGAGGTGTGAGTGGCCTGCCGTTAAGAATCTAAACGCGGGTTAGCATCGCTCGCGCCGGGTTTTGACGGCGCCGCACCGATCGACTTCCAGCATGCAAGCATACAGCTCAACGCCATGTGGATAAGACGATTGTCACGCGCGGTGAACGCGAAACCGTCAACTGGAATATCTGAGCGGTCATCTCTCGGCGATGCAATGATTGCGACATTACTATAACTGAACGACATTTCAATTCTTTTGATATTAATTGCCTTGCGTCTCTACTGAACGCGAGGCACACTTCTGAAAGCGTGTATAAAGTATTAGATCCGTCGACGAACAATAGATTTGTCAACCCGAGGCCGAACCGCGAGTGCCTATTTGCGCGGGTCTTGCATTCCAACCACGCTAAGCGCACAGGAGGAAAACCCATGGTCCGGCTCACCAATCCCCCGCCTACAGCCACAATTGATGCTTGCCACATAAACCACAGAAATGAACGCACGCTGCCCGTCACAGAACCAATAGCATATAGACTGCAGCCGGGTAGGCGATTAGCACGAGAACCGCGTAATGCTGGTCAATCATGACGTAAGGCGCAACAACTAACCACCGCCGCACTGAACCTGTCATAGGTGAAGGCATGCTCGCTCATTTAATTAATCAGACACATGCTGAAACTAATGAAGCAAAGTAATGCTCTACACGAGTCAGATCGCCCGGTGCCAAAGGGGCATCAAGCTGAAATTCAAGCCCCCTCTGACGACGAGGGCCTGGAGATCTCGTCAGTTGCAGCCGGTCGGATCCTCGACGCGATTCGCGATCTTGCCCCGGACATGCTCGCGCGCGTAACCGAAATCGAAGCCGGACGATGCATGCCGTCCGACCTTATCGAGAAATTGCGATCGATCGGGGTGTTCCGCGTGTTCGTGCCACGCAGCCGTGGAGGATTAGAGTTAGATTTGCCGTGGGGAATGGAAGTGATCAGCGCGTTGGCTCGGCTCGACGGGTCAGTCGGCTGGACCGCGATGATCGGCATTTCATCGGCAATTATGAGCCCTCGATTGCCGAGACAGACTTACGATCTGATGTATCAGGAGAAGTCGGACATCATCATAGCTAGCGTATCCATGCCTGGAGGCACCGCCGAGAAAGTGCCAGGTGGGTGGCAGATCAGCGGCCGTTGGCCGTTCGCCAGTTGTTGCCGCAACGCCGACTGGATGGCGGGTCTGTGTGTCATGTCGGAAGGAGGAAAGCCACTCCTTGGCCCGGCAGGGGATGCCGGGCCAGCCTTGGTCCGGGGTGTCGCCTTGCCGGCCTCGGCTTGGCATATTGAAGACACTTGGCACGCCTCCGGCCTCAGAGGTACCGGCAGTCACCACATAGCCCTACAGAACGTACTCGCGTCGGAGGCCAATTTTTTCGACTTTCCGGCTGGCGCATCATGCGAACCGGGACCGCTTTATCAAGCTTGGCGGCACCTCCAGTCGGTGCTTATTGGCGCGGTCTGCGTAGGCATCGCGGAGGGCGCGTTGTCGGATGTTGCCGAGCTCGCCCAAAGCGGCAGGCAACAACTTCGAGCGCCGGCTCCTATGCGCGACTCGGAGATGGTCTTGGGCGAGCTGGGCCGAATTGAGGCAGATGTGCGTGCGGCGCGGGCGGCCATGCAGGTTCAGGCGGAGAGTCACTGGCGGCACGCCTTGGCCGGCACGCTGAATGGCCAAGCGCTGTACAGCGAGGGCATACAGACTGGAATCTGGATTGCGACGATCTGTGCCCGCGCAGCGCATGCCTGCTTTACCCTGGCCGGCGGTGTCGCAGTGTATGAATCTTCACCACTTCAGCGGCGGCTGCGCGATCTGCAGGCGGCTGCGCAACACGCCATGGTCCACCAGCGGCACTACGCGGAAGCTGGTCGGATGATGCTGGAGCGGGTCGTATGAACGTCAAGGTCGGACAAATGGCCATAGAACGGATCGGGGAACGGCAGGAGGCTTTAGGAGTGGCAGGCCTGCGTATCAGCCTTCCGCATGTCCATACTCAGCGAATTCCAAGCGCGCCAACCTCCCGATCGGTCGGCTTTCCTCCTATATGGTTAGTTATCCGATCGGCGTTGGCAATGCCAGTTCAACCCCTCGCAAGCACACCGGGGCCGCACCATGATGACCGTTATAAGGCGCAACTAAGATGCAGAGTATCCAGCTCGCCCCAAACTACGAGATTTCACGAGTGATCCACGGAGGCTGGCAACTCGCGAGTGGCCACTGCACGCCCCGAAGCGAAGATCCCGTGGCGGACCTGGTGGCCTTCGCGGATGCCGGAATAACCACCTTCGACTGTGCCGACATCTATACCGGGGTCGAAGAACTGATCGGTCATTTTAGAAGGCGCTATCGCGATCTGCGAGGGGAAGAGGCCCTCGCCCGAATCAAAGTCCATACCAAATTTGTGCCGCATTTAGACATACTACGGCGCATCAGCAAGTCTTATGTCGAGAGGGTGATCGACCAGTCACTGCAACGCCTCAACCAGGAGCGGCTCGACCTCGTACAACTCCACTGGTGGGAATACCGAGAGCCACGTTGGATCGAGGTGGCGCTGTGGCTCGATGATCTTCGCCGCGCCGGCAAGATTGATAAGATCGGCGGCACCAATTTCGACACTTACCATATGCTGGAGATCGTGAACGCAGGAGTGCCGTTTACCTGCATGCAGGTGCAGTATTCGCTGCTCGACGGACGTCCAGAGCGGCGGATGGCTGCGGCGGCAGTCGAGTACGGTATCCCCCTTCTGTGCTATGGAACCGTGGCAGGCGGCTTCCTCGCCGACAGATGGTTCGGCGCACCGGAACCGACATGGGAGCTGGAGAACCGTTCGCTGGTCAAATATAAGCGGATTATCGACGACATCGGCGGTTGGGATCTATTCCAGGCCCTTCTGACAATGCTCCGCCAGATCGCGGACCGGCACGGATCCGACATCGCCACAGTCGCCAGCGCTGCGATGCTCGACCGACCGGGGGTGGCGGCCGTCATCATCGGCGCGCGCGACCGCACTCATCTAGCCTCGAACGTCGCCATCTCAGGTCTCACCTTGACCGCCAAGGATATGGACCTTATCACCGGAGTTCTGGCAGAAGCGACGGAGCTTGAGGGGGATGTCTATGGGCTGGAGCGCGACGACCAAAACGGTAATCGCACCCGCAAACCCTGATTCACCTCAATCTAGGCCGGTATCCGGATATAAGTTGGAGAGAGTTGAATGAGAAACGCTTTACCGCCTAAGCGGGCCTTCGGCATCTTGGACGACGACGATTTGCGCAATTGGACAACAATACGTGGACCGCCTCGGGCTAGCCGAAGCCTGTCAACAGCGAGGCTTTTACGCCTACCCTCTGGCGGAGCACCATTTTACGTCGCATTGACGACGCCGTTCCTGTCGAGCGTCGCACAGCGCGCCGCGTAACTTCGTCTCGGCCCTCTAGTCATGCTGCTTATAGCCTTCGTCATCCGCCACTTGCGCTTGAAGAGATCTGCATGCTTTATCACCTGAACGGTGGTGGGTTCGAAACAGCACAGGCTCGGCTCTCTTCCGATCAAGCGAGGTTACTTCGGGATAGATGTGGACGCGGTGCCAGAACGTTACTTCAAAGCAAGCGAGATTCTAATGGAGGCGATAAAAGGTGGCGCCCTTTCGTATCGGGACCACCGTTTTCAGCTAGACAACGGCCCTTTGACTGATGCCCCATCAAGGTCCGTGCCAACCGCCACCAATGGACCAGAGTCTGCGGGCAGGGCCGCTGCAATCGGCGCAAAATTCGCATCCGCAGCGCCCGCGTCGTCTTTCGCAAGTCGGCCCCTGAAATGCGAAAACCCGAGGGCACATCACCAGGGGCCAAGACGAGAGCATAACGGTTGCAAAAGCCGCGTCACTCAATCGAAATTAAGAATTCTCAATGAGGCAATATGGGCTACATCATAAAAACGGATGACAGTGCCAGGCTAAGACTCGGCATCCAAAGCCGGTTATACGAACAGTCCAGTGTCGACCTTATAAGCAGAGCCGGCACGCTTCGCGGAAGGAAGATCCTTGAAGTTGGCTGCGGTAGTGGCGCAATGACACTGAATCTGGCGCGCGCGGTTGGACATCAAGGAACGGTGACGGCTATAGATAACAGTCCGGCGCAGCTAGATGCGTCCCGCGAATTGGTAAGAGAAAATGGTTTCAAGAATGTTCGCTTTTTCGAAGGTGACGTTAATTGCCTAAATCATTTGGATAACTCATATGACTTAGTCTATTGTCGGATGGTGCTCCATCATGTGGCGGATGCTGATCACGCGATTCGTGAAATGGTGAATGCGCTCCGCCCAGATGGCCATTTGCTGTGCGAAGAGCCGGTGATTCATGACGGCTCATTCTCTTTTCCACCGTCTGAAGCAATCGATGAGTTTATAAGAATCTTAAGATCTTGTTTTATCGTGAACGGCCGTGATTACAATATCGCCTTCCGTATGGAGAGTGTTATCAGGAATCTCGGTTTGACAATTGAACATTACCGCTTATATCACCCGTTACTCAATTCAGCCAAAGATAGGTTGCTTTACGCGATGAGCTTGAGTGACCTCGCGCCGCAGATGATCAAAAACGGAATAATCGATCCTTCGTCAGCTTCTGAACTTCATGAGAAACTAGTACACGTGGCGAATTCTGAGACAACAATGACTTGGGCGAGGATGCACAGCGTTCTGGCACGGAATTGTTCAAAGGCTTAGAGACGGCTTCATAAAATTGTTGGGCTTGCTGAAAGGTGTTCCAAGCAGATCACCCAACAGCCAGCTTAGAAGGCGCTTTGCAGCTCTGTTAAGGGCTGCGCAGTGGAAGAGAATAAGCAGGGAGAACACGACGAAATGCAAACCAGCCAAGGTTTTGGGCAAACCCTCGTAGTTTCTGGCCAGTCGTCTGAGGCGGTTGAGCCAGCCGAAACTGCGCTCCCCCACCCAACGACGCCGCAACAGTACAAAGCCTTCATTTGCCTCCGGCAACCTGACCACGCGAAGCTCGATGCCTTCATCGCGAGCGGCTTCTGTGGGCTCTTCGCCGGTGTAGCCTTGGTCAGCGAACGCGATTCTCACCGTCTCCCCCGTAGCCTGCTCGACCTGTCGCGCCAGTTCCCGATCTATGCACGCTCCTGTTCACTCGGCGGCGTGACATGCGCGCCCAGTGGTTGCCCAAATGTACGCACGGGCAGGGTATATGAGCTTACTACCCGTCATAGCCTGCGCGTGGACCACGCTACCACTTCGACTGCAGAGCGCGTCCATCGAGAATGCCCCCACTGACCCCGGCGATCGTGCGTCACGCAGATAATCAACCGCAGACACTTACCATTTATTTGAAACAGCCTGCCTGGAACCAGCGCTGCGTCTACTGGTAGACCGTCTCCCAAGGCGGAAAGTCATTGGGGGTTAGTTTCCCCAGTCTGGCCTACCGCCGCAGCCCTCTCCCATAGCATCGGACGCCGGATTTCGACGAAGTAATACGATTGATTCGCGAATTATCAACTTCACAAGTCTAACGGACTCCTAGTGTCTGACTATCAAAGCATTCTTGTTTATTACGACGGATCGGAAGAAAGCCAGCAAGCTCTGAATCGTATTCCCGAGCTGCGCTGGCAAGGAGCGGGTGAACTCCATGTGCTTGCTGTTGCCGACATTTCCACTGCACTCATATCGACAGCTGGGATCGTGACCGACCTTGCTTATTCAACATATTTAAGCAATACATCACAGTTGCTGGACAACGCGCTTTGTCGTCTGAAAAGCGAAGGCATTAGGGCGAGCGGCTACCTTTCTCACGGTACAGTGGTCGACAGTGTCGTGCACTACGCGGAGCGATTGAATGCTGGTTTGATCGTGGCGGGATTTCGCCATCGTCAAGGAATTTCGAGGCTATGGCGTGGCCGCCCTTGGCAATTCGATTTGATCGAGCGTTTGGTTGGCCGAATGGTTGTTATTGTCTCTCAAATCTGACGCCAGCATTGAGGTTCCCTCGGTTTTTCGCCTTCCAGAGTTTTCTGGTTACGCGGCCACATCCTTGGCCTGCTGAGCTTTGATGGTAAGCGGCTCGCGTGGGCCGCTCTCGACGTTATGCGCGTAAGTGAGGCATGCTCGGCGAGCGTGATTCTGTCTGTGCCTACCCGCAATCAGGGGATGGAGGCAGGAGGGTCGGCCTTGCCGCGCAG
>NZ_JBFRCN010000058.1:0-59651 GCF_040965835.1 Paraburkholderia sp. BR10872
CGGCGAGCGCGTCGGGCTGATCGGCCGCAACGGCGCGGGCAAGTCGTCGCTGCTCACGATCGTCGCCGATCTCGCCAGGCCCGACGACGGCCTCGTCACGCGCCAGCAGGCGCTTTCGACCGTCTACGTGCCGCAGGAGCCCGACTTCGACGCCGACGCCACGGTCTTCGACACCGTCGCCTCGGGCCTCGCCGACGTGCGCGCGCTGCTCGACGAATACGACACGGTCGCGCACAAGCTCGCGGACACGCCCGAAGGCGCCGAACACGACGCACTGCTCGCGCGCATGAACACGCTGCAATCGTCGCTCGATCATGCCGACGCCTGGAGCTGGCGCACGCGCGTTGCCACGACGCTCGCGCAGATCGGCCTCGAAGGCGAAGCCCGCGTGGGCGCGCTCTCGGGCGGCATGCAAAAGCGCGTGGCGCTCGCCCGCGCGCTCGTTGTGCAGCCCGATATCCTGCTGCTCGACGAACCGACCAACCACCTCGACTTCGACGGCATCCGCTGGCTCGAGGAACTGCTCGTGGCACAGCGTTCGAGCCTGCTCTTCATCACCCACGACCGCGCGTTTCTCGACCGCGTGGCCACGCGCATCGTCGAACTCGATCGCGGCAAGCTGCTTTCGTACCCGGGCAACTTCTCGCAGTACCAGGAGCGCAAGGCGCAGCAGCTCGAAGTCGAGCGCGTGGAGAACGAGAAGTTCGACAAGCTGCTCGCGCAGGAAGAAGTGTGGATCCGCAAGGGCGTGGAAGCGCGGCGCACGCGCAGCGTGGGACGTATCGCGCGCCTCGTGCAGATGCGCAGCGAGCACGCCGAGCGCCGCAATGTGCAGGGCAACGTGAAGCTCGACGTCGCGCAGGGCGAGAAGTCCGGCAAGATCGTCGCCGAACTCACGGACGTGACCAAGCGCTATGGCGGCCGCACGATCGTCGATAACTTCTCGTCGACGGTCATGCGCGGCGACAAGATCGGCTTCGTCGGTCCGAACGGCGCCGGCAAGACCACGCTGCTGAAGCTGATTCTCGGCGAGTTGAAGCCCGATGAAGGCACTGTGCGCGTAGGCACGAACCTGCAGGTCGCGTACTTCGACCAGATGCGCGCGCAGCTCGACATGGAAAAGAGCCTCGCCGATACAATCAGCCCCGGCAGCGACTGGGTCGAGATCAACGGCGCGAAGAAGCACGTCATGAGCTATCTCGGCGACTTCCTGTTCGCGCCCGAACGTGCGCGCTCGCCCGTGAAGTCGCTTTCGGGCGGCGAGCGTAACCGTCTGCTGCTCGCGCGTTTGTTCGCGCGGCCCGCGAACGTGCTGGTGCTCGACGAACCGACCAACGACCTCGACATCCCGACGCTCGAACTGCTCGAAGAGTTGCTCACCGACTACGACGGCACCGTGCTGCTCGTTTCGCACGATCGCGCGTTCCTCGACAACGTGGTGACTTCGGTGATCGCGTCCGAGGGCGAGGGCAAGTGGCGCGAATACGTGGGCGGCTTCACCGACTGGCAAACGCAGAGCACGCGTGCGCAGGAGATTGCCGAGGCGCGCGCGCCGAAAGAAGCGGCTGCTGCGGCTGCCGCTCCCAAGGAGAGCGCGGCTGGCCGCAATGCGCAACGTACTGTGAAGCTTTCGTTCAAGGAGCAGCGCGAGCTCGAGGACCTGCCCAAGCGTATCGAGGCGTTGGAGACCGAACAGAAGACGATCGGCGCGAAGATCGAGGACGGGTCGATCTTTGCGAAGGACGCGGCCGAAGGCACGCGGCTCACCGAGCGCTACGCGGCGATCGACGAGGAATTGCTCGTTGCGCTGGAGCGGTGGGAGGAGCTGGAGAGCAAGCGCAAGTGATGCGAGACAAAGCGGCCTGATGAAGGCCGCTTTTTTTAAGGCGGGCGGCCCTTACTCATCCGTTCAGCCAGCCAACCCCCAAGCAAATTGCCGTGCGAGCCCAAATCAGTACAATACCTCGCGAATTCGAACAACTGCGCGAACCACTGCGCCGCCGCGAGCGCACCTGCCACCGCGGCGCGCAGCCGGTTCACCTCGTTGTTTCGTATCGGTTTTTTTGAACGCTCAACGCGTTTTCCCCGCAGATGTCCACAGGACCTGTGGACAAGCGCGCGGACAACCCCCTGTGGATCACCATGTCAACGAAGAAGTCCAACGCTGGAAACACTGGCTATAGCGAAGCGTCGATCAAGGTGCTCAAGGGCCTCGAGCCCGTCCGGCAGCGGCCGGGCATGTATACGCGCACCGAGAATCCGCTGCACATCATCCAGGAAGTCATCGACAACGCCTCGGACGAAGCGCTCGGCGGCTACGGCAAGCGCATCACCGTGACGCTGCACGCCGACCATTCCGTCTCCGTCGAGGACGACGGCCGCGGCATTCCGTTCGGCTTGCACCCCGAAGAGAAGGTGCCCGTCGTCGAAATCGTCTTCACGCGCCTGCACGCGGGCGGCAAGTTCGACAAGGCCGCCGGCGGCGCCTATACGTTCTCGGGCGGCCTGCACGGCGTGGGCGTCTCGGTCACCAATGCGCTGTCCACGCGCCTCGACGTGACCGTCTGGCGCGACGGCAAGGTCGCCGAAATCGGTTTCTCTGACGGCAACGTCACGAAGCAGCTCACCACGCGCAACGCCGCGCGCGACGAGAAGAAGAGCGGCACGCGCGTGACCGCTTGGGCCGATCCCAGGTATTTCGACTCGCCCAATCTGCCGCTCGGCGAACTTCAGCGCCTGCTGCGCTCGAAGGCCGTGCTGCTGCCGGGCGTCGAGGTCGAACTCGTCATCGAGAAGACCGGCGAGCGCCAGAGCTGGAAGTATGAAGACGGCCTGCGCGGCTATCTGCTCGAAGGCATGGGCGGCGCCGACCTGCTGATCCCGCTGTTCGAAGGCGAGCGCTACGCCGACGCGCGCACCACCGACGACACCTTCGCCGAAGGCGAGGGCGCCGCGTGGGTCGTGGCGTGGAGCGAGGAAGGCTCGCTCACGCGCGAGTCGTACGTGAACCTGATCCCGACGCCGGCGGGCGGCACGCACGAAAGCGGCCTGCGCGACGGTCTGTTCCAGGCCGTGAAGAGTTTCGTCGAATTGCACAATCTCCAGCCGAAAGGCGTGAAGCTGCTGCCCGAAGACGTCTTCGCGCGCGTCTCGTTCGTGCTCTCGGCCAAGGTGCTCGACCCGCAGTTCCAGGGGCAGATCAAGGAGCGCCTGAACAGCCGCGACGCCGTGAAGCTCGTGTCGTCTTTTTCGCGTCCGGCTCTGGAGCTGTGGCTCAACCAGCACGTCGAGCACGGCAAGAAGCTCGCCGATCTCGTCATCAAGCAGGCGCAGGCGCGCACGCGCGCGGGTCAGAAGGTCGAGAAGCGCAAGAGCTCGGGCGTGGCCGTGCTGCCCGGCAAGCTGACCGACTGCGAATCGACCGATATCGCGCGCAACGAACTCTTCCTCGTGGAGGGCGACTCGGCCGGCGGTTCCGCCAAGATGGGGCGCGACAAGGAGTACCAGGCCATCCTGCCGCTGCGTGGCAAGGTGCTCAACACGTGGGAGACCGAGCGCGACCGGCTCTTTGCGAACAACGAAGTGCACGATATTTCGGTGGCGATCGGTGTCGATCCGCACAGCCCCGACGAGACGGTCGATCTTTCGAATCTGCGCTACGGCAAGATCTGCATTCTCTCCGATGCCGACGTCGACGGCTCGCACATCCAGGTACTGCTGCTCACGCTCTTCTTCAAGCATTTCCCGCAGCTCATCGAGCGCGGTCACGTGTGCGTGGCGCGCCCGCCGCTGTTCCGTGTCGATGCGCCCGCGCGCGGCAAGAAGCCTGCACAGAAGCTCTATGCGCTCGACGAAGGCGAACTCGAAGCGATCCTCGACAAGCTGCGCAAGGACGGCGTGCGCGAAACGCAATGGACCATCAGCCGCTTCAAGGGCCTGGGCGAAATGAGCGCCGAACAGCTCTGGGACACGACGATGAACCCCGACACGCGGCGTCTCTCGCCCATCGCGCTCGGCGACCTCGACTACGAGTCCACGGTTGCGCGCATGACGATGCTCATGGGCAAGGGCGAAGCGGCCTCGCGCCGTTCGTGGCTCGAAGAGAAGGGCAACGAAGTCGAAGCGGATATCTAAGCGCACGCGCCCATACAAGATTACGGAACGATTGAAACATGGACGATCTCTTTGCTGAAGTGACGGACGCCCCGAACGGCGACACGCTCACGCTCGGCCACTACGCGGAACGCGCCTATCTCGACTACGCGGTGAGCGTGGTGAAGGGCCGCGCGTTGCCCGACGTCTGCGACGGCCAGAAGCCGGTGCAGCGGCGCATTCTTTTCGCGATGAACGAAATGGGCCTGGGCGACAACGCCAAGCCCGTGAAGTCCGCGCGCGTGGTGGGCGACGTGCTCGGCAAGTACCACCCGCACGGCGACCAGTCGGCCTACGACGCGCTCGTGCGCCTCGCCCAGGACTTCTCGATGCGCTATCCGCTCATCGACGGCCAGGGCAATTTCGGCTCGCGCGACGGCGACGGCGCGGCGGCCATGCGCTACACCGAAGCGCGCCTGACGCCCATCGCCAAGCTGCTGCTCGACGAAATCGACATGGGCACCGTCGATTTCATGCCGAACTACGACGGCTCGTTCCAGGAGCCGAAGACGCTGCCCGCGCGCCTGCCGATGCTGCTGCTCAACGGCGCGTCGGGGATTGCGGTGGGTCTCGCTACCGAAATCCCGTCGCATAACCTGCGCGAAGTCGCGTCGGCGGCGGTGGCGATGATTCGCAACCCGAAGCTTTCGCATGCGGAGATCATGGAAAAGCTGCCGGGGCCCGATTTCCCGGGCGGCGGCCAGATCATTTCGAGCGACGCGGAAATTGCGGCGGCATACGAGTCGGGCCGCGGCAGCCTCAAGGTGCGCGCGCGCTGGAAGATCGAGGACCTCGCGCGCGGCCAGTGGCAGCTCGTGGTGACCGAGCTGCCGCCGAACACCTCGGGCCAGAAGGTGCTCGAAGAGATCGAAGAACTCACGAACCCGAAGCTCAAGCTCGGCAAGAAGACGCTCACGCCCGAGCAGCTGCAGAGCAAGCAGACCATGCTCGGGCTGCTCGACGCCGTGCGCGACGAGTCGGGCAAGGACGCGCCCGTGCGCCTCGTGTTCGAGCCCAAGACGAGCCGCATCGACCAGGCCGAGTTCGTCAACTCGCTGCTCGCGAACACGAGCCTCGAATCGAACGCATCGCTCAATCTCGTGATGATCGGCGCCGATGGCCGTCCGCGCCAGAAGGGCATCAGCGAGATTCTGGGCGAGTGGATCGGCTTCCGTTTCGCGACGGTCACGCGCCGCACGCAGCACCGCCTGACGAAGGTCGACGACCGCATCCATATCCTCGAAGGGCGGATGATCGTCTTCCTCAATATCGACGAGGTGATTCGCATCATCCGCGAGTCGGACGAGCCCAAGAGCGCGCTGATGAGCGCGTTCGGGCTTTCCGAGCGCCAGGCCGAGGACATTCTTGAAATCCGTCTGCGTCAGTTGGCGCGGCTCGAGAAGATCAAGATCGAGAAGGAACTCGCGGAGCTGCGCGAAGAGAAGGCGAAGCTCGAAGAGCTGCTCGCGAACGATGCGTCGATGAAGCGGCTCATCGTGAAGGAAATCGAAGCCGACGCGAAGCAGTACGGCGACGATCGCCGCACGCTCATTCAGCAGGAAAAGCGGGCGAGCTTCGAAGCGCGCGTGGTCGACGAGCCGGTCACGGTCGTCGTCTCGCAGAAGGGCTGGGTGCGTGCGCTCAAGGGCCACGGGCTCGATACGCAAGGTTTCACCTTCAAGGCCGGCGACGGCCTCTATGCGGCGTTCCAGTGCCGCACGCCCGATACGCTGATCGCGTGGGGCAGCAATGGCCGCGTCTATTCGGTGTCGATTGCGAATCTGCCTGGCGGCCGCGGTGACGGGGTGCCGGTCACGTCGCTCATCGAACTCGAAGCGGGCACGCATCTGCTGCATTACTTTGCGGCGAACGCGGAACAGCAATTGCTGCTGGCGTCGAGCAACGGCTTCGGCTTCATCGCGAAGATCGGCGACATGGTGAGCCGCGTGAAGGCAGGCAAGGCGTTCATGACGATCGACGAGGGCTGCGTGCCGCTCGCGCCGATGCCGATGCTGCCCGACGCGCTGCAGGTGGCGTGTCTGTCGTCGAGCGGTCGTTTGCTGGTGTTCGGCCTCGACGAGATGAAGACGCTCGCGGGCGGCGGCCGTGGTGTCACGCTCATGCAGCTCGACGACAACGAGAAGCTCGTGCAGGCGCTCGCGATCAGCGCGGCGGGCGTCGTGCTCGTGGGCACGGGCCGCGGCGGCAAGGCGACCGAGGACCTGATGGCGGGCGCGGTGCTGGCTCCGCAGATCGGCAAGCGCGCACGCAAGGGCCGCGCGCCGGACTCGAAGCTCAAGGTCGTGACGGGCATGCGTCCGGTGTTGCCGCAGTAACTTAGCTGCTCTGCATGGGGCCGGAGCGCTCTGCGTGGGACCGGAGTAAGCGCTGAAGCGCTAACTCCGGATCGCAAAGTGCTAAAGCGCTAACTCCGGCCGACACATATCCGGCGCGAATCGTGGCGCGGCATGGAATAATGCCGCGCAAAGGCATGGGACGGGAGTGCGTTGCACTCACTCCCGTCGACATGCCGCCGATAATGACACGTTACGAGGGAAATCAAGCATGGGCCACGCGATCGCAGTCGCGCTCTTTCTGCATCTGCTGGGCGTCGCCGTCTGGGTGGGCGGCATGATCTTCGCGCATTTCTGTTTGCGCCCGGCGCTCGAAGACCTCTCGCCGCAGCTGCGTCTGCCGCTCATCGAATCGGTGTTCGGCCGCTTCTTCAACTGGGTGGGCGTCTCGGTCATCGTGATCCTGCTGACGGGCGGCTTCCTGCTCATGCAGTCCGGCGGCGAGCATGCCACCTGGCAACTGCACGCCATGGCGGGCCTGGGCGTATTGATGATGCTGATCTTCGGCCACATCCGCTTCGCCGTGTTCCCGCGCATTCGCCGCGCCGTGCAGGCGCAGAAGTGGCCCGACGGCGCGCGCGCAGTGGGCACCGTGCGTCGGCTCGTCGTCATCAATCTCGTGCTGGGTATCGTGACGATCGGCGTTGCCGTGCTCGCGCGCGGGTTCTAATCGTTTCTCCTGCAACGTTCGCGGTCTGCGCTTGACGCACTAGAGGCGCTCCGCGAGCGCATGACGCTGCATGCAGCGCTCCATCGCGTCGAAGAACGCTTCTTCGGCCGCATTGCGCTTGCGTTCGCGATGCCACAGCAAGTGGATATCGACGTCCACGAGCCCTTCCTCCGGCGGCAGCCGCCACAGGCGCTGCCGCGCCAGATCGTCCCGCACCGTATGCTCGGGCAGGCAGCCAATGCCGTAGCCCGCAAAGATCAGCCGCCGCACCTCGTCCAGACTCGGTGACGACGCCACGATCCGCCCCGTGAAGCCGCGCTGGTCGCGAAACACGGTGAGCGGCGACAGGCTGTCGCCAATCTGGTCGCTCGTAAAGGAGACAAAGTTTTCCGCGAGCAGGTCGTCCATCGTCAACTGGGAAAGCCCGAAGAGCCGGTGATGCCGGCCGCAGAACATCGCGTAGCGCTGGCGCAGGAAGCAGCGCATGTCCAGCTTGTCGATGGGCGTGCGGCACAGGCTCAGGCCCGCGGTCGCTGTTTTCTGCAGCAGCGACGAGATGATGTCCGACGAGCGCATCACTTCGATCTGCAAGTCGATGCGCGGGTAGGCCGTGTGGAATTCCGCGAGAAATTCGTCGTACACGCGCGACTCGATGCGGCTCACCGTGAGCAGGCGGATCGAGCCGGTGATGTCGGCGGTGCGCTCGTCTAGCCCGGTTTCGAGCTGGGAAATCGTGCCGTAGATGTCGCTTGCAATGCGATAGACCTCCTCGCCCGCCTCGGTCGGCACGAACTGCGCGCCGCGGCGCTCGATGAGCTTGCGGCCGAGCGCGTCTTCGAGGCGCTTGAGCGCCTGGCTCACGGCCGGCTGCGTGACAAAGAGCCGGGCGGCGGCGCGGCTCAGGCTGCGTTCCTGCATGATCGCGAGGTAGGTGCGCAGCAGGTTCCAGTCGAGACGGTCGTTGAGAAAGCGGGTGGTATCGGCGCGCATGGGCGGTCTCCCGGCGCAAGGGTGCGCCAAGGGTATTAGTTAAATTTATGTGCAGAATAATAACGCGAAATTTGACTAATGATTTGTGGCTGGCGATAAAGCGTGCATGCAACACAAACCCATCCCAAACGCGCCTGAAGGAGACCGACGCATGGCCAGCCCACAACCCAGCACCCGGCAACCGGTGCGCGCCGCCGCCGCGGCGTTCATCGGCACGATGATCGAGTGGTACGACTTCTACATCTACGCCACGGCCGCCGCGCTCGTGTTCGGCGAGCTGTATTTCCCTTCTGAAGACCGCTTCGTGAGCACGATGGCGTCGTTCGCGACTTTCGCCGTCGGGTTCTTCGCTCGTCCGCTCGGCGGCCTGATCTTCGGCCACCTCGGCGACCGCATCGGCCGCAAGAAAGCGCTCATGACCACGCTGATGATGATGGGCGTCGCGACCGTCTGCGTCGGCCTGCTGCCGTCGTACGCGAGCGTCGGGATGCTCGCGCCGGTGCTGCTCGTGCTGCTGCGCGTGGTGCAGGGCATCGCCGTGGGCGGCGAGTGGGGCGGTGCGGTGCTGATGGCGGGCGAGCACGCGCCCGAAGGCCGCCGCACGTTCTTCGCTTCGTTCGCGCAGCTGGGTTCGCCGGCCGGCCTGATTCTTTCGCTGCTCGCGTTCCGCTCGGTCACGTCGCTCGACAAGGCCGACTTTCTCTCGTGGGGCTGGCGTCTGCCGTTCCTCGTTTCGGCGGTGCTGCTCGTGGTCGGCATCATGATCCGGCTCGGCGTGAACGAGTCGCCCGAATTCGAGAAGCTCAAGGACCAGCGCCGCACGCTCAAGCTGCCCGTCGCCGAAGTGTTCCGCTCGGCGTGGGGCCTCGTGCTGCTGTGCATCGGCGCCAACACCATCGGCATTGCGGGCGTGTACTTCACCAACACGTTCATGATCGCCTACACCACGCAATACGTCGGCATCACGCGCTCGCTGATTCTCGACTGCCTGTTCGCGGTCGCGATCATCCAGTTCCTCGTGCAGCCGCTCGCCGCGTGGCTCGCCGAACGCATGGGCGGCGCGCGCTTCCTCAAGTGCGCGGCGCTCGCCGCGATGCTCTCGCCGTATCCGATGTTCGTGCTCGTGCAAAGCGGCAAGGTCGTGCCGATGGTGATCGGCATTTCGATCGCCGTGGTCTGCATGGCGAGCTTCTATTCGGTGATCGCCGGCTTCGTCTCCGGCGTGTTCCCCACGCGCGTGCGCTACTCCGCGATTTCGCTCTCTTACCAGGTATGCGGCGCGATCGCGGGCGGCCTCACGCCGCTGGTCGGCACGTGGCTCGCGCATCGCCATGCGGGGCAGTGGTGGCCGCTCGCGGTGTTCTATACGTGCCTCGCGGGCGTCTCGCTGTTGTGCATCGTCGCGCTCGACGCGCGCCGTCACCAGCATGCGTTAGACGAGGCGGGAGCCGAGGCGTTGAGCGCACGATGACGTTGTTCAGCTGTTTGAATAGTTCGACTGAAATGGATGGACCGATGAAAGACCTTTTGCAGATCGACGGCCCGCGCCTGTGGGCGAGCCTCATGGAGATGGCGCGTGTTGGCGCGACGGCGGGCGGCGGCGTGCGCCGCCTCGCGCTCACCGAAGAAGACCGGCGCGGGCGCGAGTTGTTCGCGCGCTGGTGCCGCGAGGCGGGCATGACGGTGTGGACCGACGAAGTGGGGAACCTGTTCGCGCGCCGCGAAGGCGACGATGCGCAGGCTGCGCCGGTGCTGATGGGCAGCCACCTCGACACGCAGCCCGAAGGCGGCCGCTTCGACGGCGTATACGGCGTGCTCGCCGCTCTCGAAGTCGTGCGCGCGCTCAACGACGCGGGCGCACGCACCGTGAAGCCCATCGAGATCTGCTCGTGGACCAACGAAGAGGGCGCGCGCTTCACGCCGGCGATGCTGGGCTCGGCGGTGTTCGCGGGCGCGATGACGCTGGCGGAGGCACTCTCGCGCACGGACGCCGACGGCGTGACGCTCGGCGCCGCGCTCGACGCATGCGGTGCGCGCGGCACGCGTGCCGTGCAAGGCGTGGCCGTCGACGCCTACTTCGAAGCTCATATCGAACAGGGCCCGATTCTGGAGGCGAACGAGACGACCATCGGCGTCGTGACGGGCGGCCAGGCGATTCGCTGGTTCGACGTGAACGTGACGGGCGTGGCCGCGCACGCGGGCACGACGCCGATGCGCTATCGCAAGGACGCATGGTTCGGCGCGGCGCAGATGTCGCTCGACATCGAACGCACGATGGCGCGTTACGCACCGCTCGGTCTCGTGACGATCGGCCAGGCGCAGATCGTGAACTCGTCGCGCAACACGATCGCGGCGAACCTGACGTTCACGGTCGATCTGCGCCATCCCGACGATGCGCAGCTCGACGCGATGGAGCGCGACTTGCGCGCGTTATGCGCGGACGTGGCCGCACAGCGCGGCCTCGGCGTGCAGATCGCGCACTGCTGGACTAGCCCCGCGACGCCGTTCGACGCGGAGTGTGTCGCGCTGGTCGCGCAGGCAACGGCGCGCTTTGGCTATCCACACGAGCGTATCGTGAGCGGTGCGGGCCACGACGCGATCCACCTCGCGCGCTACTGCCCGACCGCGATGGTGTTCATTCCCTGCGTGGCCGGTCTGTCGCACAACGAAGCCGAGGACGCTCTGCCGGAAGACATCACGGCCGGCGCGAACGTGCTGCTCAACGCCGTCGCGGCGCGCGCGGGCGTGCGCCTGGCCGTTGAAGTGGAAAACCCGGCCGACGCGTAAAAGAAATAGAAGGAGAACTGAGCATGAAAACCTGGTTTCACCCCGATCAGCTGCTGCACCATCCGCGCGCCTATTTCTCGCGCGGCCAGTTGCGTGCGCCGCAGGAAGTGCCACAGCGTGCCGAGCATCTCGTTGCCGCGGCGCGCTCGCTCGGCTTCGACGTGCAGGCGCCCGCCGATTTCGGCACCGCGCCCATCGCCGCCGTGCACGACATGAACTATCTGCGCTTTCTCGAAGAAGCGCACACTGAATGGAAGCGCGTGCCCGAGGATTGGGGCGAAGAGGTGATGTCGAACATCTACGTGCGCGAGCCGAATCCGCTGCGCGGCGTGCTCGCGCAGGCGGCGCGCTATCTCGCGGACGGCAGTTGCCCCATCGGTGCGAACACCTGGCGCGCGGCCTACTGGTCGGCGCAAAGCGCGCTGGCGGCGGCCGCATGCGTGAACGAAGGCGCGCGCGAGTCGTACGCGCTCTCGCGTCCGCCGGGTCATCATGCCCGCGCGGACGCGGCGGGCGGCTTCTGCTATCTGAACAACGCGGCCATCGCGGCGCAGTCGCTGCGCAGCCGCTTCGAGCGAGTGGCGATCCTCGACACCGACATGCACCACGGCCAGGGCGTCCAGGAGATCTTCTACGGTCGCAGCGATGTGCTCTACATCTCGATTCACGGCGATCCGACCAACTTCTATCCCGTGGTCGCGGGCTACGAGGAAGAGCGCGGCAACGGTGCTGGCGAGGGCTACAACGTCAATCTGCCGATGCCGCATGGCGCGTCCGAAGCCGACTTCTTCGAGCGCGTGAAGGCGGCGCTGCGGGTGCTCAGGCGCTTCGAGCCGGACGCGCTCGTGCTGGCGCTCGGCTTCGACATCTACAAGGACGATCCGCAGTCGAAAGTCGCAGTGACCACCGAGGGTTTCGGCCGGCTCGGCGCGGAGATCGGCGCGCTCGGCCTGCCTTCGGTGATCGTGCAGGAAGGCGGCTATCACCTCGAAAGCCTCGAAGACAACGCACGCGCATTCTTCGGCGGTTTTGCGGCAGCGCGCTGATCAGTGCGTGAACGCGCGCTTCAGGCCAGCAGCAGCCTCGCCCCGCACGCGAGTCCTACCGTCGCGTAGACCGCGTAAGCGGGGAGCTTGAGCTTGCCGAAGCACATCGCCGAGAAGACGGCCGTCAGCAGATACGACAGATGCAGCGGCACGTGCCGCGCGATATGCCAGACGGCGATAACGAGGAACGCGGTGGTCGCGGCGCGCAGCACGCGCATGGCGTGCTCGAAGCGCGGGTTCGCCTTCATGCGGTGCAGGTGCCGCCGCGCGAGCACGACGAGGCAGCCCGACGGCACGAACAGCGCGAGCGTGGCGACGAGCGCGCCGACCCAGCCATCGACGAGATAGCCGAAGAACGGCACCACGTTCAGGAGCGGCCCCGGCGAAAGCGGCGAGAGCGTGAACGCCAGCGTGAAGTCGTCGTTGGTGATGCCGACCGCGGGCGTGACGAACAGCGTTTTCAACACGGGCAGCGCCGAAAAGCCGCCGCCGAACAGCGTCATGCCCGCGCCCGCGAGACGCGGCCAGAGCAGCGCCGAATCGAGCGGATGCGGCAGCGGCAGCGCGAACACGACGATCAGCGCGGCCAGCGCGGCGAGCAATTGCCCATCGCGCCGTGTCACGCGTAATTCGAGCCGCTGCGAAGGCACGGGGCTTGCGAGCCAGCCCGCGGCAAACGCGACGAGCAGAATCGCGACGTAGGCCGCGCCGCTCGCCGCGAGCGCGAGGGCCGCACAGGCAGCGATCGCCACGCCCCATTCGAGCGGACCGCGCACGAGCGCACGCGTCTGCCTGTACCAGGTCACGCCGATCAGCATGGCGAGCACCACGCTGAAATGGTCGAGCAGCGTGCGCGAGGCGACCGCATGCACGAGCGGCGTGCGGTAGAAAATGGCGAACAGCGTCATCAGCGCGAAGAAAGGCAGCACGCTCGCCACGCCCGCGACCCACGCGCCCGCGCGTCCGCGCAGCGCATGGCCGAGTTGCACCGCGACGTTGCAGCCTACCGGCCCCGGCACCATCCAGGCGAGTGCTACCAGATCCGAGAATGCGGTTTGCGTGAGACGCGCTTCGCGCTCCACGTAGTGCTGCTCGAGTTGCGCCATGAGCGCGAGGCCGCCCCATGAGACCGCGGACACGGTCAGCACGACGCGAAAGAGCGTCAGGAGCGGTTCGTGATGGTCGCGGATTGGCGCCGCGATCGCTTCGTCGGTGCGGGTTTGCATGGCTGCATCGTGCGGGCGAAGGTCCGTGCGGATCTGTGCGCGAAGGCACGCGGTTCGCGCAACTCACTGGAAGGCGTGGACAATGCGCAATCTGCGCGCCGGCCTCGCGTCAGCGCGATTGCGGCGCGTCGCTCAGGCGCTCGTTGCGGCGATCTTCGCGTGCGGCTTGCGTGCCCGCCGGCTGCGTCGCGCTACAGACGCCGAAGCGCTCGATCAGCGCGGCCACGCCTTCCACGGGCACGGGGCGCGAGAACAGGAAGCCCTGCGCCTCGATCGGGCCGAGCGCGGAGAGCCACGCGATCTGCTCTTCGGTTTCGGTGCCCTCGACGACTACCGTGAGCCCGAGCGAGCGCGCGAGATTGACGATCGCCGAGACCATCACGCACACGCTGCGGTCGGCGGGGATGGCCTGCACGAACGAGCGGTCGACCTTGAGCGTGTCGACGGCGAAGCGGTTCAGGTAGGACAGCGACGAATAGCCGGTGCCGAAGTCGTCGAGCGCGACGCGCACGCCAAGGCGCTTCAGCGCGAAGATCTTTTCCGAAACGAGCTCCGGGTACTCCATCATCGCGGTTTCGGTGATCTCGAGTTCGAGCCGGTGCGCGGCAATGCCGGTTTCCTCGATGGCGCGCGCTACGGTCTCGTACAGGTCGCCGCGCCAGAACTGCACCGCCGAGATGTTGATGGCGAGCGTGAGCGACTCGTAGCCCTGCTGCTGCCACTGCGCGAGTTGCGCGCACGCGGTACGGATCACGAAGTCGCCTACGGGCACGATGAGGCCCGTGGATTCGGCCACAGGAATGAATTCGCCCGCAGGAATGAGTCCGTATTGCGGATGGTTCCAGCGCACGAGCGCCTCGAAGCCCGTGATGCAGCGCCGGCGCAGATCGATCTTCGGCTGGTAGGCGAGAAAGAGCTGGTCCTCGGCGAGCGCGACGCGCAGCTGCTGCTCCCACTTCATCAGGTGGTCGGCGCGGTGGGCGAGTTGCGGCGAGTAGAAGCGAAAGCAGTTGCGTCCGGCCTCCTTGGCGGCGTACATCGCGAGGTCGGCTTTCTTGAGCAGATCGATTTCGCTTTCGTGCGCTACCGCGAAGAGCGCGATGCCCGTGCTCGCGTGCAGCACGAAGGCGCTGCCGCGCACGTCGAACGGATGCGTGAACGCGGCGTTGGTGGCTTCGGCGAGCGCGATGGCGCGTTTTTCGATGTCGTCGCCCTTCACGATCACCACGAACTCGTCGCCGCCGATGCGCGCAAGCGTGCCCGCGCCGCCCACGGCGTCGGCGAGGCGCGCGGCGCTCATCTGCAGCACGATGTCGCCGGCGTTGTGGCCCAGCGTGTCGTTGACCGTCTTGAAATTGTCGAGGTCGATGAAGAGGATGGCGAGCCGCCCGAGGTTGCCCGGCTGCGAGACCTCATGGCGCAAACGCTGCAGCGTGGCGTAGCGGTTGGGCAGGCCCGTGAGGAGGTCGTACTGCACGAGTTGCGACATCTCGCGCTCGCGCCCGAGCAGCTTGCCGATCAGTCCCGTGGCCACGGCGAAGAACGAGAGCATGGCGAGCGAGATGAACGTCGCCATCATCAGGTAGACGTCGCGCGTGTGGTTGTAGTCGGCGAATTCCTCGGCCTGCGAGAGACCGACCAGCACGGCGAGCGGATAGCCATCGATATGGCGGTACGAGACGATGCGCGTCACGTGATCGATCGGGTCGACGTAGGTGCCCGACACATGCTCGGAAATGGGATACACGCCGCTCGCGGAGAACGTGCCGTTCGCGCGCTCGGCGCTGCCCGTGCGGCGCGCGAGCACGGCGCCGCTGTCCGAGATCACGGCGATCACGCCGTCGCGGCCGATCGCGGCGTTGTTGTAGAAGTCGCTCGTGAAGTAGCTCGGGTCCTCAGAAACCACGACCACGCCCGCGAACGAGCCGTCCGGGTGATTGAGGCGGCGCGTCATCTGCAGGGTCCAGTGGCCCGACACGCGGCCGAGCACCGGCTTGCTGATATAGAGCTGGTCGTCGTTCTCGTGCTCGTGCACCTTGAAGTGCTCGCGGTCCGAGAGGTCGATGGGCTTGGGATTCGGATCGGCCGTGTTGGCGACGAGCGTGCCGTGCTCGTCGATGATCGACACCTGCACGAGCGAGTCGCTCTGCACCACACCCTTTTCGACTGTGCTGCCGAGATCGAAGCGGCCCGGCGACTTTTCGAACTCGTACTTCACGAAGCGCGTGATCTGGTCGACCTGGTGGATCGCCTTGACGGTGTGCTGTTCGAGCGCCGCCGAGAGAATCGCGGCCGAGGCCGTGGCCTCGCGCATGGTCGCTTCCTTCTCGACGGATAGACGCGTGAAGATGACCGCCCATAGCAGCACGAGCACCAGCACGCCGAGCAGCGGAATGGCGAGCAGTGCGCGCGGACGCGTGTATGCCGGGCCGGGCGCGTTGCGCAGGCTCGAATCGCGCGAGAACGGACCCCGCGTGGCGCTCATCGCGGCCGCCGTAGGCGCGGGAACTCACACCGCGGATGCGGCGGCCGGAACGGCAAGGATGCGCTCGGTTGAGTCGGCGGCATGAAGGACGGATGGCTGGGGGAATACGTGCATTGCGCGCGCGCAATGCACGCCGGACGCGTCGTGCGTCCGATGTTTCGATATTACTGGTTGGGGAATGATTAAGGAAGCTGTGGTCCCTCGGGTATACGCGAGGGTCGCCTCAACTCGCGTGCGATGCTGATGTGCGGTGCATAGCTGCGAGGCGGTGCATCGTGGTCGATGCACCTTGCATGAATCGGGGTGCCGCTGCGGGCGCTTAGCCGAGCCGGCAGGTCCCGTCGACGACGGTCACCGAGTGGCCGCCAATCCAGATCTTTTTCGCCGCATCGTCATAGTCGACGCGCACGCGCCCGTCGCGCCCGAGCGCCGTGCCCTGGTGCACCGTATAGCGTGCGCCCGGACGCCGGTTCTGCTGTTCGAGCAGCATGGCGATGGCGGCGTTCGCGCTGCCGGTGACAGGGTCTTCGCCCTTGCCGAGCCCGGTCATGAGGCAGCGCACTTCGAAGGTTGCGGGACCATCGGCCTCGTGCGGGCCGTAGGCGGCCACGCCATGTGCACCCACGCTCGCGGCAACGGCTTCGATCGCTTCGTAGTCGACGTCGAGCGCGAGCACCGCTTGCGCCGACGCGAGGCGCACGACGAGCCAGGGCGCGCCGTTGTCGACGCCGCAGGGCGCGGCCGAGAAGTCGACGGCGTTCGAGCGCAGCGCCGCGCGCAATGCGTCGAACTGCGCGGCGGCGAGCGGCGTCACGCGCGCGGGCGGCGCGGCGAAGGCCCATGCGCCGTTCTCCGCGGCGGCCAGGTCGATGAGACCGGCGCCGCATTCCTGCACGAGGCGCCCGGGCGTCTTCGGCGGGCGGCCGCTTTCGAGAAACGCATGCGCCGTGCCGAGCGTCGGATGGCCTGCGAAGGGCAGTTCGCCCTTGGTCGTGAAGATGCGCACGCGGTAGTCGGCGCGCGCGTCGGTGGGGGCGAGCAGGAAGCTGGTTTCCGAGAGATTGGTCCAGCGCGCGATGGCCTGCATCTCGTCGCCGCTCAAACCGTCGGCGTCGAACACCACGGCGAGCGGGTTGCCCTTGAAGGGTACCGACGTGAAGACGTCGACCTGTTTGAAGCGGACGCTGGGCTGGGTCATGGCGGGACGATCATGGAAGGGGGAGAGCGGCGCAAGAGGCGCGCCAGGTTGCGCGAACGCACAACAGAAAATGCAGTAACGTGCGCGGACCCCGATGCAGGTCCGCGCGCACTGGCAAAGGTCGCTAGTGTTGTTTACTCGACTTCGGCGATCAGCTCGATCTCGACGCATGCGCCAAGCGGAATCTGCGCGACGCCGAAGGCCGAGCGCGCGTGCTTGCCCTTTTCGCCGAACACATCGGCGATCAGCTCCGAAGCGCCGTTCGTGACGACGTGCTGTTCCGTGAAGGTGAGCGTCGAGTTCACGAGGCTCATGAGCTTGACCACGCGCTTGACCTTGTTGAGGTCGCCCGTGTGGGCGTGCAGCGTGGCGAGCAGGTCGATCGCGATCGAGCGCGCGGCGGCCTTGCCTTCCTCGGTCGTGAGCGACTCGCCGAGCTTGCCGGCCCACACCGTGCCGTCCTTCTTCGCGATGTGACCCGACAGGTAAACCGTGTTGCCGCTCTGGGCGCTCATCACGTAGGCCGCGGCGGGCGCGCCTGCCTGGGGCAGGGTGATGCCGAGCTGTTCGAGACGGTCGTAGATGTTGATGTCAGCCATGATCAGGATTCCTCGTTCGGGTGTTGAGTCGGAAAGAGCCTGGCGCTGCGCCAGGCCTTCGCCGGGCTTGCGTCAGGCGTGCGCGCGGATCAGGGCCGCGAGCTTCGCGACGCCTTCTTCGATCTTCGCGGGCGGCACCGTGACGAACGACAGGCGCAGCTTGTTGTGTTGCGGCTCGTCGGCGAAGAACGGCGCGCCGGGCACGAAGGCCACGTTCTGCGCGACGGCTTCGGCCAGCAGCTTCATGCTGTCGATGTTCGAGGGCAGCGTCACCCAGATGAACATGCCGCCTTCGGGGCGGTTCCAGCTCACGCCTTCGGGCATGTTGCGCTTGAGCGAGTCGAGCATCGCTTCGCACTGGTCGCGATAGAGCGCGCGCACCTTCGGGATGTGCGTGTCGAGGAAGCCGTCCTTCACCACCTCGTAGACGATGCGCTGCGTGAAGCTCGGCGTGTGCAGATCGGTGGCCTGCTTGGCCTGCACCAGTTTGAAGTGCAGGTCTTCGGGCGCAATGATGTAGCCCACGCGCAGGCCCGGGGCCAGGATCTTCGAGAACGAACCCAGATGCACGACATGCTCGGGCGCGAGCGAATGCACCGTCGGCAGTGGCTCGCCCGCGTAGAGGAGCGCGCCGTAGGGGTCGTCTTCGATCACGGGGAACGGCGAGTGCTTCGCGAATTCCGCGAGCGCCTGGCGGCGCTCGAGCGGCAGGCGGCGGCCCGTGGGGTTCTGGAAGTTCGGGATCGCGTAGAGCAGGCGCGCGCCGGCCGTGAGTTCGGGCGTCAGGCCTTCGGGCACGAGGCCCTTTTCGTCGGTCGGGACCTGGACGTACTTCGGCTCGTAAAGCGAGAACGACTGCAGCGCGCCGAGGTAGGTGGGCGTTTCCACGAGCACGGGGCTATTGGGGCAGACCAGCACCTTGCCGATCAGGTCGAGCGCCTGCTGCGAACCCGTGGTGATGAGCACCTGCGAGGGACGCACCGTCACGCCGCCCACCGAGTGGCGCGCGGCAATCCATTCGCGCAGCGGCATATAGCCTTCAGTCGCGCTGTACTGGAGGGCGCCCGAGGGGTCGTCGCGCAGGATGCGGTCGGCGGCGGCGCGCATTTCCTCGGCCGGGAAGCTGGCCGGCGCGGGCAGGCCGCCCGCGAACGAAATGACTTCGGGACGCTCGGTGACCTTCAGGATTTCGCGAATCGCCGAGCTGGTCAGCTTGATTGCACGCTCGGACAGTTGCCACGCGGGCGCGGCCTTGAGATCGCTCTGGTCCATGGGGTCTCCTTGTTGGGGTGAGGCGAGTGACTGTTCAGCGGCGGCATGGGGCGCGATCGCGCGCCGCCGGATGCCGCCGAAAACCTTGAATTATGACGTGAAACCGGCTCATGCGCGCGCGGGCGCCGGGGCCGTGCCGATCGCCGCGCGGCGACCGAGTACGACTGTGGCGATCACCGCGGCCGCGTAGAGCCACGCCGAGGGCGAGACCTGCTCGCCGAAAAAGAGCGCCGAGAACGCCATCGTGAAGAAAATCTGCAGCAGCTGCACCTGGCCCACGCGCGCCGTACCGCCCATGGCGAGCCCCGCGTACCACGCGAAAAAGCCGATGAACTGCGAAAACAGCGTGACGTAGCCGAAGGCGAGCCAGGTCTTGAGCGCGACGGGGCCCGGGTGCGCCACGTGATGCGCCCATGCGAGCCAGCCTACCGGCAGCACGAGGAACGGCGCCGAGAGCACGAGCGCCCAGCAGATCACCTGCCAGCCGCCCAGTTGGCGCGCGAGGCGCGCGCCTTCGGCGTAGCCGAGCGCACCGATGCCCACCGCGATGAGCATCCACGCGTCGCCCGCATGCAGCGAGCCGCCGCCCGCCTGGAGCGCGAACGCGACCACGAGCGCGCTGCCGATCAGCGCGCTGGCCCAGAACGCCTTCGAGGGCCGCTCGTGCGAGAGCCACGCCGCGTAGATCGCCACGGCGAGCGGCTGCAGGCCGTTGACGATGGCGCCGTGCGAGGCCGGCACGGTCTTCATCGCGAAGGCGGAAAACACCGGAAACGCGACGATCACGCCAAGCGACACCACGGCGAGGCTCTTGACCTGCGGCCAGGTGGGCCATGTCTCGCGACGGATGGCGAGCAGCAGCGCAGCGGGCACGGCGGCGGCGAGTGCGCGGCCGAGGCCGTTCAGAAGCGGGTGGAATTCGGCGACGACGATGCGCGTCATCGGCAGCGTAAGGCTAAAGATCATGACGCCGACGAGGCCGAGCAGCATGCCTTGGGTTTCGCGTGCTTTCATGCGGGACTTTGCGCTCGACGGATCAGCGTGCCGGCGCGCCGAGCGTGCGCGGACCGGACGGGGTTTCGAACTGCGCGACGAGCGCGGGCGAGAGGGCTTCCTCCACGGCGATCAGGTGCGCCGCGCCGAGCCACTGCAACTGCTCGCGCGCCGCCTGCGCCTCTGGGTGAAACCCGGTGAGGGACGTGAGCGCGATGCCGGTGTCGGCCAGCACCTGCGACGGATGATGCGCCGTATCCCACTGGATCAGCGAGGGCAGAATGCCGTCGCCCGCGCCTTGCCAGGACGGGAAGGCGCCGTTTTCCGGAACGGTGAGCTGCCAGGAAAAATCGCCGCGCGTCATCGGCACGAGCGCGGGAATGCGCTGGGGATACTGCTCGCGCCAGCGTGCGAGGCTCTTCGGCGGATCGACGCGCGCGACCCAATGCGACAGGTACGGCCCCTGTTCGAGGCGCGCCAGTACGGCGGGGTCGTCGAGCGCGAACAGGCGCGCGCGGGCGTTCGCGTCGCTTTTCGCCGCCGGATCGAGCGCGATGACTTCCAGATACGCACCGCCCCACAGCCCGAGCAGACGGTTGTGCGTGCGCATGAGCGGGTGAGCGCCGCCGCCCGAGGGCGCGGCGCCGAGCGCGTCGCTCACGTACTGCACGCCTTCTTCCAGCGTGCGCGCGGCAACGACGAGGTGATCGAGGCGAAGCGGCGAGGCGTTCATGGGCGGTCGAGCGGAGCCAAAAATACGGAGGGGCCGGAGAGAAGGGGGACAGGAGCCTGCGCCTGGACAGTGTGCCGACGCCGCTACCGAATCCTTACCGGTACGCATGCGATCAAATGTACCGGTATGGTGGCAGACAGTAACGGTACAATCGGCCCGATAGTGCTCTGTACAGTTCGAGTTCAGGGAGTCCTCATGTCCTCCGTACCGCTAGACCAGATTCCCGCCCCGCACGACGCGGCGACGCTTACGCTCGTCGACCAGCTCGTGCAGTGGGGCCGCCGCCGCATCGAGGAGCGCGTGTTCCGGCCCGGCATGCGCATGCCGTCCATCCGCAAGCTCGCGCTCGACAAGGGCGTCTCGCGCTTCACCGTGGTCGAGGCGTACGAGCGTCTGGTCGCGCAGGGCTACCTCGACTCGCGGCGCGGTTCCGGTTTCTATGTGCGCGAGCGGCTGGCGCTCGTGGCCGGCGGCGAACGCCAGCCGCTGACCGCGGGCGTCCCGGCGCGCGCCGACGCGGTTGCTGCCCCCGCGCCGCCCACCATCGACGTGGTCTGGCTGCTGCGCAACATGCTTCACACATCCACGCGGCCGGAAAAAGGGCCGGGTTTGGGCTATCTGCCCGCGCGCTGGCTGGATGGCGAGCTGCTGACCGGCGCGATGCGCTCGCTTGGCCGCCAGAGCGGCACGCAACTGCTGGGCTTCGGCTCACCGCAAGGCTTCCTGCCGCTGCGCCAGCAACTCCAGACGCGCATGGCGGAACTCGAGATCGGCGCGACGCCCGACCAGATCGTGCTCGTCTCCGGCATCACCCAGGCGATCGACCTGCTCGCATGCATCTACGTGCAGCCCGGCGACACGGTGATCGTGGGCGACCCCGCGTGGTTCCAGATGTTCGGGCGCTTCGCCTCGCAGGGCGCGCGGCTCGTCGGCATGCCGTACACGCCAGACGGGCCGGACCTCGACGCGCTCGAAGCGCTGGTCGAGACCTGGCGGCCGAAAATGCTCGTCATCAATTCGGTGCTGCAAAATCCCACGGGCACCTCGCTTACCGCCGCGCAGGCGTTCCGCATTCTGCGGCTTGCCGAACAGTACGATTTCATCGTCGTCGAAGACGATATCTACGGCGACCTCTGCCCGGCCGGCTATCCGGCCACGCGCCTCGCGAGCCTCGACCAGCTTCGCCGCGTGATCTATCTCGGCAGCTTTTCGAAGACGCTCGCACCGAACCTGCGCGTGGGCTATATCGCGAGCGCGCTCGACGTGACCCAGGCGGTGGCGGACCAGAAAATGCTCGTCGGCATGACGAGCCCGGAACTCAATGAGCGTGTGCTGTACCGCGTGCTCACGGAGGGTCACTACCGGCGTCACGTGGAGCGCCTGCGTGCACGGCTGGACGGCGTGCGCGACAAGGCGGAGCGCATGCTGGAGCGCGCCGGCCTGCGCCTTTTTGCGGCGCCGGGCGCCGGCATGTTCCTGTGGGCGGACACGGGCGTCGACGCGGATGCGCTCACCGCGGCGGGCCACGAAGCGGGGTTCCTCCTCGCGCCGGGGAGCCTGTTCTCGCCGCACCAGTCGCCGACCACGTGGATGCGCTTCAACATCGCCAACTGCGGCGACCCGGCGCTGCCCGCGTTCCTCGCCGACTACCTCGAAGGCGTGGGCCGGCGGGGCGGCTCTTGAAAACGGTGCCGTCTGTCCCCAACTGGGCGGGCGGCGCGTCGCGATGCGAATTGCCGAGAACTCGCGGCCATAAATTTGTCAGACTAGAACTGCAACGTAAGAGGACTCGACCATGGCACAAGAAACCATGAGCTTCCAGGCAGAAGTGAAACAGCTTCTGCACCTGATGATCCATTCGCTGTACAGCAACAAGGAAATCTTCCTGCGCGAACTCATCTCGAACGCATCGGACGCGGCGGACAAGCTGCGCTTCGAGGCGATCGCGAACAGCGCGCTCTATGAGAACGATCCGAATCTGCGCATTCGCGTGGGCTTCGATAAGGAAGCGCGCACCATCACGATCGACGACAACGGCATCGGCATGAGCCATGACGAAGCCGTGTCGAACCTCGGGACGATCGCGCGCTCGGGTACGAAGGAATTCTTCGGCAAGCTCTCGGGCGACCAGCAGAAGGACGCGGCGCTGATCGGCCAGTTCGGCGTGGGCTTCTATTCGGGCTTCATCGTCGCGGACAAGATCACCGTGGAAAGCCGCCGCGCGGGCCTGACGGCGGCCGAAGGCGTGCGCTGGACGAGCGCGGGCGAGGGCGAGTTCGCCGTCGAGGCGATCGAGCGCGCGCAGCGCGGCACGACGATTACGCTGCATCTGCGCGAAGGCGAGGACGAGCTGCTTTCCGCATGGAAGATCAAGTCGATCATCCAGAAGTATTCGGATCACGTCGGTCTGCCCATCGAGATGAAGAAGGAAGAATGGGACGCCGAAAAGAGCGAGATGGTCACGAAGGACGAGTACGAGACCATCAACCAGGCGAGCGCGCTGTGGACGCGTTCGAAGAGCGAGATCAGCGACGAGCAGTATCAGCAGTTCTATCAGCACCTCGCGCACGACCACCAGAACCCGCTCGCGTGGACGCATAACCGCGTGGAAGGCCGCAGCGAATATACGCAGCTCCTTTACGTGCCGTCGCATGCGCCGTTCGACCTGTGGAATCGCGATCACAAGAGCGGTCTGAAGCTCTACGTGAAGCGCGTGTTCATCATGGACGACGCCGAGCAGCTGCTCCCGAACTATCTGCGCTTCGTGAAGGGCGTAGTCGATTCGAGCGATCTGCCGCTCAACGTCTCGCGCGAAATCCTCCAGGAAAGCCGCGACGTCAAGGCGATTCGCGACGGCGTGACCAAGCGCGTGCTCTCGATGCTCGAAGAGATGGCGAGCGCTGTTACGGATGCCGAAGCAAGCGAAGAGGACAAGGCGAAGTACGCCACATTCTGGGCCGAGTTCGGCCAGGTGCTCAAGGAAGGCATCGGCGAGGATCACGCCAATCGCGAGCGCGTGGCGAAGCTCGCGCGTTTCGCGTCCACGCACAACGACACGAACGAGCAGACCGTCACGCTCGCCGACTACGTGGCGCGCATGAAGCCCGAACAGACGAAGATCTACTACGTCACGGCGGATACGTGGCAAGCCGCGAAGAACAGCCCGCACCTCGAAGTGTTCCGCAAGAAGGGCGTGGAAGTGCTGCTCCTCACGGACCGTGTGGACGAGTGGATGCTGTCGTTCCTGAACGAGTTCGACGGCAAGCCGCTCGCGAGCGTGGCGCGCGGCGACCTCGACCTCGGCGCGCTCAACGACGAGGAAAAGCAGCAGCAGGAGAAGGTGAGCGAAGAGTTGAAGCCGCTCGTCGAGCACATGAAGGAAGCGCTCAAGGCCAAGGCCAAGGACGTCCGTCTCACCTTCCGCCTGACCGATTCGCCCTCGTGCCTCGTGGCCGACGAAGGCGACATGAGCGGCTATCTGCAGCGCATGCTGAAGGCGGCGGGACAAAATGCGCCGCAGATGCAGCCGATCCTCGAAGTGAACCCGGAGCATCCGCTCGTGAAGGCGCTGCGCACCGATAGTGCGGACTTCGGCGACTGGTGCAATCTGCTGTTCGATCAGGCGTTGCTGGCGGAAGGCGGCGCGCTGGAAGATCCGGCCAGCTTCGTCAAGCGTACGAACGCGTTGCTGATTGCCCGCGCCGGTTAAAGCGCGCGGCTTTGCGTGAGCGAAACCCCTTGCGGACCTGCTGCAAGGGGTTTTTCTTTTGTCCGCCGCGCTTGCAGCGAACTGAAATCCTCGCAGCCTATAATGCGCGCCATGCCTCTTCGATTCGATGCCGCTAACGCGCACTGGCGCGTCACGCCCTTGCCCGCCTTGAGCGCCGACCAGAAGGACTGGCTCACGCGCGGCGGTTCGCTCACGGCGCATTTGCGCACGCTCGGCCGCGTCGTGGTGCGGGTCACGCGCGAAGCCGTCGACATGCCCTGGTCCGATGAATGTGCCGCGCTCGGTCTGGCGCCGCGCGAGCGCGCGTGGGTGCGCGAGATCGTGCTCGAAGTCGATGGTGTGCCGTTCGTCGCCGCGCACAGCGTGACGCCACTCGCCGCGAGTCAAGGCGTGTGGCAGGCCATGCGCCGCTTACGTACGCGGCCGCTCGCGGAACTTCTCTTTAGCGATAGCGGTGTGGCGCGCTCCGCGCTCGTGAGCCGGCGCGTAAGCGCGCGGCATCCGCTCTATACACTCGCGGCGCGCGAGCTCATGCTCGAACCGAAGCACACGCCGCATGCGTTCGTCGCGCGCCGCTCGGTATTCGAGCGCGCAGGCGCGCCGCTGCTCGTGACCGAATGCATGCTGCCCGCGCTGTGGTCGCGCCTCGCAAGCGGACCTTTGGCGCAAGAAGCCGGCGTGCATCTCGGACGCGAACGCGGCCCGCTCGATCACACCGCCTCGCGCGCGCATCACGCGCCGCGTTGAACGTGCCGCATCCGTTGCCATGACCTTCAAGCGCTGCTTCGATCCCGTCGTCGATGCACGCACGCGTGTGCTCATCCTCGGCAGTCTGCCTGGCGAGGCGTCACTGGCTCATCAGCAGTATTACGCGCACAAGCAGAACAAGTTCTGGCATTTGATCGGCGATGTGATTGGCGAAGCGCTGCCGGGCATGAACTACGAAGCGCGACTGCAAGCGCTGCTCGAGCATCGCGTGGGGCTGTGGGACGTCATTGCGCAAGCGAAACGCGAAGGCAGTCTCGATAGCCGCATTCGCGACCACGCGGCGAACGATCTCGTGGCACTGATCGCCACGTTGCCCAATCTGGCGTGTATTGCGTTCAACGGCGGGACGGCTGCGAAGATCGGCACGCAGGCGCTGGCGGTGAGCCGCGTATCGCTCGATCTCGTCAAGCTACCGTCGAGCAGCCCGGCGTATGCGGCCGTGCCTTATGCGGGAAAGTTGCGCGAGTGGGAGAAGCTGCGCAAGTGGGTTGCGCCGTGACCGCTGCGCCTGTCAATACACGGCAAAAGTGCGCGGCCGGATAGTCGCTCCAGCCGCGCCGTCGAAGCGTTACTTCTGCAATTCGGGCGCCGTTGCGAGCGCCGACTGCAACCTGGTCACCGCATCGGCCGTTGCAAGCTGGCCAGCCAGGCTGAAGTTGCGCTTGAACTCACTAAACTCCGCGTGGCCGGTTCCCGTCACGTCCGTTGTGGTCACGGTCTGGCCGCTCGGGTCCGTGACGGTGCAGGCAAGCGTGACCGAGAAATCCGTGGGCGGCCAGGTGAGAAGGCTAGGGGACGACGACGTCGTCTTGATCGTCGGCGTGATCACGTAGTCGAGATGCTTGGCCTGAATCGTTGCCGCATCCGGTGCGCTTTTGAGCTTGGTCACGTTCTTGAACACGTGACCGAGTCCAACGTACATCGGCAGTTCGAGGTCGTGGTACGGGTGATAGCTCACCTTGTCGCCGCCGCCGCCGGGCGTGATCACTTCCTTCGACAACTCGTCGTCCGTAATCACGAGACCCACGGACTTGTCGAGCGGTTGCGTCGAGAGCGTCGGAATCTTGCTTGCGTCGCCGGTCAGCGAAATTTCGTGCGCACAGCCTGAAAGTGCGGCGACCACGCTTGCCGCTGCGATCATTCGAATCATTGTCATGGTGTTCGTTCCCCGGTGTAGGCTGGTTGAATTATTGGATTGCCTGAATGAAGGCAGGGTCGGCGTAGAGTTCGCCGAGCAACTTCTGCACGGCGAGCGGATATTCTTCGCGCGCCTTCGGTACTGCGATCATGGCCGCGAACGCCGAATCCCATTGCGTGTGCGCGGATTTCACCTGGTCATAACGCACGCTGCCCGATCGCATCACGATGAAGCGTGCCGACAGTCGTGCAGCGCCGGTTGCAACGCCGACGTCGATGTCGTTTTCCAGTAGCGTCGCCTTGATCTCGACATCGCTTTCCGGAGAAAGCTTGCCGGCCATCTGCAATTCCTTCGTCATTGCATCGGCCAGATAGGCGCCGAATGAATTGCCGACCGGCGACTTCAAGCTATTTGCACGCAAGGGAACCGGATACGGATTTTTTGCGTCTGCCTGGGAATCGAATGCGCCGACTTTCGCGTGCGCTGCGGTCACGTTCTTGAGCGACTGGATATTGTCGACGTCGGGAGAGTACGGCGGAGCGACCACAGCACATGCGGCCAGAAACAGGAGCGGCGTGATCACGCCGATGGTTCGCACGGTGTTGAACATATTTGTTTTACCTTGTGATTGCGGAACTCTGCTGCCTCGGAGACTTTCGGTCTTGTGCGCCGGATCAGTTTTGGTCTCCTGGAGGAATATCGGCGCTGAATTGCGAATCTTGAGTCTGCGAGACTGCGCACCGATGCGCCTATGAGTGCTGGCGCACGCAAACATAAGCGCGCTGCAAACTCGCCCCGCTAGCATCGTTCCGCAGCACGCTGCGGCGCGCGCTGATCCCGTCGGGACACGGGACCATAACGAACAAGAAACGTCTGCCCCTGATCATTTTGCCCATGACGCACATGCCAGGCGCCTGCCCAGGCGACAGTCACTGACTCGCGCAGCGCGTGGGCCAGGCGCTCGAAGTGCCTGCGAAATCAGGCCCGAAGCGCCGCGAATGCTATGCTCTCGGTCGCCTGAGCAAATGCACCTGCATTTGCGCCCCCACAGCAAGCGATTTTCTACATGACGACTCTCATCAAGCGCGCCTCAGCCGAGGCCCGCGCATTCAAGCAAACCGGCAACGCGACGCAATCGGGCGACACCGCGAGCAAGACCGCAAAGGTCACGAAGCGCCCGCGCCGCGCCGCTGCCGCCGCTGCCGCCGAAGAACTCGACAACGCCCCGGTCATCGAAACGCCGCGCAAGCCGCGTTTCGCGCCGGTCACGTTCTCGGAAGAGAACGGCGTGCGCTATCTGCACTTCGGCACGGAGTGGGTGCAGGGCGCGATGCGTCTGGCGAAGCCGCTGCACATCGAACTGGAATATGCGCAGCAGATGATGGCCTGGCTGCTGTTCCTGGCCACGCCCGAGCGCATCGTGCAACTGGGTCTGGGCGCCGCCGCGCTCACCAAGTTCGCGCACCGCTATCTGCGTCCCGCGAAGGTCGAGGCGATCGAACTGAATCCGGCGGTCGTGGTGGCCGCGCGCACGATGTTCGATCTGCCGTACGACGACGCGCGCCTCACCGTGCGCGAACTCGACGCGTGGGACTTCGTGCAGGATCGCGCCAATCACGGCACCATCGGCGCGTTGCAGATCGACGTGTACGATGCGACCGCGCGCGGCCCGGTACTCGACAGCGTGGCGTTCTACCGCGCCGTGCGTGCCTGCCTGACCAATGCGGGCGTCGCGACCATCAACCTGTTCGGCGACCACCCGAGCTTCGTGCGCAACATGAAGCGCCTGAACGAAGCCTTCGAGGGCCGCGTGATCGCGCTGCCCGAAGTGCACGAAGGCAATCGCGTGGCGCTCGCGTTCTCGGGCCCGGCGCTCGAAGTCACCTTCGATGCGCTCGAAAAGCGCGCGCGTCTGCTCGAAAGCAAGCTCGGCCTGCCGGCGCACCAGTGGGTCAAGGCGCTGCGCGAATCGAGCGGCCAGCACGGCGCAACGTTCTCGATCTGATCCGCGCGAACGGCGGCAACGCCGTTGCGGCACGGAAAACCGGCTTCAGGGGCATCCCTGGGCCGGTTTTTTTTCGCCTGCATAGCGCATTTCCGGCCAATTATCAGGACGCGGCTCAAGCCGTTGGCTCTTGACAACGTCCTCGGAATTGGGGTCCGCCCTGCTTGACCGTGCGGCGTGGCCTCGATACTCTTTTCTGCGCTTTCGGGGACCTTGCGGACCATCCGTCCGTGAGGCCATCGGCCGCCTCACGCCGGGCGGCGGACCGCAGACAAAGCAAGGCCGCATAACTACATAAGCAACGAGGAGACGTCATGGCTCACGACGCCGACGCCGGAAAACCAAGCAAGCATTGGCTGTGGCTTTTGCTGCTGCCCTGGATCGCCATGGTCTGGGTGCCGTCTTACAACAGAATCGAGCCCACTCTGTGGGACTTCCCGTTTTTCTACTGGTATCAGCTTCTCTGGGTGCTGATCAGCGCAGTCATTACCGCGCTCGTCTACTTCAAGACGAAGACCCGCAAGGGCGATGAAGGGGGCGCGCAATGAACGTCACAGCAACGATTGTCTTTATTCTGTTTTTCCTCGGCGTCACGGTGCTCGGCTTCGTCGCCGCGCACTGGCGCAAGGGCGACCTCGCGCACCTCGAAGAGTGGGGCCTCGGCGGCCGCCGTTTCGGCACGATCGTCACCTGGTTCCTGCTCGGCGGGGACCTCTACACCGCGTACACCTTTATTGCCGTGCCGGCGCTCGTGTTCGGTGCGGGCGCAACGGGTTTCTTCGCGCTGCCGTACACGATCCTGATCTATCCGTTCGCGTTCGTCGTGTTCCCGAAGCTCTGGGCCGTCGCGAAGCGCCATCAATACGTCACCTCGGCCGACTTCGTGAGCGCGCGCTATGGCAGCCGCATGCTCGCGCTCGCCATCGCCGTGACGGGCATCGTCGCGACCATGCCGTATATCGCGCTGCAGCTGGTGGGTATCGAAGTGGTGATCGGCGCGCTCGGCTTCGACACGACGGGCTTTGTCGGCGACCTGCCGCTCATCATCGCGTTCGCGATTCTCGCCGCGTACACGTACACGTCGGGCCTGCGCGCGCCGGCCATGATCGCCGTGGTGAAGGACGTCCTCATCTACATCACGATCATCGTCGCGATCATCGTGATTCCCGCGCAGATGGGCGGCTTCGGCCACATCTTCGGCGCGGTGCCGCCGGCCAAGCTGTTGCTCAAGTCGCCGGACGCCACGAGTCTGAACGGCTATAGCGCCTACGCGACACTCGCGGTCGGGTCGGCGCTCGCGCTGTTCCTGTACCCGCACTCGGTCACGGCCATCCTGTCGTCGTCGTCGGGCAACACCATCCGCCGCAATATGGCGATGCTGCCGGCGTACTCGCTGGTGCTCGGTCTGCTCGCGCTGCTCGGCTACATGGCGCTCGCCGCCGGCGTGAAGGACATGCCGGAATTCGCGCCGTACTTCAAGGCCTTCGGTCCGAACTTCGCAGTGCCGGCGCTGTTCCTGCACTTCTTCCCGTCGTGGTTCGTGGGCGTGGCGTTCGCGGCCATCGGTATCGGCGCGCTGGTTCCCGCGGCGATCATGTCGATTGCGGCGGCCAACCTGTACACGCGCAACATCCACAAGGAGTTCATCAACCGCAACATGAATCACGAGCAGGAGACCAACATCGCCAAGCTGGTCTCGCTGATCGTGAAGGTCGGCGCGGTGGCGTTCATCCTGGGCCTGCCGCTCACGTACGCGATCCAGCTGCAGCTGCTCGGCGGTATCTGGATCATCCAGACGCTGCCCGCCATCGTGCTCGGTCTCTACACGCGCATGCTGGACTATCGCGGTTTGCTGATCGGGTGGGCGGCCGGCATTGCCACGGGCACGTGGATGGCGATCTCGCTGCAGTTGAAGGGCTCGATCTTCACGATCCACCTGTTCGGCATGGCGATTCCGGGCTACGCCGCGGTGTGGTCGCTGATCGTGAACCTCGTGGTCGCGATCGTCGTGTCGGCCCTCGTGCACGTGGTCGGCATGCAGAAGGGCGCGGACCGCACGCGTCCGGAAGACTATCTCGACGTTGTCGAGGGCTGATGTCCCCATGCCCGGCGCGAGCCGCGGGGCGTGGCGTTAGCGAAAATGCCCGCAACACAACAGTTGCGGGCATTTGTTTTTCTGGTGCACGATGATCGCTGATCCGGCTCACGTTCAGCCCGTGCCATGGCCTCGTCCCAAACCGAATCCCGTTCCCGATCCGGGCGCAGCGGCGCGCAACGCCTGCGGGCGCCGCGCCGCCGCTCGCGTCTCGCGCGCATGTGGCGCGCGTTGGCCTCGCCGTACTATCGCTACCGCAACGCCAAGGTGATCCACAGCGTGCGCGTGGGTCTCGCCATGCTCGCCTCGATTCTCGCCACGTCGGGCATCCATATTCCGCACGGCATCTGGGCGTCGGTCACGCTGCTCGTCGTGATCGGCGGACTGCAGCACCAGGGCAACATCCGCAAGAAGGCCGCCGAGCGCGCGCTCGGCACGCTGCTCGGCGCCGTGATCGGGCTCTCGCTTATCGCCGTGCAGGCCATTTCCGGTTCCGTGGCGCTCACCTACGTGCTGATGTCGCTCGTCGCCGCCGTGTGCGGCTACTACGCCATCGGCAAGCCCGGCTACGTCGCGCTGCTGGCCGCCATCACCATGTGCATCGTCGCGGGGCACGGCGACAACCTCATCGATACTGGCCTCTGGCGCACGCTCAACGTGATCCTCGGCATCGTCATCGCGCTCGTGTTTTCGTTTGCCTTGCCGCTGCACGCGACGTATTCGTGGCGCTACAGCCTCGCCGACAATCTGCGCGACTGCGCGCGCGTCTATGCGCAGGTGGCGAACGGCGTGCACGTCGACGCCGACGAGCAGGTGCAGACCTTCATGCGCCTGAACGCACGGCTCGTGCAACTGCGCGCGCTGATGCCCTCGGTCGCCAAGGAGATCGACGTGCCGCTCGCCCGGCTCGAACAGGTGCAGCGCCTGCATCGGTCGCTGCTGAGCGCGCTGGAGATGCTCTGTACGGGCACGGGCAGCTACGAGCAGGCGCTCGTGCGCGTGGCGTTCGCCGAGCGCAGCGAGACCGTGCGCCGTGCGCTGCTCGCCACGGCGCGGGCGCTGCGTTTTGGCGGCGGGCGTCACCCCGAGGCGGCGCAGCAGGCGCTGCGCACGGTTGGGGCACGGGGAGAGGGCAGTGGCGGGGGCGACGGCGTGGCCGAGTCCGACCAGGAAAGCACGCAGGCTCAGCCGCAGGGCTGCCCCGAGCCGCAGATGCAGGGACCCTACTGGCTGAGCCTGCGTGTGGAGGAGCAGGTGGAGCGCCTGCGTGCGCTCCTGCTCGAGACCGAGCCGCGCTGGAACATCGAGCGCGCCGCGACGCACCGCATGGTGTGACGCCGGGCGCGCTTCTCCGGTCGTGCCGGCGGACGATCAGGCGGGCTGCTCGTGCGGTGCCGAGACCATCCACGGCACGCCGAACTTGTCGGTCAGCATGCCGAAGCCGGGCGACCAGAAGGTCTTCTGGAACGGCATCGTGACCGTACCGCCTTTGGCGAGCGCGTTGAAGTAGCGTTCGGCCGTGGCGAGGTCGGACCCGGTCAGCGAGACGCCGAAGCCGAGGAACTTGTCGTTCTGCGTCATGCAGCCGCCGTCGGACACCATGATCTGCGCATCGCCGATCTGGAGCGTCGCGTGCATGATCTTTTCAGCGAATTCGGGCGGCATGGGGCGCGCGGGGTCCGGCGGCGCTTCCTTGAAGCGCATCTTCATCACTTCCTTCGCGCCGAGCGCTTCGCCATAGAACGCGATCGCTTCATCGCAGTTGCCGGGGTAAAAGAGATAGGGCTGGATTTGCATCGTCGGTTTCCTTGCGGACGGGACGTTGGCCGGCCTTGATCGTGCGATTCCGTGCGAGGGTGTGCACGGGGCCGGATCGCGCGGCGGGTTGCGCCGCTGCCCTGATTCTAGGCGCGCGCGATGACGTGACCGAGCGGTGTGTCGTCAGGGTTTGCGAGCGTGCAGACGGGAACGGTCGTTGCAGTCCGCCCCGTAAAACAAAGGGCCGCACGTGCTCCCTGTGCGGCCCTCCTCGGTCATCGATACGGCAATGCGCGCTGCGTGGGCGCGCCGGCGCATTACTTCGCTCGCAGTTCTTCGATCATCTTTTCGAGCTTGATCGCGTCTGCGGCGAACGCGCGGATGCCTTCAGCGAGCTTTTCGGTCGCCATGGCATCGTCGTTGAGCTGGAAGCGGAACGACGACTCGTCCACGGCCACGCGCTCGATCTTCGCGTCCTTGAACGCTTCCGGCGAGAGCTTGCGCTCGACCTTCTCGTTGCTGTCGTGGAGCTTCTGCAGCAGGTCCGGGCTGATGGTGAGCAGGTCGCAGCCGGCCAGCTCGACGATCTGGCTCGTGTTGCGGAAGCTTGCGCCCATCACCTCGGTCTTGTGGCCGAACTTCTTGTAGTACGCGTAGATCTTGCGCACCGACTGCACGCCCGGGTCGTTTGCGCCGCCGTCCTTCGCGTCGTCCCAGTCGGCCCCCTTGGCCTTCTTGTACCAGTCGTAGATGCGGCCCACGAACGGCGAGATGAGCTGCGCGCCCGCTTCGGCGCACGCGGCGGCCTGCGCGAGCGAGAACAGCAGCGTCATGTTGCAGTGGATGCCGTCCTTTTGCAGCGCTTCGGCGGCGCGGATGCCTTCCCAGGTGGAGGCGAGCTTGATCAGCACGCGTTCACGGCCGATGCCGGCCTGCTTGTACAGGTCGATGAGGTGGTGCGCCTTGTCGATCGACCTTTTCGTATCGAACGAGAGGCGGGCATCGACTTCGGTCGAGACGCGGCCCGGAATGATCTTGAGGATTTCGGTGCCAAAGGCGATCAGCAGATGGTCGATGATCGACTCGAGCGACTCGCTCGCGTGATCGCGCACGGTTTTTTCGAGCAGCGGACGGTACTCGGCTTTCTGGACCGCCTTGAGGATCAGCGACGGGTTGGTCGTCGCGTCCTGCGGCTTGTACTGCACGAATTGCTGGAAGTCGCCCGTATCGGCGACGACGGTGGTGTACTGCTTGAGCTGGTCGAGTGCGGTAGTCATGTCAGGCCTTGTGGGCGCGTGCGCGCCTGCATCGGTGAGAGTGGAACGGCCGGCGCGCTTCAGGCGTGAACCCGAGGTGCGCCGGGCGGAACGAGAAAGGCGCTGCGCCTTTGCGGCACGGCCCGCGCGGATTGGGCGGGGAACCGGTTGGGGCGCATCTTGCCGCGCGTCCGGGCGCGGCTCACATCGTCATTTTATGGCGGAAACGCATGGCGTTGCGTTTCGCGCGGGCAGGGCGCATGACAAACGCGCCGCGCACACCGTGCCAGCGGCGTTGGCGGGCGCACGCGGCGGGGGCTCGCCCGCGTCAGGCGCGCCGCGCGTTGAGCACGAACTGTGTCATGACCCCCGCCACGAGCCCCCAGAACGCCGCGCCGATGGACAGCAGTGTGAGCCCGGAAGCCGTCACCATGAAGGTGATCAGTGCGGCTTCGCGCTCCCGGGGGTTCTGCATGGCGTTGGTGAGGCCGCTCATGATCGAACCGAACAGCGCGAGCGCCGCGATCGACACCACGAGCGCCTGCGGGAACGCCGCGAACAGCGCCGCGATGGTCGCGCCGAAGGTGCCGGCGATCAGATAGAAAATGCCGCACCAGACGGCCGCCATGTAGCGCTTCGTGCGATCTTCGTGTGCGTGCGGGCCGGTGCAGATCGCCGCCGTGATGGCCGCGAGGTTCACGCCGTGCGAGCCGAACGGCGCGAGCACGAGCGAGGCGATGCCCGTGGTGGCGATCAGCGGCGAGGAGGGCGCGGCCCTGTGGTCGTAGCCGTCGGCGCGCAGCACGGCGATGCCGGGCACGTTCTGCGAGGCCATCGCCACGACGAAGAGCGGAATGCCGATGCTCACCACCGCGGTGAGCGAGAACGCCGGCATCGTGAACACGGGTCTCGCCACCGCCACGCGGAAGTGGCTGAAGTCGAGCAGCCCGAGCATGGCGGCGGCGGCGATGCCGATCACGAGCGTCGCGACGATCGCGTAGCGCGGCACGAAGCGCTTCACGATCAGATAGCCGAAGAACATCGTGAGCACGAGCGGCGTCTGCACCTGCGCGGCGTGGAAGATCTCGATGCCGATCTCGAACAGGATGCCCGCGAGCAGCGCCGCCGCGATGCCCGCGGGAACGCGCTTCATGAGCGCGTCGAACCAGCCGGTGAGGCCCACGGCCGTGAGCAGCACGGCGCAGACGAGATAAGCGCCGATCGCCTCGGCATAAGGCACGTGCGGCAGCGAGCTGATGAGCAGCGCCGCGCCCGGCGTGGACCACGCGATCACGATGGGCGCGCGCAACCACAGCGACAGGCCGATGGTGGTCAAGGCCATGCCGATGGACAGCGCCCAGATCCACGAGGAGATCTGCGCGTCGGACAGATGCGCGGCCTGGCCGGCCTGAAACATCAGCACGAGCGAGCTGGTGTAGCCGGTCATCATCGCGACGAAGCCGGCCACGATCGTGGCGACCGAGGTGTCGGCGAAGGGCCGCAGCGGTCCCGGCCTGAACGCCGCTGGCAGGTCGGAGGAAGAGGGGGCGGTCATGCGGTTGGTCTCCAGATTTTGCTTAGGTATGACGGCATCGGGCGGCGCGGCCTGAAGACACCTTCAGGCACGCGCCGCCTCGAACTAGCGGAAAAGGGCGGGAGTGGTGGCGCCTATTTGCTCAGCACGCGCATGGCCGTTTCGAGCCCGGCGACGGTGAGCGGGTACATGCGGTGGCCGAGGATCTCGCGGATGATCGACACCGACTGGCGGTACTCCCATAGTCGCTCGGGCTCGGGGTTGAGCCAGGCGAAATGCGGGAACTGGTCGGCGAGGCGGCGCAGCCACACGGCGCCCGCTTCGGGGTTGTTGTACTCGACCGAGCCCCCCGGCTGCAGCACCTCGTACGGGCTCATGGTGGCGTCGCCCACGAAAATGAGCTTGTAGTCGGGTGTGAACTTGTGCAGCAGGTCCCACGTGGGCGTGCGCTCGGCGTGGCGGCGGCGGTTGTTCTTCCACAGGTGGTCGTACACGCAGTTGTGGAAGTAATAGAACTCGAGATGCTTGAACTCGGCCTTGGCAGCCGAGAACAGCTCCTCGGTGCGCTTGATGTGATCGTCCATCGAGCCGCCCACGTCGAGCAGCATCAGCACTTTCACGTTGTTGTGGCGCTCCGGCACCATCTTGAGGTCGAGCCAGCCCGCGTTCGCGGCGGTGCTGCGGATCGTGTCGCCGAGGTCGAGTTCTTCCGCCGCGCCTTCGCGCGCGAAGCGGCGCAGGCGGCGCAACGCGACCTTGATGTTGCGCGTGCCGATTTCGACGTGGTCGTCGTAGTCGCGGTACGCGCGCGCATCCCACACTTTCACGGCGCTGCGCTGGCCGCCTTCGCCGCCGATGCGGATGCCTTCGGGGTTATAGCCGCCGTGGCCGAAGGGCGACGTGCCGCCCGTGCCGATCCACTTGCTGCCGCCCTCGTGACGCTCCTTCTGTTCTTCGAACAGCTCTTTGAGGCGCTCCATGAGCTTGTCGAGGCCGCCCATCGCCTCGATCTGCGCGCGCTGTTCGGGCGTGAAGTCGCGCTCCAGCCGCTTCTTGAGCCAGTCTTCGGGGATCTCGAAGGCCAGTTCCGACTTCTTCTCGATGCCGCGAAAATACGCGCCGAACGCCTGATCGAAGCGGTCGAAGTACTGCTCGTCTTTCACGAGCGTCATGCGCGCGAGATAGTAGAAGTCGTCGAGCGAGGGCGCGATCACGCGCGCCTTGAGCGCTTCGACGAGCGTGAGGTACTCCTTCACGGAAACCGGCAGCTTCGCGTCGCGCAGCGTGTAGAAGAAGTCGATCAGCATGCGGTGTCTCCGGCTTTCGCGCGCGGTTTCCCGGTCAACGGTTGTGGCGGTTCATGTAGATGAGGCGCTCGAACAGCGTCATGTCCTGCTCGTTCTTGAGCAGCGCGCCGGCGAGCGGCGGCATGGACTTCGAGCCGTCGACCGCGCGCAGCGCCGAGGGCGGGACCTCTTCGGCGAGCAGGAGCTTGAGCCAGTCGAGCAGTTCCGAAGTAGAAGGCTTCTTCTTCAGGCCCGCGACGTTGCGCAGTTCGAAGAAGCTTTCCATGGCCGCGTTGAGCAGTTCCTTGCGGATACCCGGATAGTGCACCTCGACGATACGTTGCATCGTCGCCGGATCGGGAAAGCTGATGTAGTGAAAGAAGCAGCGGCGCAGGAAAGCGTCGGGCAGCTCCTTCTCGTTGTTCGACGTGATGATGACGAGCGGACGCTGTTTCGCCTTGATGAGCTGGCGCGTCTCGTAGACGTAGAACTCCATGCGGTCGAGTTCGCGCAACAGGTCGTTCGGGAACTCGATATCGGCCTTGTCGATTTCGTCGATTAGCAGCACGCTTTGCTCGTCCGACTCGAACGCCTGCCACAGCACGCCTTTCACGATGTAGTTGGCGATGTCCTTCACGCGTTCGTCACCGAGCTGCGAGTCGCGCAGGCGCGAGACCGCGTCGTACTCGTAGAGCCCTTGCTGCGCCTTGGTGGTGGACTTGATGTGCCACTGCATGAGCGGCATACCCAGCGCAGCGGCCACTTCTTCGGCCAGCATGGTCTTGCCCGTGCCGGGCTCGCCCTTGATGAGCAGGGGGCGTTTCAGCGTGATCGCGGCGTTGACCGCGAGCTTGAGGTCGTCGGTGGCGACGTACTGCGATGAGCCTTCGAAACGCGTGGCGCGCATGGTGAATCCGCTCGCTGGGAAAAAAGCCCAGTATAAGTCAGATGGGGTGTTGCGTCGGCGCGCCACCGCGTATCGTTGGGTCCGCACTTTGGGGCACGGTCGCTAGGGCCGTCAGCCGCCTCGCGACGGCGCGCGGCGGGTCCGTTGCGCGTGCCAGGGTTCCTCCGGGTTGTCTGCGGGCGAGGCCGCGCGACAGGGCGCTGCGTGGCCGCCGCGGGCCCGTCGCGGGGCCTCGCGATGCGCTCCGAGGCCCGCCAGGCGTGGCGCGGCCGGTGGACGGGCGGCGCGGCGTCGCGGTATACTCGGACCGATTTTTTTCGGCCTGCACGGCGACCCCAAAAGTAAAACAGCAGTAATGCGGCGCAGGCCGTGGCCTGCGGTTCGGGCGTTCGAATCCCCTCAAGCCAGGTTGGATGCTATGAAAAAAATTGTCGGCAAGCACGTCATCACGGGCGCAATCACCATGCTGGCGTGCTTCGCGGTCACGGCTCACGCGGACATCGTGGGCAACGCGAAGGCGGGTCAGGACAAGGTGGCGATGTGTATCGGCTGTCATGGTATTCCCGACTACCGCACCGCTTACCCCGAGGTCTACCACGTGCCCATTCTGGGCGGCCAGAACGCGCAGTACATCATGAACGCGTTGCTCGCCTACAAGAAGGGCGACCGGCATTTCGAGACGATGCACGCGATCGCGTCCTCGCTCACCGAACAGGACATCGCCGACATCGCGGCCTACTATGCGTCGCAAACGGCCGCGTCGAAAGACAATCCGAATAAATAACCGGCAGGTGGAGAACCCATGAACAAGCCCTACACGGCTATGCCTTCGTTTGCCGGTGCAACCATCAAGCTCGCGGGTACCGGGCTCGCACTGGCCGCCGCGCTCGCGCTCAACCCCGCATACGCGGCCGATGCCTCCAACGGCAAGGTCCTCGCCGACAGCCACAACTGCGCGGCCTGTCACGGTCCGGGCCTGAACAAGCCCGTGAGCCCCGAATATCCGAAGCTCGCCGGCCAGCACGCCGACTACATCTACTGGGCGCTGCGCCAGTACCAGATGGGTACGAGCAATCCGCACCTCGGCCGCAACAATGCGATCATGCAGGCGCAGGTGCAGAGCCTTTCGCAGAGCGATATGAAAGATCTCGCCGCGTACATCGAGTCGCTCGGCGGCGACCTCGTCAACAAGAAGTAAGCGTGAGCGCGGCGCGCCATGCGTGCCGCATCATGTGAAACACCCCGCGTGGGCCTCGTTTGCGGCGAGGCGTTCGCGGGGTGTTTTTTTGCGGTGGCGTTTGCCTCCGTCGCGCTTTCAGTTGCGATTCAATCGCGAGAAGCGCGGCGCTCGATGCGCATGAGATAGGCGTCGGTGTCGGGTGGCGTGTTCGTGCGTTGCGCTTCCCAGATCGTTTCGCCGAGGCACTCCATGATCGCGTGCTGCGCATCGTGCGTGGAGCCGAGGCGTGCGGCGAGCCGGTCGTGCGCGGCGCGGATGCCGGGCGGCTGGTCGATCGAAAGCTGCTCGCTGATCGCGAGATGCATCGACAGATGCAGGAACGGATTGCTCTGGCCGCGCTCGGGCGAGTAATCCTGCGCGGCGGCCGCATCGGCGTCGGCGAGTTCGGCGTGATATTCGGGGTGCTCGACGATCCAGTCGGCGGCGATCGCCTCGAGCGGCGTGAGGATTTCGCCCGCGCGCTGCTTGCGCCAGGTCTCGGTGAAAAAGCGGCGGACTTCGTCGCGGCTGGGATTGAACATCGTGAGTCGGTCGTATGGGTGTGCGCTACATCGTGCAGCGTCGTGTTGCGACATCTGAATCGATCATTTTACGCCCGGGCGCCTGCGCTCGCTCAGAGCTCAGGCGGCGGCGTCTTCGGCTTGAACTCGCACAGCGGCTCGATCACGCAATGCCAGCATTCGGGCCGGCGTGCCTTGCACACATAGCGGCCATGGAGGATGAGCCAGTGATGCGCGTCCTGGAGGAACTCGGGCGGCGTGAATTTTTCGAGCGCGGTTTCGACGGCGCGCACGTCCTTGCCGGGCGCGAGTCCCGTTCGGTTCGCAACCCGAAAGATATGCGTGTCGACGGCGATGGTCGGCTGACCGAAGGCCGTGTTGAGCACGACGTTGGCAGTCTTGCGCCCAACGCCGGGGAGGGCTTCGAGCGCCTCGCGCGTGGGTGGCACTTCGCTGCCGTATTGCTCGATGAGAATGCGGCACGTCGCAATGACGTTCTTGGCCTTGGTGCGATAAAGGCCGATCGTCTTGATGTAATCGGCCACCCCTTCTTCGCCCAGCGCGAGCACCGTTTCCGGCGTGTTGGCGACCGGAAACATCCGGCGCATGGCCTTGTTCACCGAAACGTCGGTGGCCTGCGCGGAAAGCATCACGGCGATCAGGAGTTCGAACGGCGTGTTGAATTCCAGCTCGGTAGTGGGATGCGGATTGAGGCTTTGCAGCGTTTCGTAGATGGCGCGGCGCTTGGTGGCATTCATGCTCGTTGTGCGTGGGGCCTTTGCGTTGCGTTGCGGAGCGCTATCGCGCGGATTTGTCGTCGTCAGTCGACGAGTCCGATGTATTCGACTCGATACCGATACGTTTGCGGCGCGCCTCGGCCTCGTCGATCTGCGCCTGCACATCGGCGCTCACGTGTTCGACGTTGCGCGGTCCCACACCCTGTTCGGCCAGTTCCGCCTTCTTGCGGCGCGCACGTTCGAGCGCAGCCTGGATGATCGCTTTCTTCTTCGCTTCGGCATCGTCGGCGGGGGCGCTCGCGGGTGGCGTGGCGCTCGCTTGCACAGCGGCGTCCTGCGCTGCCTGGGCCTGCGGCGCGCTCGTGGCGGCGCGGCGCGCGGCGGCACGCGCCTCGGCCGCATTGCGTTCGGCGGCCTGGCGCGCGGCGCGCCGGTCATGGCGCACGCGGGCTTCGTCGGCCTGCTGCTGCGTCCATGCGTCCCAGCCGGTCGCGTCGCCCGTAACGGGAATCATTGCGATGCAGTCGACCGGGCAGGGCGCGACACACAGGTCGCAACCCGTGCACAGATCCTTGACGATGGTGTGCATCTGTTTGGGCGCGCCCACGATCGCGTCGACGGGACACGCCTGCATGCACAGCGTGCAACCAATGCAAAGTTGTTCGTCGATGAACGCCACCGGACGTGGACGCTCCACGCCGTTGTCCGGATTGATCGGGATGACGGGTTTGCCGAGCAGTGTCGCGAGGCGCTCAACGCCTTCCAGGCCGCCGGGCGGGCACTGGTTGTAGTTGGCGGTGCCGGCGGCGACGGCTTCGGCATAGGGCCGGCAGCCGTCATAGCCGCACTTCGTGCATTGGGTCTGGGGCAGCAGATCTTCGATGCGATCTGCGAGTGTTTTGGGATCGTTCACGTTCGCTACATCGGGGCGGGGCGGGCGGTGCCGTGACCTTGGGCGCGCAGGGTTTCGCAGCTGGCCTCAAGGGGCGCACACGCACAGCGCCAAAGCCTGCATTATCGCCGATTTCCCGCATTGCCATCGGCGGGCCATGTGCCATAATCAAAGCGCTTAATGCGAAGCACCGTGCAGTCCAGGGGAAATCAATAGACGTAAGCGGTACATGTCGGGCACGGCAGGCAACGTGCTTCGCAAGAGGCAGACAGGGGGAAGGACGATGTCGGCTCGCAACGACATCAAACAAACAAGAAGGAACGCAAGACCGTAGGTCGGAGGGTGTCTGTCCATTAACCTGGCGCGCCCCGCACAACGTTGTCGATACCAGGGCGAGGAGAGGCCCGGCGCAGTATTGCCCGACAACGTAAACCGGACAACGCGGCTTAACGAGATCCTGCCACCATGAATCAGCCAAAAATCAAAAGAGATCCTGAAGGCACACGCCGCCGCATTCTGCTCGCCGCGGCGGAAGAATTCGCCAATGGCGGCCTGTTCGGCGCACGCGTCGACCAGATCGCGCGACGCGCCGAAACCAATGAGCGCATGCTCTATTACTACTTCGGCAGCAAGGAGCAACTCTTCACGGCGGTCCTCGAGCACGCATTCGGCGCGCTCAATGAAGCCGAGCGCGCCCTCGATCTTTCGGGGCTCGCACCCGTCGAGGCGATCACGCGGCTCGCGCATTTCGTGTGGGACTACTATCGCGACAATCCCGAACTGCTGCGGCTCGTGAACAACGAGAATCTGCACGAGGCGCGATATATGCAGAAGTCCACACGAATCCGCGAGATGATCTCGCCGATCGTGGCGACGCTCGGTTCGATTCTCACGCGCGGTGAATCCGCAGGACTATTCCGCCCGAGCATCGATCCGTTGCGACTCTATGTGACGCTTTCGGGCATGGGCTACTACATCGTCTCGAACCGCTACACGCTCAACGCCACGCTCGGTCGAGACTTCAGCACGACTGCCGAACGCGCGGAAGTCATTCAGCTCAACACGGAGATGCTGCTCGCGTATCTCATGCGCAAATAGCGCACGACTCGCGCGGCAAATTCGCAAAGCCGTTTCACGCTCCACAAACGCCACGCGCCGTCCTGGGACGGCGCGCGGATTCTGCTGCCGGTGCGGATTGCGTGCGCTCGAGTGAAGCGCAAGCCTTCGTCAGGCGACAGCGCCCTGTGCCGAGCGGCCGCGGGCAGACGCTTCCTTGCTCGTGTGGGCGGCGGGCTGCTGGTGCTGGCGGATGAAATCGCGCAGTTGCGGATAAATGATCGTGCGCCAGCGGCGGCCCGAGAAGATGCCATAGTGGCCGCATTTTTCGGCAGTCAGATGATGCTTGTTTGCCTCGGGAATGCCCGTGCACAGATCGTGCGCGGCGCGCGTCTGGCCCGCGCCCGAAATGTCGTCGAGCTCGCCTTCGATCGTGAAGAGCGCCGTGTCGTGAATGTCCTGCGGACGCACGCGTTCGCCGGCCACGTCCCACGTGCCTTCAGCGAGACTGAACTCCTGGAATACGGTGCGGATGGTCTCGAGGTAATACTCGGCGGCCATGTCGAGCACCGCGTTGTATTCGTCGTAGAACTGGCGATGTGCTTCGGCGTCCTCTTCGTCGCCGCGCAGCAGGCTCTTGTAGAAGTCCCAGTGCGCCGTGGTGTGACGGCCCGGATTCATCGCGACGAAACCCGCGTGCTGCAGGAAGCCCGGATACACCTCGCGGCCTTCGCCCGGATAGTTCGCCGGCACGGGATGGATCACGTTGTTCGCAAACCAGTCGAGCGAGTGTTCGGTGGCGAGCGAGTTGACGGCGGTGGGGCTGCGGCGCGCGTCGATCGGGCCGCCCATCATCGTCATCGTGAGCGGGGTGTCCTCGCCGCGGCTCGCCATCAGCGAGATGGCCGCGAGCACGGGCACCGTAGGCTGGCAAACCGACAGCACATGCAGATTCTTCGCGCCGATATGGCGGATGAATTCCTGGATATACGCAACGTAGTCGTCGAGATGGAACGGACCGGCTTCGAGCGGCACCATGCGCGCGTCGACCCAGTCGGTGATGTACACCTTGTGGTCCTGCAGCAGCGTGCGCACGGTATCGCGCAGAAGCGTGGCGTGGTGGCCCGAGAGCGGCGCGCACACGAGCACGGCCGGCTCGTCCTTGAGCGCGGCCACGGCGCCGGTGTCGTCGGCGTAGCGCTTGAAGCGCAGCAGGCGGCAAAACGGCTTCTCGATGATGGTCTGCTCGACGATCGGAATATTGAAGCCGTCCTTCACGATCTGGCGAAGGTTGAACTCGGGCTTCTCGTAGTCCTTGCCCAGGCGATAGAGCAGTTCGTAGCCTGCGGCGAAGCGCGTGGCGCCCGGCACGAGTGAAAACGGGCTCGTCGGATTCGAGAACGATTTCGAGGCGGCCTGGGCCCAGGCGGTCAGCGGGCTGAGCAACGCGCGCTGGAATTCACGGATTTGATAGAGCATGGGCGCTCCGGCATCTTCAAGGAGCGGTTCGCACCCGGGTCGCGCGCGGTTGAGGCGCGGAGCAGATGCGGGCCGGCAAGGTTGGTCGGTCAGTCAGGTTGTATATCGGCCGCCGCCCGGAGGGCTTTAGCGCGAGCGGACCCGCATTCGTTCGCAGCTCGTGGCTGCAAGCGCGCTGCAAGGCGGTACACGCGTTTTGCCCCGTTGCCAGGCGGCGCGGGCGGCCTTGTTTTTGCCCGGCTGTTGTGCAACGCAGCATCCCTAGTGTACCCCAGCTCGCGAAAACGTCCAGGCGCTTTCGAACATTTACGATGCGGATGCAACAGCTGGCTCGGCCGACGCGCCGCCGACCGCGGGGTGCCCCGTCTCCTTCGCCATTTCCTGTTCGTGCCGCATGAGGTTCAGGCCCGTATGCACGAGCGCCACATGCGAGAACGCCTGCGGGAAGTTGCCGACGAGGCGCCCCGCAATGGGGTCATATTCCTCGGCGAGCAATCCCACGTCGTTGGCGAGCGAAAGCAGGCGCTCGTACATGTGGCGTGCGTCGTCCATGCGGCCTTGCAGGGCCAGGTTGTCGACCATCCAGAAGCTGCACGCAAGGAAGGTGCCTTCCCCGGGCGGCAGTCCATCGTTGAATTCGGTGGTGCGGTAGCGCATCACAAAACCTTCACACATCAGATCGCGCTCGATCGCCGCGACCGTGCCGGCGATGCGCGGATCCGCCGCGGGCAGGAAGCCGACCAGTGGCATGAGCAGCAGGCTCGCATCGAGATCGGTGCCGCCATAGATCTGCGTGAAGGAATTCAGATCCTTGTCGAAGCTGCGCTCGCAAATGGTCGCGTGGATCGTCGAGCGCAGTTCGCGCCAGTGATCGAGCGGCCCCGGCAGCTCGAATTTTTCCGCCGACTTGATCGCGCGGTCGAAGGCGACCCACGCCATCACCTTCGAGAACGTGAAATGCTGGCGGCCCCCGCGCGTTTCCCAGATGCCTTCGTCGGGCTCGGTCCAGATCGTCTCGAGGTGTTCGAGCATCGCGCACTGGATCGACCATGCGGTGTCGTCGGCCTGCAAGCCGCCCACGCGCGCGAGGTGCAGCGCGTTCATCACTTCGCCGTAGACGTCGAGCTGCAGCTGGCCGACCGCGTTGTTGCCCACGCGCACCGGTTTCGCGCCTTCGTAGCCGGGCAGCCAGTCGAGTTCGAATTCGGGCAGGCGGCGCTCGCCGGCCAGCCCGTACATGATCTGCAACTGCGAGGGCGAGCCCGCCATCACACGGCCCAGCCAGGCGCGCCAGGCGCGGGCTTCGTCGTAGTAGCCGCCGCGCATCATCGCGAGCAGCGTGATGGTCGCGTCGCGCAGCCAGCAGTAGCGGTAGTCCCAGTTGCGCGTGCCGCCCAGCTGCTCGGGCAGCGACGTGGTGGGCGCCGCGACGATGCCGCCGGTGGGCTCGTAGGCCAGCGCCTTGAGCGTGATGAGCGAGCGGCGGATGGGTTCGGCCCAGCGGCCTTCCACGGTGCTGCGTGAGGCCCATTCGGTCCAGAAGTTTTCGGTGCGCGCGAGCGCCGTGAACGGGTCGCGCGGCGGCGGCAGACGCAGGTGCGAGGCCGCATACGAAAGCGAGAACGGCACGCGCTCGCCTTCCTTCACGTCGAACTGCGCCACTGTGTGCATGTTCTCGCCCTGGAGGTCCACGGGCGTGCGCAGCACGACCGTGTCCGGGCCCACCGTGGCCTTGATGCCGCTCTCGTAAGTGAGGCGGCTCACCCATGGCACCGAAAAGCCATAGTCGAAGCGCAGCACGAGCTGGCTTTCCATGCGCACGGTGCCGCGCCGGCCCACGACGATGCGCACGAGTTCCGACCAGCCGTTGCCGGGCGGCATGAAATCGATGAGCGTCACCGCGCCTTCGGGTGTTTCGAAGTCGGTTTCGAGGATCAGCGTGTCGCCGCGATAACGGCGCGTGGTCTTGATCTCGACTTTCGCGCCCTCTTCGGGCTGCGCGGGCGCGATCAGCCAGCGGCCGTTTTCTTCGGTGCCGAGGAGGGCGGCAAAGCAGGCGCCGGAGTCGAAGCGCGGCCAGCAGAGCCAGTCGATGGATCCGGCGCGGGAAACGAGCGCGGCCGTGTGGCCGTCGCCGATCAATGCGTAGTCTTCAATGGGTGCGGGCATAGTAAGCAGATTGACAGCGTTGCTCGAAAACGAAAGCCGCTTGCCGCAGCGGTGCGGCATGCACGCACAAGAGTAGTGGCAGCGGGGCCGCCTGCGCAATGCGTTTTGCGCAGCAGCACGCGCAAATACTCATCTCGCCTGTGTCAACAAACGCCGTCGAGCGCGACCTGAGCGCGTCACAGATGCCCGCCCACGCCGAATAGCCCGATGACCCCGATGATGATCAGATACAGCGCGACGATGTAATTGAGCAGACGCGGCACGGCGAGAATCAGAATGCCTGCGATGAGCGCGACGAGCGGCCCGATGGCGACGTGAATGTTCATGACGGCTCCCTGGTTGCGGCGGGTTTCGAACCTTGGCGTGGATGCCTTTGTTGCTTGTTGCTGCTTCGATTTTGGCCCGGACTTGCCGCTGCGCGCTTGCGGGGCGGGCGCTCGCGACCTCTCCTATACTGGGCCGGTGTCCCACGTATCAGACGAAAGCGGGGCGAATACGGTCGGCATTGCGACGAGGGCCGACCCGCTCCCCTGCATCGACAAGAAAAAGGAGGTCGACATGTTCCTTCGCCGTGCCGCCGCAAACGCCGTGCCTACGCCCTCCCGCTCATCGGCCCACTTATCTGCCCGTTCAGGTAGCCTTTCCCGATCGCGCCGGACTGAGGGCCGACCCGCGCATCTCCTTACCCAGCTCGTCAAAGGTGTTGTCATCATGGCTTCCGTCGCCGCGACGCATGCGTTCGCGCAATCCGCTTCCACGACCGCGCCCGCGGGCGGTGTCTACAACCTGATCGTCGGCACCTATACGGGCGGCAAGAGCGAGGGCCTCTACGTCTATCACTTCGATACGCAGACGGGCGACATGCAGCCGGTCAGCGTGGCGAAGACGGTGAACCCGTCGTTTCTCGTGGTGAGCAAGGACAACCGCTTCGTCTACGCAGTCAACGAGCTACCGGGCGACAACGGTCCTGCCAGCTTGCGCGGCGACGTGAGTGCGTTCGGCTTCGATGCCGCAAGCGGTCAGCTCACGTTTCTCGACAAGGTGTCGGCGCAGGGCAACGATCCGTGCTACCTGAGCCTCTCGCCGGATGGGCACTACCTCTTCGTGGCGAACTACTCGGTTGCGGCCGACCCGGGCGGCAGCTTCGCCGTCCTGCCCGTGCAGCAGGACGGCAAGCTGGGCGAGTCCGTGCTGACCGTGCACCACGAGGGCGGCGGCCCCGTGAAGGGGCGTCAGGACAATGCGCACGTGCACTCGACGGTGTTTTCGCCGGATGGGCGCTATCTCTTCACCCAGGATCTCGGCACCGACAAGCTCTGGACCTATCTCTATACGCCGGACGGCAGCCGCGGCCTGGTGAGCCCGACCGAATGGCGTTATACCGATGTGAAGTCGGGCAGTGGTCCGCGTCATCTGATCTTCGGCAATGACGGCCGTCACGCGTATCTCACGAGCGAACTGGCCGCCACCGTGACCGTGTTTGCGTATCACGATGGCCACATGAAGCTGGAACAAGTGGAGAAGCTGGCGGAACCGGGCTTCGAGGGAACGCAGGGCGCGGCGGCGCTCCATCTTTCGCCGGACGGCAAGTTCCTCTACGTTTCCAATCGCGGTGACGCCAACGACATCTCGATCTTCGCCGTCGATGGCGAGAGCGGCAAGCTCAAGCGCGTGGGGCGCCAGTCGAGCCTCGGCAAGTCGCCGCGCGAGTTCGCGATCGATCCGACCGGGCAGTGGCTCATCGTCGGCAACCAGAACAGCGATACCGCCTACGTGTTCCGGCGTGATCAGCAGACGGGTTTGCTGGAGCCGAATCCGAAGCGCATCGATATCGGCTCGCCGGTCGATTTCAAGTTCGTTGCGCAGTAACGGCTTGAGATGACGAAAGAAGGCGCGAGGCGCGCCTTCTTGCTTATTCGCCCTGAGCGCCGCCCGGCACGAGCACTTCGCGGCTGCCGTTGATGCCCATCGGCGAAACGAGTCCCGCCGTTTCCATCTGCTCGACCAGTCGCGCGGCGCGGTTGTAGCCGATGCGCAGTTGCCGCTGCACCGACGAGATCGACGCGCGCCGCGTGCGCACGACGAACGCGACGGCCTCGTCGTAGAGCGGATCGGCTTCGGCGTCGGGCGAGTCGCCGAACAGGTCCTGCGGCGCGCCTTCGGCCGCCGGGCCGTCGAGAATGCCTTCGACGTACTCGGGCTCGCCGAACTGCTTCAGATACTCCACGACCGCGTGCACTTCCTCGTCGGCGACGAACGCGCCGTGCACGCGCTGCGGGTAGCCCGTGCCCGGCGGCAGGAACAGCATGTCGCCCTGGCCGAGCAGCGACTCGGCGCCCATCTGGTCGAGAATCGTGCGCGAGTCGATCTTCGATGACACCTGGAACGCCACCCGCGTCGGAATATTCGCCTTGATGAGACCCGTGATGACGTCCACCGAAGGACGCTGCGTCGCGAGGATCAGGTGGATGCCGGCGGCGCGCGCCTTCTGTGCGAGACGCGCGATCAATTCTTCGATCTTCTTGCCCGCAACCATCATGAGGTCGGCGAGCTCGTCGATCACGACCACGATCATCGGCAGCGGCGAGAGCGGCTCGGGGGCTTCGGGCGTGAGCGAGAACGGGTTGCCGATCTTCTTTTCCTGGGCTTGCGCGTCGCGGATCTTCTGGTTGAAGCCCGCGAGATTGCGCACGCCCACCGCCGACATCAGCCGGTAGCGCTTCTCCATCTCGCCCACGCACCAGTTGAGCGCGTTGGCGGCGAGCTTCATGTCGGTCACGACCGGCGCGAGCAGATGCGGAATGCCTTCGTACACGGAAAGCTCGAGCATCTTCGGGTCGATCATGATGAGCCGCACGTCCTCGGGTGTCGCCTTGTAGAGCAGCGAGAGGATCATCGCGTTGATCGCGACCGACTTGCCCGAACCGGTCGTGCCCGCCACGAGCATGTGCGGCGCCTTGGCGAGATCGGTGACGATCGGATGGCCGACGATGTCCTTGCCCATCGCGATCGTGAGCTTCGACTGCGAGCGGTGGTACGGCGCCGATTCGAGGATTTCCGAGAGGCGGATCATCTGGCGGCGGGCGTTCGGCAATTCGAGGCCCATGCAGGTCTTGCCGGGAATCGTTTCGACCACGCGGATCGACGTGAGGCCGAGGCCGCGCGAGAGATCCTTCATCAAGCCGACGATCTGGCTGCCGCGCACGCCGAGCGCGGGTTCCACTTCGAAGCGCGTGATGACCGGGCCCGCCGAGGCGCCGACCACGGTCACGGGGACCTTGAACTCCTGAAGACGCTGCTCGATGAGCTGGCTCGTTTCGGCGAGCTTCTGCTCGGTGACGGGCTCGATCTCGGACGATGCGCGCTCGAGCAGATCGAGCCCCGGCAGTTCGACCGCCGATGCGCTGAGCGGCTCGAACACGAAGGACGTGGGCGCGTGGCCGCGCACCGGAGCGCGCTGGACTGCGGGCTCGGGAGCTTCGACCGCCTCGGGGGCTTCTATGGCTTCGATTGCTTCGGGTGCGGACTCGAAGTCGGGGCTCGCCGCGCCGGGTTCGGTCGCGATGGCGGGGTAGGGCGCCGCGATCGGGGTGGCAACCGGCGTCGCGGGCTGCGAGGGAGTCGGCGTGAGCGTGGCCTCGGCCGGTGCAGGACAGCTTTGCTTCGGCGTTTCGGCAACCCACGGCGGCGTTGCTGCGGGTGTGGGTGCCGGCGCTTGCACTGCGGACAGGGGCGTCGCGTCAAAAGGCGTTGCTTGAGTCGCCGGCGCGTCAGGTGCCGGCAACGCTTCAGCCGTTTCGTTCGCAACCCCTTGCGCTTCGTCCATCGACGCAGGGTATGCATCGACGCTGGCGGATTCGCTGTGCGCGACGGGCGCGAAAGACTCGCTCGCCTTCTGCTCTGCCACCGGCGAAGGCGCTGCGTCGAACGGCGTCGCGGGAGCCGCATGCGTAACCGTCGGCGCGACATGTGCAGGCGTCGCGGCGGCGTCGGGCTGCGTCTCGGGAGCGATGCGGGGGGAGTGCACGATGTTCGACGCGGCCGCTGTGTCGAGTTGGTCGTGTGCTTCGTGCGCAGCGTGCGCTTCGGTCGGAGCGGGTTGCTCGGCCTGCGCGTCTACCGCGCCCGGCGTTCGCGTCGCTGCGGGCACTGACACTGGCGCTGGTGCCACAGCCGGAGAAACCGCCGCGGGCGCAGGCGCAGGCACCTGCTCCTGCACCGTCGACGGGCTGAACGTGAAGAACGGTTCGGCAGTGTGCGTCTCGGCGGGGGCGGCAGCCGACGGTTCGTCGTCGAGCAGGATCCACGGCATGCCGTGATCCAGTGTCGGCCACGTCGAAGGCGTTGCAGCTTCCTCCACCGCAGCTTGCACCGGCTCGATGCGCGTCTCCTCGTTCGAGGCGCCGTGCGTGGCTTCGTCCACGTGCTCAGCAATCGGTTGCCAGGCAGTCGGCGCAGCCATGTAGCCGACGCTGGCCGAATTCGGCTCGGACGATGCTGTGTTCTGAGGCGCGGCAGGGTAGGGGGCAGCGGGCGTCGCGCCCGGCGTCGTGTCGCCCGGTTGCGGCGAGGCGTGCATTTCCACGAACGATTGCCCAGCCGGGTTTGGCGAAAGGTAGTCACCGTCCGACAGCGCGACCGGAGCGGACGTCGTTTCCAGCGACGCGGCCGAAGGCATCACCGGCAGCGCCGCCGTCGCGATGTCCGGCGATGCGCTCGAGAATTGCGCGTGCGTGTGTTCCTCGCCCGCGAGCGTACCCGCTTCGTCCAGGGTGCGGCGTGCGAGGCTCGCGCCGGCGAGGGTGGTCCAGCGCGCGGCGTTCTCTTCGATCGAGCGCAATGTTTCGAGCACGCTCGTCGAGAGCGGCGCCTGCGCCTGCGGTGCGCTGGTGGGCGCGAGGCGCGAGTAGGCGGGCGTCGCGGGCGGCGTTTCGGCTGGATGCGTGCCGAACGGCGCCGTGCGCGGCGCACTCATGGGCGGGCGAGGGTTCACGCGCGCGGGCTGCCCTTGCCAGACGTAGGGTTTCGGTGGCTTCGCGACGCGCGGCGGTGCGGCGGCCGCGGCGCGCGCGGCCGTGCTGCCTGCCGCAGGCGGCGGCGCCGTGCGGCGCGGCATGACGGGTTGTGCGAACGGCGAAGTCAGCGGATCGGGCGGTGGCGGCGTCGTGCCGAACGCGGCACTGCGCGCGGCGGCGGCGGCTGCGGCGGCACCGGCCGCGAGCGGCGCACCATGCACCACCGCGGAAGACGAAGCCGTGCGCGCTGCCGCGCCCGTCATCGCGGCGGCCATGGCCGGTCGCGTTTGAGGCGTCTGCGTCCGCCACGGGGCATTCGGCTGCGCAGGGATGCCCTGCACCCCTTGCGCAGGCGCCACGTCCTGCACTGCGCTCGCACCGCGCACCGGCTGGCGGCGCCCGTCGCCGAGCGGCGCGGCTGCTGGCTGCAACGGCGCGCGCGGCGGCTCCATCGGGGCTCGCGACGCACCCGCAGGCGGCGTTTGCCCCGGCGCACGCGTGCCGCGCAGCCAGTCGGCGGTCGCGGTCGGTTCGGTGCGCGCCCACGCCGCGGCGGGATCGGCGGGACCACGGAAGCCCGGTTCGGCGCGCCACGACCCGGCATCGGCAAACGCGTCCTGTGCGGTGGCAGCGGCCGACGCTGCGCCAGGTCCCGCAGCCATGGCACCGGCTGCGCGCGGGTTATCGCGACCCTCGCGCGCGTCACGCGCCGGCGGGCGCCAGATCGTCGGTCGTTTGCGCCGCGCGCCGTCGCCAGGCATCGGCGGAGTGAAGGTAGCGGCGCAATGTGCAGGCAGTCCCTCTTCGGCTGCGGCGCGACGGCTGCGGCGTTCGCGGCGCGGGCTGTCGTCAGTGTCACGCGCGGCGCGGATGTTCAGGCCGAGTCCGAGCGAAATATCCGCCCACGCGAGGAATTCGCGCCAATGGAAGTCGAGCAGCCACGGCAAGCTCACGAGGAGAAGCGCCGTCATCGCGAGCGGCGCGGCCACGTGGCCGATGAGCTTGCCGAGCCCGCCCGAAAGCGCGTGGCCGAATGCGTTGAACCCGGCGATGTCGATGAGCGTCGCCTCGAGCACGCAGCTCGCCAGGAGCACGCCGACGAAGCCGAGCCATAGACGGATCGTGCCAGGGCCGCGCAGGCCCGCGCCGCCCGGCAGCACGGACTTGACGAGACGCCAGATCAGGGGGATGAACCAGACGGCCGAAACGCCGAACCAGCCAGGAACTACCGTGTGCATGCCGAAGATGTACGTAGAGAAGGTGTGCGACGTGTGGAGTGTAACCGCTCAGCCCCTGCGCGCCGCCATCCACTTGAGGGCGGTGTTGCGTGCGGCACGGCAGGCGTTGCGCGCCTGACACGCCAATGACCCGGCGCGCGCCGGTTTGGTTCGCGCGCAACAAAAAAAGCGCCGCGCCGGGCAAGGGCGCGGCGGCTCATGCGCGCAGCGTTCACTGCGCCGGTTTGGCGTCGGAGGCGGCGCCGGGCGTCGCGGCCGGGCCCGTGCCCGGTTCGGCGCCCTGCTCGGCGAACGTCAGGCGGTCGCCGTTTTCGAGCACGAGAAAGAGCGATTGCGGATGGCGCATCTGCACGCCGGAGCGCGCGATTTGCGAGAGCGCTTCCAGATAAGCGCCCTCGATATCGCCGCCCGCGCCGATGCACGCCATGCGCGTGCCGCCGAGCTGGCCGAACGAGAGCAGGCCGTTCTTGAGCGTATAGGCGCCGAAATAGCGGTTGCAGCCCGAAAAGCCGCTTGCGCGGCGTTGGCCGCTCTCGGTCGAGAGGTCGAGCGTAATGGGGCGAGCGTCGGGGTTTTCGATGTTGCCGGCATCGGCGTGGCCGCCCGGCAGGGCGCGCATCGTGCCGTCGGCGCGCTTCCATTCCGCGAGCTGCCAGTGCGTGTTGTCGAGCAGCTGCGTCGTGGCGGGGTTGAACGGATCGGGCAGCGGCGCAGAGGCGTCCGTGTGCACGGGCAGCTTGCACGCGCACACCAGCAGGGCCGCAGCGAGCATCGCCGTGCGCGAGGCCAGCTTTCGCGCGAATTCGCCTCGGGCAGGGCGCGGGCGCGGGCGCATGGTCATGCGCGGGCTCTGGCTCGGTGCCTGGATCGGCGTGTGGCTCGCCGTCTGGCTAATAGGCATCGCATCGTTCCTCGTAATCGACGAAGGCGTAAGCGTAACGCACCGCGCTGCAGCATGCGAGCGCAAACGTGCGTGCGCCGTGCTGGAAGCGGGCGGCCGCCGACGCGCCAAAGCGCCGCGCCGCGGCAGGGCCGCGTGTTAACATCGGCGCTCTTACGCATTTGCGCCATACCGCCATTCTGGAGACATCATGCAAACCCGCCCCCGCATCGGCACGCCGCTTTCCGCTTCCGCCACCCGTGTCATGCTGCTCGGCGCGGGCGAGCTTGGCAAGGAAGTGATCATCGCGCTGCAACGTCTCGGCGTTGAGGTGATCGCCGTCGATCGTTACGAAAATGCGCCCGGCCATCAGGTCGCCCATCGCGCGCACGTGATCGACATGGCCGATCCCAAGGCGCTGCGCGCGCTCATCGACGCCGAACGCCCGCATCTCGTCGTGCCCGAAATCGAAGCGATCGCCACCGACGCGCTCGCCGCCGTCGAGGCCGAGGGTGTCGCCGAGGTGATCCCCACCGCGCGCGCCGCGCAGCTCACGATGAACCGCGAGGGCATTCGCCGCCTCGCCGCCGAGGAGCTCGGCCTCGCCACCTCGCCTTACGCGTTCGCCGATTCGCTCGACGAGCTGAAGGCGGGCGTCGCCAAGGTCGGCTATCCGTGCGTGGTGAAGCCGGTGATGTCGTCGTCGGGCAAGGGGCAGTCGGTCGTGCGCAGCGACGCCGATGTCGAGCGCGCCTGGGACTATGCGCTCGCGGGCGGCCGCGTAAATCGCGGTCGCGTGATCGTCGAGGGCTTCATCAACTTCGACTATGAAATCACGCAGCTCACCGTGCGCGCCATCGACCCGGCGAGCGGCCAGGTGCAAACCTATTTCTGCGATCCGATCGGCCACCTCCAGGTGGACGGCGACTACGTCGAATCGTGGCAGCCGCAGCCGATGAGCGCGAAGGCGCTCGAGCGCTCGCGCGAAATCTCGCACAAGGTGACCGAGGCGCTGGGCGGCCGCGGTCTCTTCGGCGTCGAGCTGTTCGTGCGCGGCGACGAGGTGTGGTTCTCGGAAGTGAGCCCGCGCCCGCACGACACGGGGCTCGTCACGCTCGCGTCGCAGCGCTTCTCCGAGTTCGAACTGCATGCGCGCGCGATTCTCGGCCTGCCCGTCGATACGACGGCGCGCGGTCCGGGCGCCTCGGCCGTGATCTACGGCGGCATGGACGCACGCGGCATCGCATTCGAAGGCGTGGCGCAGGCGCTGGCCGTGCCGGGCGCGGACCTGCGCCTGTTCGGCAAGCCCGAGAGCTTCGTGAAGCGCCGCATGGGTGTCGCGCTCGCCACGGGCGCCGACACCGACGAGGCCCGCTCGCGCGCTCGCGAAGCGGCTGCGGCGGTGCGCCCCGTGCCGGGCGACGCTGCGCAGTGAGCGCGCAGTGAGCGCGCAGTGAGCGTATAGCGCGGCGCCAACGCAACCCACGGAGAACACGATGATCGATGCTCGAAGCGGTGCAATCCGGTTGGCGGCAGCGTGCGGTCTCGCCGCCGCGCTCCACGTGAGCGCGGCGAACGCGGCGGCCCCGCTGGAAGTGCGTGACATCCAGGTGCAGTCGCGCCACACGTTCAGCTACACCTGCGCCAACAGCAAGACCTTCAAGGTCACCTATCTGAACGCGGCCAACGGCCAAAGCTTCGCGCTCGTGCCGGTGAAAGGCCGCAAGCTCCTTTTCGTCGGCGTGATCGCGGCTTCGGGCGTGAAGTACGTCGCCGACCGCTACACGTGGTGGACCAAGGGACCCGGCGCCGATCTCTACGACGTCACCTCCGACGCGAGTCCGAAGCCGGTGCTCTCGGGCTGCGCGACGCTCATGCGCTGACGCCGAACGCACGCTTCACGACGCATTGCGCCTCGCGGTAGTAACCTGACGGCCTGTTCGCGAAGGCCGGCTGCCGCCCGCGCGCCGGCCACGCTCTTGCCAGCGAGGTGGTCGATGAAAGCATCGGATCTGTTCGTGAAGGCGCTCGAAGCAGAAGGCGTCGAGTATGTGTTCGGTATTCCAGGGGAAGAGAACCTTGATCTGCTCGAATCGCTGCGGCGCTCGAAGATTCGTCTGATCGTCACGCGCCACGAGCAGGCCGCGGGCTTCATGGCCGCCACTTACGGACGGCTGACGGGCCGCACCGGCGTGTGTCTGGCCACGCTCGGACCCGGCGCCACCAACTTCGTGACCGCCGCGGCCTACGCGCAGCTCGGCGGCATGCCCATGCTGATGGTCACGGGCCAGAAGCCCATCAAGTCGAGCAAGCAGGGCCACTTCCAGATCGTCGACGTGGTGCGCATGATGGAGCCGCTCACCAAGTACGCGCGTCAGATCGTCTCCATCGGCAACATTCCGGCGCTCGTGCGCGAGGCGTTTCGCCAGGCCGAGCAGGAGCGGCCCGGCGCCGTGCATCTCGAGCTGCCCGAAGACGTGGCCGACGAAGAGGGCGACGGCAAGCCCATTCCCAAGAGCTTCAGCCGCCGGCCCGTGGCCGAGGAAAAGGCCGTCGCGCACGCGGTCGGGGCGATCTGCAAAGCGCGCCATCCGCTTCTCATGATCGGCGCGGGGGGCAATCGCAAGACCACGCGCAACGTGCTGCGCGAATTCGTCGACGAAACCGGCATCCCGTTCTTCACCACGCAGATGGGCAAGGGCGTGATCGACGAGTCGCATCCGCTGTGGCTCGGCAACGCCACGCTTTCGGACGGCGATTTCGTGCACCGCGCGATCGAGCACGCCGACTGCATCATCAACGTCGGCCACGACGTGATCGAAAAGCCGCCGTTCTTCATGCGCAGCGCGGAAGAAAAAACCGTCATCCACGTGAATTTTCTCGGCGCGGAAGTCGACCCCGTGTATTTCCCGCAGATCGAGGTGGTGGGCGACATCGCCAACGCCGTGTGGCAGCTCAAGGAGAGCCTGAAACCGCGCGAGCACGCGTGGGACTTCGCGCGCTTCGAGGAGATCAAGCGCCATTTCGAGGCGCATCTCGCCAAAGGCCAGCACGACGAGCGCTTTCCCATGTACCCGGTGCGGCTCGTGCACGACGTGTACGGCGCGATGCCCGACGATGGCATCCTGTGTCTCGACAACGGCATGTACAAGATCTGGTTCGCGCGCTACTACCGCGCACGTGAGCCCAACTCGATCCTGCTCGACAACGCGCTCGCCTCGATGGGCGCGGGGCTGCCCTCGGCCATCGCCACGAAGATCGTGCATCCGCAGCGCAAGGTCGTGGCGGTCTGCGGCGACGGCGGCTTCATGATGAATTCGCAGGAACTGGAGACGGCGGTGCGCCTGAAGCTCGATCTGGTCGTGCTGCTGTTGCGCGACGACGCGTTCGGCATGATCCGCTGGAAGCAGGAAAACATGAATTTCCCCGATTACGGGATGACGCTGCAGAACCCCGATTTCGTCGACTATGCGCAGAGCTATGGCGCGCATGGCCATCGCGTGGGCTCGGCGGACGAACTCAAGCCGCTCGTCGAGCAGTGCCTCGCGCAGCCGGGCGTGCATGTGATCGACGTGCCCATCGACTATTCGGACAACGAGCGCGTGCTCAATCGCGACATCAAGCGCCTGAGCGCGCAGCTTTGACGCCGCACTTACGGAGAACCCGTCATGCTCAAACCGACTTATCCGTACTATCTGGCCAACGAGGCCGTTGCCGCCAATACCGACCTCGAGGTCACCGACAAATACAGCGGCGAAGTCGCCACGCGCGTCGCGCTCGCCGACGCGAAGGCGATCGACGAGGCCATTGCGGCGGCCGAAGCCGCCATGCCCGCCATGCGTGCGTTCCCGCCATACAAGCGCCAGGCCGTGATCGATCATTGCGTGGCGCGCTTTCGCGAGCGCTTCGACGAGCTGGCGATGGCGCTGTGCATCGAGGCGGGCAAGCCGATCAACGACTCGCGCGGCGAGGCCACGCGCCTGATCGACACGTTCCGCGTGGCCGCCGAAGAGAGCGTGCGCATCGACGGCGAGATCGTCAATCTCGAGATTTCGGCGCGCGCGAAGGGCTATCACGGCTACGTGAAGCGTGTGCCGATCGGACCGTGCTCGTTCATCTCGCCGTTCAATTTCCCGCTCAATCTGGCGGCGCACAAGGTCGCGCCGGCGCTCGCCGCGGGCGTGCCGTTCGTGCTGAAGCCCGCGAGCCGCACGCCGGTGGGGGCGCTCATCATCGGCGAGGTGCTGGCGGAAACCGACCTGCCCAAGGGCGCGTTCTCGATCCTGCCCGCGCACCGCGACGGTGCCGACCTCTTCACCACCGACGAGCGCTTCAAGCTGCTTTCATTCACGGGCTCGCCCGCGGTGGGCTGGGACCTCAAGAAGAAGGCCGGCAAGAAGAAGGTGGTGCTGGAGCTGGGCGGCAATGCGGCGGCTATCGTCGACGGCGATCAGGGCGGCAAGCTCGACTACGTCGTCGACCGGCTGGCGTTCGGCGCGTACTACCAGTCGGGGCAGAGCTGCATCGGCGTGCAGCGCATTCTCGTGCACGCGTCGATCTACGAGACGCTGCGCGACAAGCTCATCGCCAAGGTCAAGACGCTCAAGATGGGCGACCCGAAGGACGAGACAACCTTCGTCGGGCCGATGATCTCGGAGTCCGAGTCGAAGCGTCTGGCGGGCTGGATGGAGAGCGCGGTGCTCGCGGGGGCGAAGATCGTCGCGGGCGGCAAGGTGGACGGCGCGATGTTCGAGGCCACGCTGCTCGAAGACGTGCGCCGCGACACCGACCTCTACCGCAAGGAGGCGTTCGGGCCGGTCGCGATCCTCGAGCGTTTCGACGACTTCGGCAAAGCGCTCGACATCGTCAACGACAGCGATTTCGGCCTGCAGGCGGGCGTCTTCACGGATTCGCTCGCCAACGCGCATCGCGCGTGGGACGGGCTCGACGTGGGCGGCGTGGTGATCAACGACATTCCGTCATTTCGCGTCGATAACATGCCGTACGGCGGCGTGAAGGACTCGGGCCTCGGGCGCGAGGGCGTGCGCTACGCGATCGAGGATATGACCGAACTGCGGCTGATGGTGATGCGCGAGATGTGGTGATCAGGGTGCAGCGGGCTGGCGAAAAAATGGTGCGATTCTGCGCCGCATGGCGCGCGGGGATTTCCCGTGCGCCATGTTGCAGAACGCATGGCCCGCTGCCATAGGGATTTATGCCAAGGTGCTACAATACCGGCCTTTCGGCCCTTTGCGCCTGCCGCAGAGGGGGGCAGAACGCCCGCAGCAGGCACGCAGCAAGCGGGCAGCAAGCACGCAGCAAGCACGCAGCAAGCCGCCCCGAGGCTTGCTGGATCGGCCTGAACGGTCGATCGAGCCGTTTTGACACATCCGGTGCGCACGCGCGTCAAGAGACGAGGACGGCGCCGGAACCATCTGGAATCGAGCGAGTCTGGCTGGGTTGAACCCGAGCGAGCGCGGCGATGCAGCCAGCGCCCCGTCCCCGGCAGATTGTCTCGTCGTCCCACGGGCCATCCCGGGCCATCCGTTTGCCGGGAAGCCCTCGCGGGCGTGTGTTCCGCCCGTCGCAGGAGGGCGCCTGACGTGTTGTCCGGCGCCTTTGCATCGACCTGCAATGCCCAGCAGTGACCATTTGAGGCGCTTCCGCGCCTTGCGCGAATAGCGCCTTTATAGCGAAGCCACCATGTCCGACACAGCCGTCACGCCCAGCATTGCGAACTTTGACCAGTTTGGTCTGGCCCCCGAAATCCTCCGGGCCATCAAGGAGCAGGGCTACACGACGCCCACGCCGATCCAGGCGGAGGCGATTCCCGTGGTGCTCACGGGCCGCGACGTGCTGGCTGCAGCGCAGACTGGCACGGGCAAGACGGCGGGTTTCTCGCTGCCGATCCTGCAACGCCTCTTGCCGTTGGCGAGCACGAGCGCCTCGCCCGCACGGCATCCCGTGCGCGCGCTGATTCTCACACCGACGCGCGAGCTGGCCGACCAGGTCGCCAACAACGTGCGCACCTACGCGCAGCACACGCCGCTGCGCAGCGCGGTGGTGTTCGGCGGCGTCGACATGAATCCGCAGTCCGACGAGCTGCGCCGCGGCGTGGAAATCCTGATCGCGACGCCTGGCCGCCTGCTCGACCACGTGCAGCAGAAGACCACGAGCCTCGGTCAGGTGCAGATGCTCGTGCTCGACGAAGCCGACCGCATGCTCGACATGGGCTTTCTGCCCGACCTGCAGCGCATCCTGAACCTGCTGCCGAAGGAGCGCCAGACGCTGCTGTTCTCGGCCACGTTCTCGGGCGAGATCAAGAAGCTTGCCGCGACCTATCTGCGCACGCCGCAGACCATCGAGGTGGCGCGCAGCAACTCCACCGCGACCAATGTCACCCAGGTGGTGTACGAAGTCGCCGAGGGCGACAAGACCGGCGCGGTCGTTCAACTGATCCGCGAGCGGGGCCTGAAGCAGGTGATCGTGTTCTGCAACAGCAAGATCGGCGCGAGCCGTCTTGCGCGCCAGATCGAAAAGCAGGGCATCGTCGCGGCCGCGATCCACGGCGACCGCACGCAGAGCGAGCGCATGCAGGCGCTCGACGCCTTCAAGCGCGGCGAAATCGAAGCGCTCGTGGCGACCGACGTGGCCGCGCGCGGCCTCGATATTGCCGAACTGCCCGCCGTCATCAACTTCGACCTGCCGTTCAACGCCGAAGACTACGTGCACCGGATCGGCCGCACCGGCCGTGCAGGCGCCTCGGGTGACGCGCTGTCGCTGTGCAGCCCGAACGAGAAGAAGCAGCTCGCCGATATCGAGAAGCTCATCAAGCGCCCGCTGACCGTGGAGCGCCTCGTGGTCGACGTGCCGGTGGCGCATCACGAGGGTGGCGGCCGGCGCCGCGAGCGCGACGGCTATGAAAGCCGCGAAGGCCGCGGTGAACGTGGCGAGCGCGGCACGCACCGCCGCGCGGCCTCGTTCGAGCGCCCGCATCACCATCGTTCGCAGCCGATCGATGACTTTTTCCTGAAGCCCTACGAGCCTTCGGCGAGCGCGCGCAGCAAGGTGGAAGACAAGCCCGCGAACGCCGCGCCGCAGAAGCAGCAATCGAAGCAGCCGCTCGCGGCGCTGCTGGGCGGCCTCGGGTCGTCGTGGCGCAACAAGCCGACGTCGTCTTCGAGCTGAGTTCGAGCGCGAAAGAATCGCGCGACGCAAAAAAAACGGCATGTCGCTCCTGGCGGCATGCCGTTTTTGTTTATGCGGCGGGCAATTGCACGAGCCGCCGCTTCCACGCGTCGATCGCGGCCAGCTGGAACGCTGCGAGCGTCGCGGGCGCGGGATCGTGCAATTCGAGGCCCAGGTGCCGTGCGGCGGCCATCAGCGTTTCCAGCGGGCGTGACGCGTCGAGCGCCTGCGCCCCGGTCTGCTTCGACAGCTTTTCCCCATCCGCGTTCGTGACG